>NZ_JBFAUP010000002.1:0-524090 GCF_040679335.1 Streptomyces sp. NPDC052299 | reverse complement strand
AGCGGGTCCCTCATCGCTGCGCGATGAGCAAGTGAAGCGCCGCGCTTCGCTTGGCGCGCCCCTTCCGCTTCGCTTCAGGGGCTGTGGGGCCGGCTCGCTTCGCTCCCCGGTCCGCGCGATGCGCGGGCGTTCTCTCCGCTTCGCTCCGTGAACGCAGTGAGCGGGCCTCGCTTCGCGATGCCCTGATGGGCTGCCACTTCGTGGCTGCCCATCAGGGGTTCCGCTTCGCTCCACCCCCGGCCCTTCCGGCTTCGCCTCCAGGTCCAAAAAAGGCCCGCTGCCGCGGGCCTGGCCGGCTATGGGGGCGGGGGTGGCTCCCATGGTGTATGTGACGGGTCGTGATCACACCTGTCCGTGTATCCCCGGGTCGGGTCTTCCCCTTCCCTGCGCCATCATTCTCTAGCCCCTGCCCTCAGCGTTCAGAACAGCTGTCAGGTACCGCATCGAATCCGGTGAGCACCCGACCAGCACAACAGCATCACCGTCGCGGCACTCTGCCACCTGCCAGCCGTACTGAACCAACCTTGAATCCGTACGATTCTTCGACCGGACTCGAACCAGCTCCCACTGCGCTGCAGAAAGCGGACTGCGATGAAGCTCCCTGAACTCCGTAGGAGTGACATGAAGCGTCGACCCCGCAGCCCAGAGATGAACCAACACCCCGTCCCGGCAGTACGAACGGTCACCCAACACGCAGGCAACGAAACCCACCTCCGCCCCCTCTGCGAAACCCCGAGCCTTCTTCCTAGCTCTACGCCTCTCATCACCCCAGCTCAGCGCACCACCGGCCACAAGATCCAGCAAAAAGCCCAGCACACGCCACCCCCGGCAACCCCAACCTTCCAACCGGAATCCAAACAGGCGCAGGCAGAGAGCGCACCCCCTTCCGAGGCAGGAGTGCGGGAGACGAACACTGCTTCCCATGCCATAACGGGCTGCCACTTCCCGGCTCAACGCGAAGGATGGCCCCGGTCGCGTGCGGATTGCCGATGGCGCTGCGGATCGATTGGCTATCAGGAGGCACACCCATACAAGGACATCCGCCCCAGCCACCAGGGCCTGACCAGTTCCGGCACCGTCACTGACCCTCCATGCAAGTAACCCCGCGCTGATGCTTAGCATCGGCCCGCAGGCCCGCTGAGCCCATCGCCGGCCTGGCCTGGTCCACTCCGGTGGGCTGTATGAATCAGAGCTCTGTCTCGCAGCCGCCTCCCTCAACAAAGGCCACGTCCCCCCTACCGCCCCGAGCGCCCCCTCATACTCAGCCATCATGCGAGTTGGCTGAGCGGGAAGGGCGGGGCCGCGTGTACAGATGCGGACTGACCTCCAGTGTGGCCGTGTGCTTCATTTTGTAAGCCAAGATAAGCTATGGACTCAGAACACCCCATCGATGAGTCGCTCCGGGAGATACTCGATCCGTTGCAACGAATCATCGGGGGCTCTAGCAAAGCGGACAGCAGCGCACGTGTCGGTTCATCCTCAGGTCTCATGCCTCCTCGCGGTACAGGCGGACTATTTTCCGCCGCTTGGAGCGACCACGGGGACCACGTCATCAGGGAAGGCAAGCGAGATGTCGCGCACAGGCCGAATTGACCCGCGTGAGGCGGCGCAGCAGGAGGCTGTCGAGGCGGTTGTTCGTGCTCTCGAATTGCCTGCCCGGTCGCTCGTGCCCGAAAGGGGGCTGCGGACGCAGGTGATCATGGCGACCGGGTCCGGGAAGACCCGGGTCGCGGCCCGCAGTGCGGACAAGCTCCGTGCCGGCCGCGTCCTCGTGCTGGTCCCTTCGCTGGATCTGCTGACGCAGACCGAGGCCGCGTGGCGGGAGGCTGGCCGGACAGGCCCGATGATCGGGATCTCGTCTCTGCGGGGCGAGGATGCCGGCTTCCCGAACACCACGGACGTGGATGAGCTGGTGGAGTGGGTGCGGCCGTTCGACAAGGTCACCGTGTTCGCCACGTACGCCTCGCTCGGGCTGGGCACGCTGGAGCGAGCGCACACCGCGGGCCTACCAGGGTGGGACCTGATCGTCGTGGACGAAGCGCACCGGACTTCGGGTCGGATCGGGAAACCGTGGGCCGTTGTCCACGACAACACCCGCATCCCCGCCCTGCGACGGCTGTACATGACCGCCACGCCCCGTCTGTGGCAGCTGAACGAGGACGCCGGCCAGGGGGCGCCTGCGGAGTTGGTCGCGAGCATGGACGATGACCCGGATGGGCCGTTCGGCAGCAGGGCGTACACCCTGACCCTCTCCGAGGCGGTGGACAGGGGCATCTGCGCCCCGTATCAGGTCGTATGCGTCGACATCGCCGACACCCAGCTCCAGGCCGCGCAGCTCCTGGGCGTGGAGGGCCGGTCGGACGAGATCCGCGGGGCCCGACTGGCCGCCCTCCAGACCGCCCTGCTCAAGGCATCCTCGGAGGAAGGTTTCCGCCGCACGCTGACCTTCCACCACATGGTGAAGGAGGCTGAGGCGTTCGCGGCTGGCCTCCCCGACGTCGCCAAGAAGCTGCACGACACGGATCCGGAGCTGTACCCGCGCACGATCTGGGCGGACTGGCTGTGCGGGGAACACAAGCCGCTGCACCGGCGCCGGGTGCTCGACGAGTTCGCGGCCGGGATCGCTACCGATGGGGCCGTCGTAGAGAAGGGGTTCCTGGGGTCAGTGAAGGTCCTGGGCGAAGGGGTCGATACCCGCGACTGCGACTCCGTGTACTTCGCGGACGTACGCGGCTCCATGCCCGACCTCGTCCAGGCGGTCGGCAGGGCACTGCGGATGCAGCCCGGCGAAGGCAAGATCGCCTCGCTCGTGGTGCCGGTGCTCCTCGGGCCGGGTGAGACAGTCGACAACATGCTCACCAGCCGGGCGTATGGCGGGCTCGCGAAGCTCCTGGAGGCGCTCAGGGCGCACGACGCCCGGATCGTGGAGCGGCTCGCAGAGCAGCAGGCCCCCAGCGCCTACAAACCCGTGCAGGGCCAGAAAGGCGAGATGGGCGAGGCCGGGGAAGGCGAGGTGGAGGGTCCGTCGGTGCCTGCGCGGGAGCTACTGAAGTTCTCCGTGCCGCGTGATCCGGCGCAGCTGGCCGCGTTCATCAACCTGCGTGTCCTCAACCCGGAGAATGAGCACTGGCGGCGCGGTGTCGAGGCCGCCGGCATCTACCACCGGCTCCACGGTGATCTGAAGGTTCCGTTCACCTACCGCGTTCCCACGCCCGACAGCCACGAGGACGACGAGGTCCAAGAAGTCGAGGAGGTGCAGGAGGGCCAGGGCGACGAACCTGGAGCGTGGCCCGCCTCGCTCGCCGGATTCCCCCTCGGGCAGTGGACGGCCGACGCCCGGCGCTTCTACGCCCGCGGCGCCATGGACGAGGACCGTGTCGCCCAGCTGGAGAAGCTGGGCATGGTCTGGTCGCACTACGACATTGCGTGGGACGAGGGCCTCGCCGCGGCGCGCGGATGGGCGGCCCAAGCCGGCCACCTCCTGGCCCCCACCGATGCCGTGTTCCAGGGCTACCGGGTCGGGATCTGGCTGAAGAACGCACGAGCCGCAGCCCGCAGGGCGGCAGAGAATGAACGGCAACGTGCCGAAGGGCTGACAGTGAAGTCGTCGGCCGGGGCGCTGACGGAGACGCGGCGTGAGCAGCTGGAGGAGATCGATCCGTCGTGGTGCCCGGCCTGGTCGGTGGAATGGCAGCGCTGCTTTCACCTCGTCCGGCGCCACTTGGAGGCCGGGCACCCGCTGCCCATGGAGCCCGGTGGCGTGATGGACCAGGGCGAGGATCTGGGGCGGTGGGTACGGGCGCAGCGGCTGGGATTCGACAAACTGAGCAGCGTCCAGCAATGGATGTGCGAACACATCCTCGGAATCACCCCAGCCTCCGACGACGAAAGGCCGAAACCGCGGACCAGCCAGGCCCAGAAATGGGCGATCAACTACCAAGCCGCCAAGCAGTACTACGAACGCGAAGGACACCTCCACGTCCCCAGAAAGTGGATCGAAAGGACCGTCGGCGACGATCGGGTGGAGCGGGAGCTTCGGCTCGGAGCATGGATCAACAACCAACGCAGCAGGGCCTCGACACTGTCCCCCGAGCGTGTCGCGCTGCTCTCCACCATCGGCATGCGATGGACGTGACGGTGAGCGTTGCCGTCGCTGCTGCCGCCAGTCTCGCGGCCGGCTATCTGCTCGAAGGGCTGCGCCCGTGGCAGCGGTCAGGCAGCTGGGCTGGGTTGCCGATCAGGTCCGCTTCACCGAGCCGTGGGCCCCGGATCTCACCCGCTCGTCGGGGATCTGAGCGCGGACCAGTCCGGACCGGCCCCGGGACGGGACCGGCCGCCGCCCCGGACGACGTTCGCGCTGCGGCACGAGACCGTCTTGCCGGCGATCCCCGCGCAGCGTGTCGGCGTTGATGACGAACCGTCGGCCGACATCCTTCAGCAGGCCTTCCGGGACCCGGACCATCGAGTGGGCAAGGCGGGTGCCAAGACCGGGAACTCGGGCTTAGCGGAGGGGATCTCCTCGGGGGCGTCACGGGCGACGTCGGCGTATCAGGGCGAGCGTAAGTTCCGGGAGGGCCCGTACGACAGCAACGACGTCTGTCCGGTGGGCTCTGCAGATGGCGCCGATGCAGACGGTGGTGACGCAAAGCAGTCCGAGCCCAATGATGAGGGCTGAGGCGAAAGCGATGTTGTCCATGGGGTCTCCTGGTTGAGGGCGTACGGGGGCAGGACGGTGGGGTGCGGAGGAAAGGCCCTCCCATCTCGGACAGCTCGATGGGCGTCCGGTGGGTGAGAGGGAGGTGCAGGCCAACAGGTGGGGCGTCTGCATTCAAGTGAATCGGGCTGGAAGCGGATTCGCCAGCAAGGTAGGCCAGGCTTACCTGCATTCAGGGGAGTTGGATACCTACTGAGGTTTTCGTGTTGTCGTCGGGTGTGACGGTTTCATGATCCCTGCGATATGCCAGTGAGGTGAGGTATCCAGAGGGTGGGGGCCCGACCGCTGAGCGTCGGGCGTTTCGTGAAGGGATCCGCCTTCAGACTGGGCAACGCTTCGCGGCGGGTGAGAAGACGTCGGTGATCGCGTAGGACCTGCGAGTGAGCGTGCGGTCGGTGGAACGCTGGCGCCGTGCGTGGCGCGAGGGCGGCATGGAGGGCCTGCGCTCGGTGGGTCCGGCGAACTCACCGACCATCACCGATGCCCAGTTCGCTGTGCTGGAGGAGGAGCTCGGCAGAGGCCCGGCAGCACGCGGCTTCGACGACGAGCGCTGGACCCTGGTCCGGGTCCAGGTGGTGATCCGCCGGTGTCTGCGAGTGAGCCTGTCGGTGGCAACGGTGTGGCGGCCGCTGAAACGGCACGGCTGGTCATACCCCCACCGAGCGTTAGGTGGCTGATGCGCGGCGCCGGCATCCGGGCGGCCGCCGCGTGCCAGGCGTTCTCGGCCTGGGCCGCCCGGCTGGCGGTGTCCTGGTTGCCGTGTGTGGGCAGTGGCCCGGCAGACCCACTGCCGCCCCGGAAGTTCCCGGTGGGGCCGGCATAGGATCGCCGGGTGACCCGTGCCGCGACCCTTGCCGGACTGTTCGACGATCTGGCCGACAGCTATGACCACGATCACCACGAGAGGATCGCGGACGCTCTTCTCGCCCGTGCCCGGCCGGGTGCTTACGATGCCGTCGCCGATGTGGCCTGTGGAGCCGGGGCGGTCGCCCTGCGTCTGGCCCGTGCCCGGCCGGACAGCGCTCCGCCCGTGCTCGCGGTCGATATCTCGCCGCGCATGATCGAGGCGGGGCGCGGCCGGGCGGTTGGAGGGGTCGTCGACTGGCGGGTGGCGGACGCTGTGCCGCTGCCTGTGCCCGACGGTTCGCTCGACGCGGTGTTCTGCGCGTCCTCGCTGCACTTCCTGGGCTGCCGGGCCCTCGCCGACTGGCGGCGCGTCCTGCGTCCCGGCGGCCAGGTCGCGTACTCCCTGCCGCTGGCCGGGCACTTCCGTCCCTCCAGCCGCTTCGCCGCCCTGCTCGCTGCGGACGTGCCGCTCCCGGCCGGCCCCGAGGACGCCGTCGACTGGGCCGTCGGCCACGGCTTCACCGATGTCACGGCCCAGGTGGCCGTTTTCGGCGACCGCCGGGTGGCCGTCACCGCGGCCCGGCTCCCCGAACACCCCTGAACAGCCGGGTTGCCGTCCGGGCCCGTACGTACAGCGGCGGGGCGACGCCCTGCGCGCCGAACTGTTGCCGCCCGCACGGGCGGCCGCGACGTTCCGCACGCGGTGGCCGGACCCGGTGACCCGCACGGTGCCCGCCGGGGGATCCGGGGCGCCCCGGATCCCCCGGCGGGGGCCGCGGAGACTGCGGGTCCGTCGGTACCGGTCGCGGCGGCCCGGCCATGTTGTCGCCCTCCCCTACCGGAGGCCCCGCGGCGAAGGCTCCAGATAGCTGTCGCGGTCCGTGTCCCAGTGCCGTCGCGGGGATCCCGCAGTGGGCTGTTCATGCCGGATACACACGGGCTGGCGGCGATGCGGGATCTGATCGACTCATGGGCCCGTTCCTGGACCACATGATCTCAATGGCCCCTCCCCCAGGCAGCGCTGAAAGCCTGACCATGTGCCTCGAACCGCTCTTCGGCAGCCTGCACGAGCCACTCATGGAACGGCTCGCGCAGAGCCCGGACATTCTTCAGATCAATCCCCCGCGGGTCCGGGGCCGCTGACAGTGGCCCCGGACCCGGCGGATCTCCGCCGGCTCTCCAGGACCGGTAGTTCGGCGGGGTCCGGATCCAGGAGACTCCGCTCGATCAGGAGCAGCGAGCGCAGCCACGTCCCGTCTTCTCCCAGTGAAGGGCGGCCTGCGGGGGCGGTGACCCAGTAGACCGGGTTCTTGGCGTAGTTCTAGATGCATCCCTCGTCGGCGGCTCCAGTGGGATGCCGGTGAAGTGGGCGGCGGGGAGGGGCGCCGGCTGCCAGGTGATGGTGTGCAGGTCGATGGTGTTGTAGTCGTCGATGAAGGCGGCGCTGTCGCCGTGGTCGAAGAAGAATTGCTCCAGGACGTCGTCCGGGCACCGCAAGGCGGCCACCGTCGGATCGGTACGGAAGGCCGGTCTCGGTACCTGCACCGCGGCGCCCCGTCGTCTTGGCACCGCCTGCGTCGCCGAGTACCGCTGCTGGGGCTACGCCTCGCAGGCCAGGTCGTGGGTGGGGAGCCGTCCCGTGCGCAGGTAGGCATTGACGCGCTCGTCGACGCAGGAGTTGCCGTACTCGCCGTACATGCCGTGCTGACGAGCCCCCTCCACGGTGAGCAGCCGGGAGCTCGGCCACTGCTCGCGCATGGCCTCGGCGCCGGCGTAGACGGTGCGGGGGTCGCCGGTGGCAGCGACGAGCAAGGCCGGGACGTCGTTGTCGAGCACGGTCGGCGCCTCGGCAGGCTGGTCCCAGAACTCGCAAGGGGTGATGTGGTTGGCCAGCGGTCCGGCGAGGGGGAACCGCTCACGCGACGCCTCGACCGCGTGCCAGTAGCTGCCGACGCCGCGCCGCTCTGCCACATCGCCGCAGACGATCGCGGTCATCTGGCTGGCGGAGGCCGAACCCGCCCCGGTCAGCAGGAACTCCAGGCGCCCGGTGAGCTCTTCGGACGGCTCGACCGGCTCCCGGTCTGCAGCGCGCGCCAGGAGACGTACGGTCGCGGCGAGATCGGCGCGCTGGTTGTCGAGGTCACTACCGAGGCCCCCGATGAAGAAGAAGGGGAGCACGTGCTCGTCCAGCAGATAGGCGTCCCCAATCTGCAGCGGCTCCCGAGCAGCAGCGTCCAGGATGTGCTGCACCGTCGCCAGGACCTTGCCGCGCGTAGCGCCCAGCCCGTAGGTGTCGTGCCGTGTGGCGGCCCAAGACGCCCATGCGCGCAGGGCCGCCTCGTTGGCCGCCTCGGCGCCGTGCAGCAGCGTTTGGCTGTAGCGATCCGGGGAATGGACGCCGTCGAGCACCATACGGTCGGTACGGCCGGGGAAGAGCTGTGTGTACACCTCACCGAGGTAACTGCCGTAGGAATAGCCGAGGTAGGAGAGGGCGTCCTCGCCGAGAGCGGCGCGGATGACGTCCATGTCGCGGGCCGTGTTGCGGGTGGTGACATACGGCAGCACGTCACCGTGGGCGCTCTCGCACCGCCCGGCCAGCTCGCGCGCGACGGCGACTTCCTTCCGGTACGCCGCCAGGTCGGCGCCCGCAGAGCGCAGGGGTGCGGAGCCGAGGTCCCAGCCACAGTCCAGCGGGGTACTCCGGCCGACGAAGCGCGGGTCCATACCGATCAGGTCGTAGCGGTCTGCGACCTCTCCCATCACCTCCGACTTGGTCAGTGGCATCTGGAGGCTGGGGCCGGCCGGTCCCCCGTCGTTGAGCAGCAACGGACCGACGCGGTGGGCGGTATCGGTGGCCTTCAGACGGGATACGGCGACGGTGATGGTGCGACCGTCGGGGTCGGCGTAGTCAAGCGGCACGGTGATGTCGGCACAGTCGGCGCGGCAGCATCCAGCGCCTGGCCCGTCTCGTCGTCGGCGTCGAGGGCGCAGGCGTGCCAGTCGACGTGCTGGCCGTGGAAGCGGGCGAACGGTTTCGGGTCAGCGGCGGTGGCGCTGTTCGTGGTGGCGGTGAGCACCGCCGCGCACACCACGAAGGCCGCGAAGTGTCGAGGTTTTGACATACCCGCACGCTAGGGCGGCGGACACCTCAGCGCACTCCGGGAAACCCCCGAAGCCACATGGGGTTGCCCCCTAGAGAGACTCACACCCGGCACCATGCCTCGTCGGCTCTCGGCCAGGCGGGCGGCGAGGTCGGGGCGCGGCTGGCGGATCTGGCACCGGCGTCGGACGGGGATGTGCCAGATCGAGCTGGCACATCACCCAACGCGAAGAGCCGCCACCGCCCAGGCCGCAGCAGTCCCCGAGTAGCCGCGTCCCGGCGGGATCGCGGGGCCGCGCCCGGTCAGACTGGTCGGGCAAGGCGCCGGTCGACGTTGACCCGGGCGAACTCGCTCCTCAGCCCCAGTTCGTCCGCGAAGGAGCGTGGCCGAAGACCACAATGGGATGGATCCCGGGACGTCGTTCCGCGATGGCCCGGATGGGCTCGGCCGGGTCGGTGTAGTGGTTGGCGTGACGTGCAGGTAGTGGTCGCTCTCCCCGAAGCCCAGGGCGTGGTACCAGGCCAGGGTGTCGGTGTCGTCCCGTGTCCAGGCGTCCACCGTGGTCGCCCCCGCCGAGCGGGCCCATTCCAGGGTGCGTTCCAGCAGGTGCTGTCCCAGCCCACAACGCCGGTGGTCCGGGTGCACTGCGACGGTGTCGATGGTCGCCACTTGGCTTTGAAGGAGCCGTTGAGGCCCTTGGCCATCGCGTTGTCGTAGCTGTCGGCGCCGGACCAGGACGACTCATACCGAACTAGCGACAACCTCCTGCACCCGGCTCGCCTGGTACGTGATCACCGTAGATCAGGTCACAGTCTGCTGCCTGCTGCTGTCGTCGAGGGCGCCCCCGTCAGCTGCCCGGTACGTCGGCAAGGAGCTGTGAGATCAAGCCGTCTGCCGGCAGCGCGTACTGCCGGCAGGCGGAGAGACTCAGTGGTCGTTGACGAAGTTGACAGCGTAGGAGCCCTGGCCGCCCTGGCCCTCGAAGGTGAGGCCTATGTTGCTGTACTCGTGCAGGTTGTACCTGCCGCCCTGACTGGCCCGGTGCGTGACACACGTTCCCTTGCCGGTCGAGACGGTCGCCTTGTAGTGACTGATGTTTAGACGATGTCCTACGTGGCGGTGGCTCGTTGAAGGGCCCATGGGGCAGACCCCCGCCGGCACGCGCCGTGCCGAAGGCTCGGTACGAGTCGGTACGGGACCCGGGTCCACCGCGGCGCCCGCATCCCGCACGACAGCGCCCCCTCTCGTCACACGTCAGGCCGCTCGGTGAGGAAGGGCACCACGGTGTCCAGAAACTCCGCCTGCCTCTCGACGTTCGCCATGTGCACAGTGGGCAGGACGGTGAACCGCACGCCAGGGATGATCGCGGCGAGTTCCTTGCCGTGGTCGGCCGACGTGACGGTGTCGTGCTCGCCCGCGATGACCAGTGTGGGGCGGGAGATGAGTGCGGCCGTGCGGCGCAGGTCTGAGTCCCGGACCGCAGCCCAGCTGCCGGCGACGCCCTCGCGCCGCGTGGCGAGCAGGGTGCGGCGGAAGCCCTCGACAACCTCGTCATCGCCCTTCAGCATGCGGTCCGGGAACCAGTTGCCCAGGAACATGTCCGCGGTGGCCCGCATGTCGGGGGCCTCGAGGAGTTCGGCGATCGGCCGATCCCACTGACTCGCCGGGCCGAGGTGCGCGGCGGTGTTGGAGAGCACCAGCCGGTCGACACGCTCCGGGACGTGGATCCCCAGCCACTGCGCGACGATTCCGCCCAGGGACAGGCCGAGCACGTGCACCCGCAGCAGACCCAGAGCGTCCAGCAGCTCCACCACATCGCGCCCCAGCCGGTCGAGGGAGTAGGGACCGGCAGGGACGTCGGAGGCGCCGTGGCCTCGCGCGTCGTAGCGCAGCAGTCGGAAGTGCTCGGTCAGGGCCGGTACTTGGCCGTCCCACATGTGGAGGTCGGTTCCGATGGAGTTCGAGAGCAGCAGCACGGGCTTTCCCGCGTCGCCGTCGAAGCGGTACGCGATGCGGACACCGTCCCCGGTGGTGACGGTGGAAGGGGTTCGAGAGGTCATGTCAGCTCCAGTCGTCCAGCGGCTTTGCGCTCAGCCTAGGAACGCCGACTGCAGACATCCATGACAAAGATCAGACAGGCATTGTAGGTTTCCCGGACGATGTCGAACTTCACGCTCCACGAGTTGCAGTGCTTCGACGCCGTCGTGCGCGGCGGCGGCTTCCAGGCAGCCGCCGACCTGCTGCACCGTTCGCACCCTTCCGTGTTCGCGGCGGTCGCCAAGCTGGAACGCCAGCTGGGACTGACCCTCCTGGACCGCTCGGGCTATCGGGTCCAGCTCACCGAGTCCGGGCGCGCCTTCCACCGAAAGGTGCGCGTCCTGCTGCACGAGGCCGACGAACTCCACACTTACGCCGCTCAGTTGGCGATGGGTGAAGAGGCGGAGCTGCGCGTGGTGCTCGGAGACCTGTGTCCGTTGCCGCCGGTGCTGGAGATGCTCAGCGGCTTCTTCGCGCAGCGCCCGCAGACACGGCTGCATCTGCAGTTCGAGACGGTGACCGGTCCCTGGGAGCGGCTACGGGAGGGCGAGGCCGACCTGATCGTGCATCGCGTCCCCAAGAGCGACGTGCGCATGGAGTGGATTGACCTCGGCCGCGTCGCGCTGGTGCCCGTCGTGGCGTCCGGCTTCCTGCCCTTCCCCCTGGACACCGACATCACGCCGCAGCGGATGCAGGCCCTCACCCAGTGCGTGGTGCGGGACTCGGCGCACCACCCGTCCGAACCAGGCCACTTCCTGGTCGAGGGCGCACCCCGGACCTCGGTCCCGGACCACGTCATGAAGAAGGAGCTGATCGTGCGCGGCATGGCATGGGGGCACGTGCCGAGGTTTCTGATCGAGACCGAGCTGAGCGACGGAAGCCTGCTCTCCATCGCGGGCCAGCACTTCCCCGGAGTGGTCGAGGAACTCTCGGCCGCCCGCCGGCGCGACCAGCCGCACGGACCGGTCGCCGACCAACTGTGGGACTTCCTGGCCCGCCGGGCACCACTCCTGAACCCGACGCTGGGCCGCGTACCCAGCGCGAGGAAAGCACCCTTGCACGACACGTGACATGGGCGACCAAGGGGCGAGAGGCAGGGTGACCTGGAGAGTCCAGCTCATCGTCTTGGCGGCGGATGATGTCCGGATAGTCGGGCCGACGCCCTCCCGGACTGAGACGTCGACGGCTCTGATCGCCTTCCGGGCTATCGGTGTCCTACGTGGGTGGCGGCTCGTTGAAGGAGGCATGGGGTGGGGTACGTGGAGTTGGATTGTTCCGGACGGGTTGTGGGAGATCGCTGAGCCGCTGATCCCGCCGTCGAAGGTGCGGCCGCAGGGCGGGGGGACGCAGGACACGCCCGATGAGACGCTCTTCGCGGCCATCATCTACGTCCTGGTCAGCGGGTGTGCCTGGCGGATGCTGCCACCATGCTTCGGGGTGTCGAAGTCGACCGCGCATCGCCGTTTCATGATCTGGACTCGAGCCGGGGTCTGGGGCCGCCTACACGAGGCGATCGTGCATCGTCTCGATGACGCCGGCCTCGTCGATGTCTCCCGCGGCGTCCTCGACTCCGCCCACGTAAGGGCAAAAAAAGGGGGCGAACACACAGGTCCGAGCCCCGTTGACCGGGGCAAGCCGGGTTCCGAGATGCACATCCTGTCGAACGCGAACGGTCTGCCCCTCGTCGTCGGGATCTCCGCAGCGAACGTCCACGACAGCCAGACACTGAAGCCGATGGTGGCCGGTCACCAAACGAGACACGACTCCTACCGAGGCCGCCACTTCAAGCCCCAGCGCCTCCACGCAGACAAGTCATACGACATACCTGAACTGCGCAGATGGCTACGAGGGAAGCGCATTGGGGTGCGAATCGCACGCAAAGGCGTCGAGTCCAGCGAACGATTGGGCCGGCGAAGGCGGGTCATCGAGCGCACCATGTCCTGGATGACCGGCTACCGTCGACTCAGCCCACGCTACGAACGAATATCGCGCCACTACCTGGCCTTCCTCGGTCTCGCCGCCGCCCTCGGCTGCTACAAGCGACTCATCCGCCTCACCACGTAGGACATCGTCTAAGACGTCGTTTCTTATGGCTGCGATGCGGAGTGGACAGCTTCCGGGAAGCCCAGCTCGTCCAGCAGCGCGTCGAAGAGCTCCTCCACGAAGGTCTCCTGTGCGCGCAGCAGTTCTTCGATCCGAGGCTGCTGCGCCACGGCTTGGAGACCGGCTGCTGAAGCCCACATGAGAGCGCCTTCGGCGTCGGCCGGTACGTCCGCATCGAGCTCTGCGCGCTTACGTCCGATGGCCTCGTCGAACTCCGGGGTGGCCAGCCACAGGCTCACGTCATCCACGTACTCGGGTTCCTCAACGAGGAGAGCAGCGGCGTTGTCGAGGTTGAGCCATGCCTGCCAGCGCCGCCCGCTCCGTTGCGGCCTGCCGGGCCGGCTACTCAATCTACTTCACCAGCCTCGACGACATGGTCCGCAACCTCAAAACCGCCGAGGAGACCGGACGGCTGACCAGCAAGCTCGGCACCTACCTGCGGCCCAGCGTCCTCGTGGTCGACGAAGTCGGCTACCAGCCCCTCGAACGCGCCGAGGCAAACCTGGTCTTCCAGGTCATCTCCAAGCGCTACGAACGGGGATCCATCATCCTGACCTCGAACAAGACCTTCAGCAAAGCGCACACGTTCCGGCGAACCCGTGCGAGGTGCCGCCGAATGTCAACGAGTTCGGCTTGGGAACTCGTCGCGTGATCAGTCGTCTGTGAAGGAGAGGCAGACTGCGGTGGACTCGAGTACCACCTGGTCTTGGGTGAAGCAGTCGGCCTGCTTGGTAGCCACCTCGGCGCCGCAGCTCCCGCAGACGACATTGGGTCCGTTGGTGCCGCTGGGTCCCTGGCAGCAGGCGCTCAATCGGTCCCAACCGGAGTGCAATTCGGTGCCGACGACATCGTCGGGATGAACCACAAAGCCGGGGATGTCGATGGTGAACTCGCTCAGCCGGAAGTTCGGGGCATAGGTGCCGCGCGGCATCCGGGGTGGCCGTGTCCGGATGCCGGGAGTCTCGGAGGGTGGGACTGGCGACGGAACTTTGATCTTGGTGACCGGTATGGTGAGCGGGCATCGGCAACGGTCACACAAGAAGCGCGGCATGTTGCTGATTCTGCAGGTCCCAGATCAGCTCTGAACAGCGATTTTGAAGCGGTCACGGCTCCACCAGGCGGATGGCATCGACGTGGTCGGCGAGGTAGATCATGACGCCTTCAGGGTCCATGCCGAGGGCTGCTGCGACGAGCTTGGGATCGAGGGTGTTCACCAGGTCTGCGAGTCGGGTGCTTCGCAGGGTTCGGGGCGGGACGCCGCAGGGGTCCAGGAGGTGGCTGACATAGGCGGTTGAGGCCGGGGCCCGGCCGGTCTTGGTGATCCGGGTGACGATCACGTGGGGGTTGTCGGTGCTCTGGTCCGCGCGGTGGGCCAGGCAGCGTTGGAGTACCGACCAGCTGGCCGGGTCCATGGGTACTGGATGCGGCCGTCTGCCCAGGCGGATGGTGCGGCTGCTGGGGTCGAGGTCGTCCACTCGCAGGAGCCGGACCTCACTGCTGGAGGCCGCGTGGAGGAGAGCCAGGACCCCGAGCAGTGCCTCGTGCGGGTGCGCGTCGGTGCCGGTGGTCCAGCGGCGGAACAGCTGGCGCTGCCGGTCGACGGCGACGGTGGTGCCGCTGAACCCTGACGGGCACTTGGCCTTCACTCCCCGGGTGGGGTCGATCAGCACGACCTTGCGGGAGCAGGCGAAGCGGAAGTACTGCCGCAGCACGGTCAGCCGGCGTTACCGGGCCTTCGGCGTAGTCGCCAGGAAGGCCTCGACATCGTGGACGTCGGCCAGGGCCCAGTCCTGCTTGTTGCGCGTGCCGGTCAGGAAGCGAGCGAGGTCCCGGACGATGGCCAGGGCCGCCTCGATGGTGCTGTCGGTGCGAGGCAGGGTGCCGGCCTTCAGGGCGCGCTCGCGTGCTCGCAGCATGGACTCGGCGAACGCCTGGACCTGAGGTCGAAGTGGTTGCGGGGTGGCGTCGATGCGGCGTCGTCGGCGTCCGGCGGCGAGCCGTTGCGCCTGGTCGGTGGGAAGGGCGAGGCCGCGCTGGGTGAAGAAGCCCTCGAGCGCGCGGGCGAGGGAGCCCATCGATCGGCCGGGGCGGCGGGCGCGGTCCAGCAGGGCCTGGGGGTGGTTGGGGTGTTCGTCGTCCAGCAGTCTGCCCAGGGTGCTGATCATGGTGCAGGCACGGCTCGCGCAGTGCCGGTCGGCGAGATGGCCGGCGAAGTCACCCAGCCAGGGCACGGGCCCGGCAAGCCGTGCGGCCAGATTCTCGGCGGCGATGAAGGGTCGGTCGGGGTGCTTCTGCCAGCAGGCCGAACAGAGTCCGAGACCGGCATGGCGTCTCACCTGGCCGCAGTCGGCGCACTGCCGCGGAGGCTGCTTAGCCTGCCGCTGACGCGAGCAGTGGCCGCACCATCCAGTGCCGGTCTGTAGAAGGCCGGGCCGCTGGCAGCGCGGACAGACCTGCTTCGCGGCCTGCCGGTCGGCTTCCCGTCGGCAGATCCCGCAGTGGCTGGCGGTCGGTGAGCGGACCGGGCGGCCGCAGCCCGCGCAGGTCCGCGAGCAGGTGATGCACCGTCCGGTGTCGGCCTGCAGGACGCGTGACCTCCCGCAGGCAGGGCAGGACGCGCGGGCGGCTTCCTCTTTCGTCCGGGCCGTGCAGCGGCAGCAGTGCTGCCGGCCGATGAAGCCGACCGGCGCCCCGCAACCGACGCAGTCCCGCTGCCTCTTGCCCATGCTTCGACCACACCTCCTTCGGTCAGATCGGCGGCATGGACCGGCCGCGGGCCGAGGCGACCCGGGGCAGTTCGGTTGCCGGTCGAGGAGGGGCCGCGGGGCGTTCGACGGGGGTGGTGTCGACCTCGATCAGGTCGTTGGGGGTGCACTCCAGTGCGGTGCACAACGCTGCGAGCGTGGACATCTTCACCTGGGAGGGTTCCTTGGTGAACAGGGCCGACACCGAGGCGGAGGACAGTTCCAGGCCCGCTTTCTCGGCCAGGAGGCGCCGCAGCTGGGCACCGGTCCAGATCTCGCGCTGGGCGGCGGCCATCCGCAGCTTCCACTTGATCTTCACGGCGTGGGTTCCTCTCCGGTGAGCTCGCCGAGCGTGCTGGTCACGGCCCGTCGATAAGCGTCCTCGATGAACGTGGCCGAGGGCCGGACGTATCTCATGGTGGAACTGACTGTCCAGTGACCGAGTAGCTGCTGGATGGCCACCAAGTCCACTCCGCGTTCGTAGTTGTGGGTCGCGCAGGCCCTCCGCAGGGCATGAGGGCTGAACCGGCCGGACGGCCCTCGAGTTCCATCAGATAGCGCAGGCGGTTGCGGACGGTGCCCTGGTGCAGGTGGCCGCCCGACTCGTCGGCGAACAGTGCGGGCGAGTCGGGGAATTTGCCGCGGACGTCGTCGAGGAACCAGCGCAGGACCAGATCGAGTTGATCGAGCATGGGCACCCAGCGCGGACGGGGCCCGGAGGTGTGGGCGCCCTTGCCGAACCGCACGTGCAGTTTGCCGAACGGGCCGCGGCCGAAGTGGACGTCCGGGCGGTCCAGGAGCGAGGCCTCCTCCGAACGCAAGCCGGCGTGATACAGCGTCCGGAACAGTGCGTAGTCGCGGGCGGCGGGTGGGTACTTGCGGGCGGTAGCGATCCGGGCCTTGAGGAAGTCGAAGAACTCCTCGACCCGCTCAGGGGTCGGCGGCGGCAGCAGGGCCGGGGAGTCGTCGCCGACATGCCGCGAGGCGTTGAACTCGTCCACCGGGCAGACCAGCCGGACGCCGAACGCGGCCTCGATCTCGGCGGCCTTGCGGGCCTGCAGGAACCGGTGGAAGCCCTTGAAGATTTGGACGTATCCGCGGCGGGTGGACGGCGCCCGTCCCTCCACGGCCAGACCGCCGACCACGCGGTCGATGTCCTCAGGTGTGACATCCCACGCCGGCCGGCCCAGAGCCTTCAACGTCCGCTCCAGCAGGCCGATGTCGTTGTCGACCGTCACCGGGCTGAACCCCCGGGCCCGCCAGGAGGCCACGAACGCCTCCACACATAGCGCCTGAAACTCCCACGGATCCCAGGCAACGGGCACCTCGGGCACCGTCCGGCCCTCGATCACCCGCAGACGCGACTCCACCATCCGGCACACCTTCCTCGCACCTGATGAATGAAGGTAGCGCCTACAAAACCCTGCTGTCGGCAAGACAATCAAAGAGATACGCGGATCCCTGAAACGGCCAGGTCGCAGGGCACACTCTCCCCGAGGAACAAGTGCGAGCCCCAGTTGAGTGGGGCCAGGTCTTCGGCGACGAGGTCCTGGCCACCGCCATTCTCGACCGACTCCTCCACCGCTGCGACGTCATCTCCATCAACGGACCAGCTACCGGCTGAAGAACCGCCTCATGGCCATCGAGCGAGAGAACGACGTCGCCTAGGGAGAACCATCCCTAGGCGGAGACCATCGTGCCTCACTCGGGCTTCATCACCTGGGCCAGGCCGTCAGGGGTGTCCTTCACCTCCGGCGGCGGCCCCGGATTGCCCCGATAGGTCACACCATCGATGGTCACCTTGCCCGTCGCTTCAGCCAGCGGGCGATGTTCCGTCAGACCGTCGGCCGGCCCGCCGACGAAGGTCACCAGGACAGTGATCGAGTTCGGGTCCATCAAAGCCGTCGCCTCCACACGCTCTACTCCACTCGGGGCTGCAGCACCGTCACCGGAATCACTGCATCCCACGAGCGCAACCAGCAGGCCGGCACAGCCCACCATTCTTCGGGTCTGCATTCACGCATCCTGCCAGGGCCAGGTCAGACGGCCTACAGCAGAGACGATCTTGTGACCTCGCCCCAGGCCGGACCCCGGACGCGCGCCATTAACCGGGGACGTTCAACCGTACGCAACTGGGGAGCCGAGGCCGTACTCCGACAGAAGAGCGAGACGCCGGGCCCGCGGCCCGTCTGAGCCGTCAGAGCCTCGCGGCAGCTTCGCGAGAACAGGGCCGACAACGGCGGCGTCCCCGACTTCTGGCCCCCGTCCCACCGGGCATCCGCCCCGCACCATGGCCTCCGTGCGCAACCTCGCCCTCGGGGTGCACCGCCAGGACGGTGCCGCCCACATGGCCGCGGCCCTTCTATGCGCCGCCAGCGACTACCGCCGCGCCTGGCCGCCCTCAGGCTCACCCGACTCACCCGGCGCACCCGGCGCACCGGACAAGATCACTTCACATAATGCCCCTGCCCACGCGGGAGTCTCCGGCGGTCGGGGACCGTCCCATGTTCGATCGCCTCCGACGTTGACGGGCCGCCAGGTTGGGTGGGCCTGAATACCCGGGCAATTCTCGCCTTGCGGGCTCCTGTGCGGTCCGGCCGCCGAGTTGCACGGCTCGCGTTCTGCCCATGGCCCCGCACGCGCTCCCACGGGGTGCTGGTTTCGGGCATATCCGCCGGGCCCGGAACCCTGCGGTATCTGCTCTCCACGCGGGTCGTGACCACATAGCCGACGCCGCCCACGCGAGTGCGGAATCGTTACTTTCGGTCGCCGGCACCCCGTGCCCTCCACCCCGCCCCACGAGCACCGGACAATGAAAAGAACTTCTTCTTACAAATTACCCTCGTGCGCCCCCCTTACCATGCTGGCCAAAAGACGCCGCCCACTCATTCACGGCCCCTCATGCCCGCTGCTACTCTGCGAACCCCCTATTCGGATGCAAATGGAGATTCTCCGCATGGAAGATCGACCCGATGCGGGGTCGCTGCCGGCGAATGCGTGGACCGTGAGCGCGTCCGCCCGCGAGTGTCTCCGCTACGCCGCGTACCCAATTCTGCTCCTGTCCGCAGTCTGGCTCTTCACCTCGGTTCTGCGCTTCGACTGGGACCGGGGCCGGGTCATCCCGCTCTTCCTGCTCGGCACCATCGCCTATCTCGCGGCGCTGGAGCGGCTGATCCCGCACCGGACCGACTGGCACCCGAGCGGCCGGGAACTGTGCTGGTACGTAGCCTATTTCGGGTTCACCATGGTCGGCGCCGTGCTCGGCAAGTCGGTCGTCGCTGCCGTTCTGGCCGCGACCCCCGTCACGGGACCCGGGCTCGCGCTCGGGGCCGAGGTACCCATCGCGCTGCTGGCCTCCTCACTGACCGGCTACCTCGCCCACCGCTGGGCGCATTCCAATCGGTGGCTGTGGAAGGTACACGGAATTCATCACGTCCCGGGAAAAGTGAACGTCGCCAATAACGGCGTCAACCACCTACTGGATGTCGCCTTCAAACAGGGCGCGGTCCAATTGACACTGGGATTTCTCGGATTCTCCGCCGACTGCCTTTTCGCGGTGGCGCTCTTCACCCTCGTCCAAGGCTATTTCGTCCACGCGAACGTGGACGTCCGACTCGGTCCGCTCCACCACGTCCTGGCCACCCCCGAGCAACACCGGCTGCACCACAGCGCCGACTTGGCCGAGGCCGGTCACTTCGGCGTGGACCTCTCGGTCTGGGACCGCCTCTTCGGCAGTTTCACCTGGCGGCCGGACCGCCGCCCGGCGATCGTCGGTGTCAAGAGCCCCGCCACGTTCCCGGAGACCGGCTCGATCGTCGCCAGCCTGCTTCACCCCGTGCGCCGCCCGTCCCACAACGCGTAGTCCCCCGTACGGCGCACGCCCGCTCCGTACCGCGACCTCCCCGCCCCGTACCGCGCCGTACCGGCGTCGTGCCCCCGTACGCCCCCGCCCGGCCCGTACCGAGGCGTCGTCTCCACCGGATTGGACCATGACGGACTCACCCAGCGCCGCCCACCACGACAAGGTCGCCATCATCGGCATCGGCTGCCGGCTCCCCGGACACGCGGGTGACCACCGGTCCTTCTGGCGCAATCTGATCGAAGGCCGGGACTGTCTCGTCCCCACCCCGGCTGACCGGTACGACACCACGACCCTCGCCAGCCGCGACCGGGCCAAGCCGGGCCGGCTGACCGGCGGCCGGGGCGGCTACATCGACGGCTTCGACGAGTTCGACCCCCGCTTCTTCGGGATCAGCCCGCGCGAGGCCGAGCAAATGGACCCGCAGCAGCGCAAGCTCCTGGAGGTGTCCTGGGAGGCGCTGGAGGACGGCGGGCAGCGGCCCGCCGAACTGGCCGGGCGGGACGTCGGCGTCTTCATCGGCGCCTTCACCCTGGACTACAAGATCCTGCAGTTCGCCGACCTCGGCTTCGAGACACTGGCCGCGCACACCGCGACCGGCACGATGATGACGATGGTCTCGAACCGCATCTCGCACTGCCTCGACTTCCGCGGCCCCAGCGTCTCGATCGACACGGCGTGCAGCTCCTCCCTGGTCGCGGTCCACCTGGCCTGCCAGAGCCTGCAGCGCGGCGAGAGCGAACTCGCCCTGGCCGGAGGCACTCTGCTGCACCTCGCGCCGCAGTACACCATCGCCGAGACCAAGGGCGGCTTCCTCTCCCCCGACGGACGCTCCCGCGCCTTCGACGCCTCCGCCGACGGCTATGTACGGGCCGAGGGCGTCGGCGTCGTGGTGCTCAAGCGGCTCTCGGACGCGCTGCGCGACGGCGACCCGGTGCACGCCGTGGTGATCGGTAGCGGGGTGAACCAGGACGGACGTACCAACGGCATCACCGTGCCCAGCGCCGACGCCCAGGCCACGCTCATCGAACGGGTCTGCACCGAGGCGGGAGTGACACCGGGCAGCCTCCAGTACGTCGAGGCGCACGGCACCTCCACTCCCGTAGGCGACCCGATCGAAGCGCGGGCGCTGGGCCGGGTGCTGGCACAGGGCCGGGCGCCCGGGGCTCGGTGCTACGTCGGCTCGGTCAAGACCAACATCGGACACACGGAGGCCGCCGCCGGCGTCGCGGGCCTGATCAAGACGGCGCTGGCTCTCCGGCACCGTCGCATCCCACCGCATCTGAACCTCGAGCAGCCCAACCCCGCCATCGACTTCGCCGCGTTGCCCTTCGAAATCCCGACCGCACCGGTCGACTGGCCGGAGCACGAGGGACCCGCACGGGCAGGCGTCAACTCCTTCGGCTTCGGCGGCACCAACGCCCACGTCCTGCTGGAGGAGGCGCCGCCCCGCCCGCCGGAGGAGCCGCGCACGACGGTCCGGACGCCCGCCCGCTCGATCCTCCCGCTGAGCGCCCGGCACGCGTCGGGCCCGGACGAACTGGCTGCGGGCGTCCGCCGCGAACTGGCCGCCGGAGTGCCCCTCACGGACGTCGGGCACACCCTGGCCCACCGTCGCCAGCACTTCGAGGAGCGGCTCGCTGTCGTCCACTCCCCCCTCGGCCCGCCCGGCTCCCTGGACGAGGTGCTGGCCGCCTGCGAGCGCGGGGAGCAGCACCCCCAAGCCGTGCGGGGCCGCCTACGGGAGCCCGGGGCGCGGCGGCTGGTGTGGGTGTTCACTGGCATGGGACCGCAGTGGTACGGCATGGGGCGCGAGCTCCTGGACGCCGAGCCGGTGTTCCGGGAGGCGGTCGAGCGCTGCGATCGGGAGATCCGGCGCCAGGCGGGCTGGTCGCTGCTCGACGAGCTGACCCGGCCCGAGGCGGAGTCCCGGATGGCCGAGACCTGGCTCGCCCAGCCCGCCAACTTCGCCGTCCAGGCGGGGCTCGCGGCACTGTGGGAACACCACGGGGTGCGGCCGGACGCCGTCATCGGGCACAGCACCGGCGAGATCGCGGCCTTCCACCAGGCCGGGGTCTACGGCCTGGAGGACGCCGTCCGGATCGCGCTGGCGCGCAGCGCCCTCCAGCACCAGCTCGCGGGCACCGGCGTGATGCTGGCGGCGAACCTGTCCGAGGAGGAGGCCGAGCAGTTGGTCCGCCCGTACCGGGACCAGGTGTCGGTGGCCGCCGTGAACAGCCCGGCGTCGGTGACGCTGTCCGGGGACCGGGACACCCTCGGAGAGCTCGCCGCGCGGCTGGAGCGGGAGCAGGTCTTCGCCCGGTTCCTCGACGTCGAAGTGCCGTACCACAGCGTGCGGATGGACCCGATCGAGGCCGAGCTGCACGAGGCGCTGGCCGGGATCGCGCCGCGCGCCGCCGGTCTCCCGCTGTATCTGACCGCCCGCGAGGGGCGTGCGCGGGGGCCGGAGCTGGACGCCGCGTACTGGTGGGAGAACGTCCGGCGGCCCGTGCGGTTCCGTGCCGCGGTCGACCGGCTGGTCGACGAGGGGTACACCCTGTTCCTGGAGATCGGTCCGCACCCGGTGCTCGGGCACTCGATCCGGGAGTGCCTGGAGGGCCGGGCGGTCGAGGGGGTGACGCTGCCGTCGATCCGGCGCCGGGAGAACGAGCCCGAGCGGTTCGCCCGCTCCCTCGCGGAGCTGTACACGCTGGGCGTCGACGTGGACTGGTCGGTGCTCCAGCCCGCGGGGCGGCCGGTGCCGCTGCCGGGCTATCCCTGGCAGCGGGAGCGGTACTGGGTGGAGCCCGCGCCGGTGGAGCAGATCCGGCTCGGCCGGCTGGACCACCCCCTGCTCGGCCGGCGGACCTCCGCGCTGCAGCCGACCTGGGAGAGCCGCCTGGACACCGAACGGCTGCCGTACCTGGCCGACCACAGGATCGAGGACAGCACGGTCTTCCCGGCTGCCGGGTACCTGGAGATGGCCGCGCAGGCGGTCCGGGCCCTGACCGGCGGCGACACGGCGACCCTTGCCGACGTCGAGTTCTCCCGGGCTCTGTTCCTGCCCGACGGCGAGGCGACGACCGTCCAGCTCGCCTTCGCACCGGAGGAGGCCGGGTTCACCATCGCCTCCCTCACCGGTTCCGGGACCGGGGCTCCGGACCGTACGGTCCACGCGAGCGGGGTCGTCCGCACCGGGCAGCCGCGCCGGCTCGCGGAACCGCTGGACACGGACGCGGTACGGAGGCGGGCGCGGCGTCGGCTCGACCGGGAAGCGTGCTACGGCGAGCTGGCGGCGCTCGGCTACCACTACGGCCCGGCGTTCCGGGCGATCGACGAGGTGTGGACGGCGCCCGGCCAGGCGCTGTCGCTGATCCGGCCCACCCCGGGCATGGGTGACGGGGCCGCGGAATGCCATGCGCATCCCGTGCTCCTGGACGCCTGCTTCCAGACCATGCTCACCGCGATGACGCCGGACGACGGCCGGTCCGCCGGGATTCGGCTGCCCGTCGGCATCGCGGAGCTGCGGCTGGACGCGGTCGGCGACCGGGCCCTGTGGGCGCACGCGACGGTGACCGCGGAGAGCGACGAGGAACTGGTCGGCGACCTCGCCCTGTACGCCGAGGACGGGACACCGCTCGGCCGGATCAGCGGCTTCCGCGCGGCGGCGGTGGACCGGGTGGCCTCCTCGGTGAAGCTCGGCACCATCGACGGCTGGCTGGCCGAGGTGGTCTGGGAGGAGACGCCAACCGCGGCGCCGGAGGACGGCGGGACCACCGTCGGGACCGGGGACGGTCCCGACGGCTCCCCCACGCCCGACCTGGTGGTCTTCGCCGACGAGGGCGGGCTCGGCGCGCGAATGGCCGAGGCGGCCGTGGCGCGCGGCGCGCGGTGCCGGCTGGTCCGTCCGGGCAGCCGATACCGAAGCGGGGCCCGGCACATGACCGTCCGACCCGATTCGGCGGCCGATCTGCGCAGGCTGTTCGACGAACTCGGGCCGGGATTCGGAGCCGTGGTCCATCTGTGGAACCTCGATCTGCCCCCGCTGGACACGGTCGGCGCGGCGGACCTCGACGGGGTCGGCACGGTCGGCGGCTACTCGCTCGTCCTGCTCGCCCAGGTGCTGCCCGCGGCGTGCCCGGAGGGGCGCCTGCACATCGTCACCCGGGGCGCCCAGGCGGTGGTGCCGGGCGAGCCGGTGGAGCCGTTCGGCGCGCCCGCCTGGGGCATCGGCCGAGTGCTGTGGCAGCAGGAGCTCACCGGACACAGCGGCACATTGATCGATCTCGACCCGGCCGGGGATCCCGGCGAGGCCGAGGTGCTGCTGCGCGCGCTCACGGCGGACGACGGCGAGGGCGAGATCGCGCTGCGGTCCGGGCGGCGGCACGTCAGCCGGCTGCGTCCGCCCACGGGGCTGACCCGTCCGCTGCCCTTGCGGCTGCGCGCGGACGGTGCCTATCTGGTCACGGGCGCGTTCGGGGCGCTGGGGCGGCTGCTCTGCCGCACCCTGGTACGGCGCGGGGCCCGGCGCCTGGTCCTGCTCGGCCGCACCGGCGTGCCGGAACGCGGCGCGTGGCGGGGGCTGGATCCGGGCGGCCCCGAGGGGCGGCGGGTCGCGTTCCTGCGCGAGCTCGAAGCGCTCGGCGCGGAGGTGCAGGTCGCCGCGGTGGACGTGACGGACGCGGCGGCCATGGAGGGTTGGCTGGCCGGGCGCCGGGCCGCCGGTCTGCCGCCGCTGCGGGGTGTGTTCCACCTCGCGGGACAGGTGCGGGACGTCCTGCTGCCGTCGTTGGACCGCGAAGCGTTCGACGCGGGCTACGGGCCGAAGGTGCATGGCGGGTACCTGCTGCACCGGCTGCTGCGCGACGAGCCGGTCGAGCACTTCGTACTGTTCGCGTCGGTCGCCTCGCTGCTGACCACGGCCGGTCAGGTCAACTACGCGGCCGGGAACGCGTTCCTGGACGCGCTCGCCCATCACCGCCGGGCGCTCGGTATGCCCGCGCTCAGCCTGGACTGGGGGCCGTGGGCCACCGGCATGATCGAGGAGCTCGGGCTGGTCGCCCACTACCGGGACGCGCGCGGGATGAGCTCGCTGGCGCCGGAGGCAGGCATGGCGGTCCTGGAGCGGGTGATCGGGCAGGACCGGGCCCAGTTGCTCGTGGCCGCGGTGGTGGACTGGCCGGTGTTCCTGTCCTGGTATCCCACCCCGCCGCCACTGGTGTCGGCGCTCGCCGCCGCGGCGGCGCGGGAGGTCCCGGCGGGGCAGGGCGGGAGTCTGCTCGACGCGTTCCGCACCGCCGACGAGACGGCGCGGACGGCATTGGTCGCCGAGCGGTTCGCGGCCCTCGCGGCGGGTGTGCTGAGAGTGCGGCCCGAGCTGGTCGACGCGGACGCCCGGCTCGGCTCGCTGGGTCTGGACTCGCTGCTCGCCATGGAGCTGCGGGCCCGGACCCACACCGAGCTGGGGGTCTCGCTTCCGGTGGTGGCGCTGCTCAGCAATGGGCCGGTGATCGAGCTGACCGAGCGGCTGCACGCGGGGCTGACCGAGCTCGCGGCGGCCGGGGGTCCGGTGGCGGAGGCGGCGGTGGAGTTGTTCACCGACGAGGCGTGCTACCCACTCACCCACAACCAGCAGGCCCTGTGGTTCCTCCGGCAGCTCAACCCGGACGGCTTCGCGTACAACATCGGGGGCGCGGTGGAGGTGCGCGCGGAGCTCGACCCGGAGCTGCTGTTCGATGCCTTCCGGACGCTGATCGCCCGGCATCCGAGCCTGCGCGTCAACATCACTACCGAGGACGGGCGTCCGGTCCAGCGGGTGCGGCCCGAGGCCGTCGCCGACACCGGTCTTCTCGATGTGTCCGGGCTGCCCTGGGACGAGGTTCGCGCCCGGCTGGTGGCGGAGTACCGCAGACCGTACGACCTGGAGCGCGATCCTCTGGTGCGGCTGCGGCTGTTCCGACGGGCCCCGGACCGCTGGGTGCTGATGAAGGCGGTCCACCACATCGTCTCGGACGCGATCTCCACCTTCACCTTCATCGAGGAGCTGTTCGAGGTCTACCACGGGCTGCGCACCGGCCGGCCGGCGGAGCTGGCCCCGGTCCGGGCCCGCTACCTGGACTTCCTCAACCGGCAGAACCGCTTTCTGGCCGGGCCCGAGGCGCGGCGGATGCTGGAGTACTGGCGGGAGCACCTGCCGCGGGAGGTCCCGGCGCTCGAACTGCCCACCGACCGGCCGCGCCCGCCGGTGCAGACCGACAACGGCGCCTCCGAGTTCTTCCAGCTCGACGACGAGCTCAGCGCCCGGGTGCAGACGCTGGCACGGCAGCACAACGTCACCGTGTTCACGGTGCTGCTCACCGCGTACTACCTGCTGCTGCACCGCTGGTCGGGGCAGGACGAGATCGTGGTCGGCAGCCCGGTCACCGGCCGCACCGAGGAGGAGTTCGCCACCGTCTACGGCTACTTCGTCAATCCGCTGCCGCTGCACGTGAGCCTGGCGGGGGAACCGTCGGTGGCCGAGCTGCTGGGCCGGGTGCGGGACACGGTCCTCGGGGGCCTCGACAATCAGGAGTACCCGTTCGTGCTGCTCGTGGAGCAGTTGGGCCTCCCGCACGACCCGAGCCGCTCGGCGGTCTTCCAGGCGATGTTCATCCTGCTCACCCACAAGGTGGCCGTGGAGCGCTTCGGGTACACCCTTGAGTACATCGAACTCCCCGAGGAGGAGGGACAGTTCGATGTCACGTTGTCCGCGTACGAGGACCGGTCCGACGGGCGCTTCCACTGCGTGCTGAAGTACAACACCGACCTGTTCGACGCGGCGACGATCCGTCGGATGGCCGCGCACTACCGCAACCTCCTCGACGGCCTGACCCGCGCGGAGGGCGAGAGCCCGGCGGGACGGCTGCCGATGCTGGGGGTCGGGGAACGGGAGCGGATCGTTACCGGGTTCGGCGGCGTAGGCCGACGGATCGACCACGACGTGCCGGTGCACGAGCTGATCGGGAAGATCGCCGCGCAGCACCCGGAGGCGGTCGCGGTGTCCGTGCCGGGCGGGCGGCGGCTCGGCTACCGGGAGCTGGACCAGCGCTCGCGGCGCGTGGCTGCCTCGCTGCGCGAACGCGGCGTCGGCGCCGGGACGGTGGTGGCGGTGCGTCTGTCGAAGTCGCCGGAGCTGGTGATCGCGCTGCTCGCGGTGTGGCGGGCCGGGGGCGCCTATCTGCCGCTGGACCCCGACCACCCGGCGGAGCGGTTGGCCGAGCTGATGGAGAACGCCGGGGCCACTCTGGTTCTGACCGACGGGCGGCGGGGCCAGGCGACCCGGCTGCCGGGACAGCCGGTCACCCTCGACGAGCTGGACCGGCCCGGGACCGAGGAGCGGCCGGAGCCGGCCGTGGGCCTCGACCAGACGGCCTACGTGATCCACACTTCGGGTTCCACCGGCCGTCCCAAGGCGGTGCCGGTCAGCCACCGCAACCTTGCCTCGGTGTTCGTCGCCTGGCAGCAGGAGTACCGGCTGGACACCGACGCCCGGGTGCACCTGCAGATGGCGGGCGTCTCCTTCGACGTGTTCACCGGGGACCTGGTCCGGGCGCTGTGTTCGGGCGGGATGCTGGTCCTCGTCGACCGGGACCTCCTCTTCGACACCGCACGGCTCTACCGGACCATGCGCGCGGAGGGCGTGGACTGCGGCGAGTTCGTGCCGTCGGTGGCGCGCGGGCTGCTGGCGCACTGCGAGCGGGAGGGGCTGGGCCTGGAGTTCATGCGCCTGGTGATCGTCGGCTCGGACGCCTGGCGGGCGGGCGAGCACCGGAGGCTCGTCGCGCTGTGCGGGCCGGGGACCCGGGTGGTCAACTCGTACGGGCTGACCGAGGCCACCATCGACAGCGCCTACTACGAGGGGCCGGCGGAGGGGCTGGAGCCGGGCCGGATGGTGCCGGTCGGCCGGCCGCTGCCCAACAGCGAGCTGTACGTCCTCGACCGGCACGGCGAGCCGGTGCCGCCGGGGGTGGCCGGTGAGCTGTGGATCGGCGGCGCCGGCGTCGCCGACCGCTACCTGGGCGATCCGGAGCGGACGGCCGAGCGGTTCGTGACCCTCGAACCGGGCGGCGAACCCGTACGGCTGTACCGGACGGGAGACCTCGGGCACTGGGACGCGGAGGGGACGCTGCACCTCCTCGGGCGGGCCGACGGGCAGGTGAAGGTGCGCGGCCACCGGGTGGAGACCGGGGAGATCGAGGCACGGCTGGCCGCCCGCCCCGATCTGGCGCAGGTGTGCGTGACGGTACGGCGGGACGAGACGGGCGAGAACGTGCTGTGCGCCTACTGCGTGCCCGCGCCGGGCGCGGTGGCCGACACCCGGGAGCTGCGCCGCCACCTCGCGGAGCAGCTGCCGACGTATCTGATCCCGGCGCACTTCACGGAGCTGTCCGCGCTGCCGCTGAGCACGAATGGCAAGGTCGATCTCGGCGCCCTGCCGGAGCCTCGCGCGGAGGCGGGACCGGAGAGGTACGAACCGCCGGTGACGCTGTACGAGACGCGGATGACGGCGCACTGGCGGTCGCTGCTCGGGCTGGAGCGGCCGGGGCTGCGGGACGACTTCTTCGAGGCGGGTGGCAGTTCGATCAAGCTGATCGAACTGATCCACCACCTGCGGACCGAGTTCAACGCGTCCGTGCCGGTCGGGCGGCTGTTCCGGACCAGCACCCTGCACGGCATGGCGCGCACCCTGGAGGACGTCGTCACCGGGCGGCTGCCCGGCGCCGAGCCGTACCTGTGGTTCAACCCGGGTGCGGACCCGGCGGCGACGGTGTTCTGCCTGCCGCCCGCGGGCGGGCACGGGCTGGTGTACCGGCAGCTCGCGGCGCGGCTGCCCGAGCACCGCCTCGCCGCGTTCAACTACCTGTCGGGTCCGGACAAGGCGGCCCGTTACGCGGATCTGGCCGAGGAGCTGCACCCGGGCGGGCCGTACACGCTGTTCGGTTACTCCCTCGGCGGCAACCTCGCGTTCGAGATCGCCTGGGAGCTGGAGCGGCGGGGCCGCGCGGTGGACCTCGTGCTGATCATGGACTCGTACCGGATCGCAGAGGCCGTCGCCCTCGGCGAGAAACACCTGGCCGAGTTCGAGGCGGAACTCGCGGACCACCTGCGGCGGCACACCGGTTCCGAGATCATCGCCCGGGAGACCGTGGAGCAGGCCCGCGAGTACCTGGCGCACTGCGGTGCTCACCCGTCGCTCGGTGTGCTCGACGCGCCGATCGCGGTGATCTCCGACCAGGACAAACTGCTCCGCTTCGCGGCGGACGAGCCCGGCAGCTGGCACGGGGTCACTGCCGGCGGGTGCACCGTACGCGAAGGGCACGGGCGGCACGCCGAGATGCTCGACGGCCCGTTCCTCGACGGGAACGCGGAGCTGGTCCGGGCGCTGCTGGCGGGAGGTGCCGCGGATGGGCGTGCGTGACGGCGGGCCCCGTTGGGAGGCCCGGCCTCCCGGCGGGCGGCCCCGGGTGATCATCATCGGCGCGGGCATGTCGGGTCTGGCCGCCGGCTGCTACGCGCAGATGAGCGGGCTGGAGAGCCGGATCTTCGAGAAGCACGTGCTGCCGGGCGGCTGCTGCACCGCCTGGGCTCGCCAGGGCTACCTCTTCGACTACTGCATCGACTGGCTGATCGGCACGGCTCGCGGAACCGGAGCGAACGACGTGTGGCGCGAGCTCGGGGCGCTGGACGGTAAGCGGATCACCCACTTCGACCAGTTCAACCGGGTGGTGACGGAGGACGGCCGGTCCGTCACCTTCTACAACGACCCGGACCGGCTCCAGAAGCACCTGCTGGAGATCTCGCCCGGCGACGAGCGCCTGATCCAGGCGTTCTGCCGGGACCTCAGGCGCTTCGCGGGGCTCGCCCCGCGCTGGGAGCTGAAGCCGCCGCCGCTGAAGTCCCTGACGGAGAAGACGCGAACGCTGCTCGCGATCCTGCCGGCGTTCCGGCTGTACTGGCGCACCGCGGCCACGCCGATGCGCCGGTTCGCGGACCGCTTCGAGGACCCACTGCTGCGCCAGGCGTTCCCGAACATGTTCCTCCAAGAGCTGACCGGCTTCCCGCTGCTTCCCTTCCTCTTCACGATGGCCTGCGCCTTCAACGGCAACGCGGGCTTCCCGGAGGGTGGTTCGCTGGGTCTGGCCCGGTCGGTGGAGGAGCGGTACACGGGCCTCGGCGGGCACATCGGCTACCGCGCCCGGGTGGAGCGGATCCTCGTCGAGGACGGGCGGGCGGTCGGCGTACGGCTGCGGGACGGACAGGAGCACTTCGCCGACCATGTGATCGCCGCCTGCGACGGACCGACGGTGCTGGACCGGCTGCTGGAGGGGCGGTGGAGCAGCCCGCGCACCGAACGGCTGTACACGGAGCTGCTGGACCGGCCGGACAACCTGTACCCGGCGGTGGTCTCCGCGTTCGTCGGGATCGACGGCCCGCTGCCCGCCGGTGAGCCGCACAGCACCACGTACCTCCTCGGTCCGGAGCGGGGCGCGGCGCTGCCGGGGAGCCTCCAGCACAGCCTGGTGGTGCAGCGGCGGTCCGACTACGCCGACGGCTTCGCGCCGGCCGGGAAGTCGGTGCTGCACTGCACGTACTTCACCGACCACCGGTCCTGGCAGGATCTGCGAAAGGCGGACCGGCGGGCGTACCGGAAGCGCAAGCAGGAGGTCGTCGACTTCCTGCGGGGCTTCCTGGCCGAGCGTCATCCGGGCCTCAGGGAGCGGATCGAGCTGGTGGACGTGGCGACGCCGGCGACGACGGAGCGTTACACCGGCAACACTTACGGCAGCATCCTGGCCTGGAAGGCGTTCTCCGAGGCCGACGACGTGTCGACCGCGCTGGTGGACCGGGACCGAATGCGGCTGCCGGGGCTGAGCGGCTTCTCGATGGCCGGGCAGTGGACCGGGATGGGCGGCCTGATCCGGGCCGCGACCAGCGGCCGGTACGCGGTCCAGTTCCTCTGCGACGAGCTCGGCCGGGAGTTCCGGGCCTGGCCGAGCGAGGGTGCCGGGCCGTGGCATGCCGGGAAGCTGGGCCGGCTGCCACGACTCGAACAGCGGGGCGACGCCGGGAAGGCGGCGGTGGCCGAATGACCAGGAAGACCATGCTGATCGTCGGCGGAGGGCTCGGCGGGCTCTCCACCGGTTGCTACGCCCAGATGAACGGCTATCGCAGCAGGGTGCTGGAGATGCACGAGATCCCGGGCGGCTCCTGCACGGCCTGGGACCGGGGCGACTTCACCCTCGACTGCTGTGTGAGCTGGCTGCTCGGCAGCGGGCCGGGCAACGAGATGCACCAGATCTGGCTGGAGCTCGGCGCGCTCCAGGGCAAGCGGATGCGCAACTTCGACGTGTTCAACACGGTGCGCGGGCGGGACGGACGAGCGGTCCACTTCTACTCCGATCCGGACCGCCTCGAAGCGCATCTGCTCGCCCTCTCCCCCGGCGACGCCCGCGTGATCCGCGACTTCTGCGCCGGGCTACGGACCTTCCGCAAGGCACTGGCCCGCTACCCGTTCCTCACCCCGGTCGGGCTCATGGGCCGCCTGGAGCGCTGGCGGATGCTGGCGTCCTTGGTCCCCTGCTTCAACGTGATCCGGCGTTCCATCGGCACGCTGATGCGGGACTACTCGCTGCGCTTCCGGGACCCGCTGCTGCGCGAGGCGTTCAACTTCATCCTGTACGAGAAGCATCCCAACTTCCCCGTGCTGCCGTTCTACTTCCAGCTCGCGGCGCACGCCGACGCCTCGGCCGGTGTCCCCGAGGGCGGCTCGCTGGGCCTGGCCCGCTCGGTCGAGGAGCGCTACCGAGGGCTCGGCGGCGAAGTCATGTACAACTCCAGGGTCGTGGAGATCCTGGTGGAGAACGACCGGGCGGCCGGGGTCCGGCTGAGCGACGGCAGGGAGCTGCGGGCGGACATCGTGGTCTCCGCCTGCGACGGGCGCACCACGCTCCTCGACCTGCTGAAGGGCCGCTACCTCACCGACACGTACCGGGAGCTGTACACCCGGACCATCACGGAACCCGACATGGTCTTCCCCGGCTACCTCACGGTCTTCCTGGGGCTGCACCGGCCCTTCCCGGACGGCGAGCCCTGCACCACGTACCTCCTGGAGGACGCGGTCGCGGAGCGGCTCACCGGCATCCGGCACCCCAGCGTCAACGTGCAGTTCCGCAGCCGCCACTACCCGGAGCTGTCGCCGCCGGGTACCTCCGTGGTGTACGCCACGTACTTCTGCGACATCGCGCCGTGGCGGGAGCTGAGCACCGGTCCCGAACAGTTCACCCGGATCCGCCGCGGCGAGGAGCTGCACACGCTGCCGGTCGGACGTGGGCGCGCGTACCAGCGGGCCAAGCGGCAGGTTCGGGACACGATCGTTGACTTCCTCGACGAGCGGCATCCCGGGTTGCGGGACGCGATCGTGGTGCGGGACGTGTCCACTCCGCTCACCCAGGTCCGCTACACGGGCAACTACGACGGCACGGTGCTCGGCTGGCAGCCGTTCGTGGACAGCGGCGAGACCGTGGAGCAGGAGGTCAAGCGACACGGTCCGGGACTGCCGGGGCTCGCGGACTTCTATCTGTCCGGCGTCTGGGCCACCACCGGTGGCCTGATCCGGGCCGCGGCCTCGGGACGGCACGTCATGCACTTCGTCTGCCGCGACGACGGGCGGCCGTTCACCGCCGCCGTCGACGACAGCGCCCCTCTCCCCGTACAACTCATCGAACCCGCAGGAGCGACCCCATGAAGACGGCCAAGTGGATTGTCAGCGAGCACAACGACGGTGTCCCAGACGTGGACCGGATGTACGTGAAGGTGGTGGAGGAGCTCGACACCGACCTGGCCGAGGACGAGATGCTGCTGCGCACGCGGTACGTCTCCGTGGACCCGTACCTCCACGGGATCGCCCTGGACACCCCGGTGGGCGACCACATGGGCGCCGACTCGATCATGGAGGTGCTGGCAGCCGGACCGCGGGCGATGTTCCGCGTCGGGGACCTCGTGCAGGGCTTCGGCGGCTGGCGCACCCACCTGGTCAGTAACGGCGCAGGGGCGTTGTGGCAGACCGGCACGTTCCCGATGGTCTTCCCCGCATACCGGAAGCTGGACCCGTCCCACTACGACGAGGCGCTGCCGCTGAGCACCGCGCTCGGCATCCTCGGCGGCGCCGGGATGACCGCGTGGGGCGCCCTCACCACCTTCCTGGCCGTACGGCCCGGCGACACGGTCCTGATCAGCGGCGCGTCCGGCGCGATCGGCACGCTGGTCGGGCAGCTGGCGAAGCGGGCCGGCGCGCGGGTGGTGGGCACGACCGGTTCGCCGGAGAAGGCGGCGCGGCTGACGGCGCTCGGCTTCGACGCCGTCGTCGTCTTCCGGCACGGCGGGGACCCGGCGCAGCTCCGCGACGACCTGGCGAAGGCGGCTCCTGACGGCGTCGACCGGTACTTCGACAACCTCGGCGGAGTCATGAGCGACACCGTCTTCACGATGCTCACTGTGGACAGCCGGGTCGCGGTGTGCTGGCAGTGGGCGAGCCAGGTCGGCGGCGAGTGGACGGGGCCCCGGCTGCTGCCGTACATCATGTTCCCGCGCGCGACGATCCGCGGGATCTTCGCGCTGGAGTGGTTCACCGAGGAGAACTGGGCGGCGCTGCACGCCGAGCTGGGGCCACTGGTGCGCGCCGGCGAGATCCGCTACCAGCAGACCGTGCACCACGGCTTCGACTCCATTCCCGCCGCCTACCGCAGCCTGTACACCGACCGCGCGGCTTCCTTCGGCAAGGTCTTGGTCGAGCTGTGAGGCGCGGCCACACCCGGGCGCTCACGGAGGGCCCGAGCCCGGCCGACGCGCACGAGCCAGTCCTGCCGTACCCGGACGGCTGGTTCTCGGTGGCGTTCTCCTCGGAGGTGGTGCGGGGGGCGCTGCTGACCCGGCCGCTCCAGGGCGAGGACGTGGTGCTCTACCGGCTCCGCGACGGCGAGGTGCGAGCGGTGCGCCCGTACTGCCCGCACCTGGGGGCTCACCTCGGGCTCGGCGCGCTGGAGGGCGACGAACTGCTGTGCCCCTTCCACCGCTTCGCCTTCGGCCCGGACGGCGCCTGCACGCGGACGGGGTACGGCACGCCCCCGCCGCCGTCCTCGGATCTGACCCTGCTTCCGGTGCGCGAGGTCGACGGCGCCGTCTTCGTGTGGCGGCACCACGACGGGCGGGCGCCGGACTGGGAGCTCACGCCCTGGCACACGCTCGGGACGCGGGCGCCGCGGTTGGCCGCGTGGGAGATGGCGGGGCACAGCCAGGACGTGGTCGAGAACACGGTGGACATCGGGCACTTCACACCGCTGCACGGCTGGGGCGCGTCGGAGGTGGCCGAGCCGGCGATCTTCGAGGGGCGGTCCTTCCGGATCTCGGTGCGCTCGGAGGAACGGGTGCCGCTGCTGGGCGCGAGTCCGCTGGAGGTGACGCTGGAGGGCAACGGAATCAGCCGGGTGCACGTGTGCACGGCGCTCCCCCGGTTCGGGGTGCGCACCTGTGCCGTATACACGACCACGATGATCGCGCCCGCGGCTTTCCAGTTGCGCCAGACGAGCCGCTTCGAGGTGGCCGAGCCGGCCGCCCTCCCGGCCCCGCTGGCCCGCTGGGTGAGCGGCTCGGTACACCGGCTGCTGGCGGGTGTGATGTTCCGGGGCAACTGCGCTTTCGTGTCCCAGGACTTCCCGGTCTGGGCAACGAAGCGGTACGTGTCTCCGCCCCGGCTGGCCCGCGGCGACGGCCCGATCGGCCCGTTCCGCCACTGGGCCCGGCAGTTCTACCCGCCGGACCGGCTACGGGCGCGGGCGCCGTCGTCGGTGATGCGGGGTGCGGCGGGGGAAGCGGAGAGCAGGGTGACGTAGCCCGGCCGCTCCGAGGAACCGGGGGCGGGGTGGAGTGGACCGACGGCGAAGCCTTCGCCGCCTCCGGGCTCGATCACTCCACCAGCACCGCGCTTCGCACCTGAGCCCTGGAATGGGCCGACGCCCTGGCATGCCGTTTACCCGAGGAGACCCATGATCCGGTCAGGTGGGTCTTCTTGAAAGGAACAAGGAGTCACAGCCCTGGCGATCCGTTGGTTCGGTGGGCCAGGGCAGAGCCCGGGCATCTGCGAAGTCCCCTGGGTTGTCGAGGTCGATCTGCCGGCCTGTGGTACGGCAGATCTCGGCGACGGCACGCGCCATCGCCGACTGCATCCGCACCCCCAGCACGTCGAGCTTGAGCAGGCCCAGGTCTTCGACGCCCTCCTTGTCCGCCTGGACCATCGGGTGGCCGCCCGGGGTGGGCTGGACCGGCAGCCGCTCCAGCAGACTCCCGTTGGGCGGGATCACGCCGCAGGGGTGCATGGTGATGCCGCGCGGCAGTTTGTCGAGGCCCTCGGCGAGCTCCCACAGGGCCCGTGGGAGGCGGGGTCGGCAGCCAGGTGCCGCAGTTCGGGCAGCGTGCCGAACGCGTCACAATGCCGCAAGCCCTGATGTGCGGAGACGCCTTGGCGATTTTGTCGACGACAGGTGGGGCCATGCCCGGAGCGAGGCCGGCATCCCGCAGGGCGTGCCGGGCTCGGCAGGTCTCGGGAATCCCGGTGACCGCCACCCGATCGGTGCCGAAGCGTTCGATGATGCGGTCGTACACCTCGATCGAGCCTGCGTGCGGATTCGACGTCGATGTCGATGTCAGGCAGTGAGGCGCGCCGCTCGGAGAGGAATCGTTCTTTACCGACTCTGAAAGTGATCGGAACGGTGCTGACCTGCGGCGAGTTCGGCAACGGCGCGGGCCAGGTTGTGGCGGACGCCGGTGCTGGAGTCATCCGCGAAGCTACGCGACAAAGACGGATCGCGGCAATCGGCGCGGCACCAGCAGAACGGGCCTGGCGGCTCGGCCGGGAAAGCCCCAAGGAGCGCCGGGGCGATGCCTTCGACCTGAAAGCCTGGCACATGGCCGCCTTCTCTCAGGGCTCCCTGGGCCTGGACGACCTGATCGACGAGCTCTCCCAGCTCTGATCCCGCTGCCGTGCGGGCCGCGTCGGCCCGGCACTTCCTACTCTTCTTCCTCCTCGGGGCGGCCGTCGGCGAGCCACTGGGCGAGGCCGTGCAGGCCGGGTGCCCACCGGCCGAGGTCGGTGGCCTCGGCGTGGGTGGTGACGACGGTGAGCAACTCGGCCACGGCCTCGTCGGGCCGGTGGGCGTCGTTGAGGGTCAGGGCGCGGAAGACGCGTACGGAATCGGAGTCGGGGAACTCCTTGCGGGCGCGGTCGAGCACTACCAGCGACGCGTCCAGCTCGCCCAGCCATCTGAGGGTGCTGGCGTACTGGCAAAGGCACCGGCGGAGGACGTCGCCGTCGAGGCCGAGAGCGAGCGCGCGCTCGTAGTAGCCGCGGGCGGTCTCCTCCTGGCCGGCGGTGTCGTAGGCGCCGCCCACCTCGTACACGAGGACCGGATGGTCCGGGTGTTCGGCGAGCAGCGTCTGGAAGTAGGCGATCGTCGGTGCCATGTCCGCCCGGTCGCGCCGGTCGTAGCCGCGTTGGATCGCCTCGGCCAGTTCGGGCGTCACGTCGGTCGTCACTGCCGCGCCCCCTCTCACGTACGAGTCCGGGAGCCGATCCTACGGGAGCCCTGCCTGGCCTCGTACGATCACGGCGATGCCGCCGACCGGCCGTTCGTCGCGGTACTGGGCGATCTGGAAGGGTGCGAAGGCCTCGCTGCCCACCTCGTCGGTGACGATGAGCAGCAGTTCCATGTGGCGCTGCTCCATCGGGCTCAGCGTAAGTGTGCGGGTCAGTTCGTTCTGGGCCTGGACCTCTTCCCCGGTGGCGGTGTCCTTCAGGGACAGCCAGGCGGAGGCCTCGACCGGGCGCAGGCGCTCGTCGTTGGGGATGTTGCCCCACAGCTCCGGGGGCATCGGGCGGACGCCGATCTGATATGTGGCGTCGTCGTCCGTCGGGTTCGTCGCGAGGAACGCGAAGGGCTCCGGCGCGGCGGGGGCGGCCGGCAGGACGGCCAGGTTGTGCTGGGCCCAGTGGCGGTCGTTGACGGGGTCCGCGAGGCCTCCGGCGGCGACGTTGTCCAGCGGGTGCCAGACCTTGGCCAGGAGGCAGATGTGGTTGCCCGAGCTCGCCGGGATCCGCGCGGTGAGGGGGGTGGTCTCGGCCCGGCCGCCGTGCGGGGGCACCGGGACCGGGGAGAACCCCATGAACTTCGACGCATCGGGGATGACGGGCCCGCTCACCGGCTTGGACCACCACAGGCCGACGTACGCCATCGAGGGGCTGTTCCCGCCCTGCCAGTTGCCGATGGCCACCTGGGCGGTCAGGTCCTGTCCTGGCTGGAACGCGGTCAGCGGCTGGATTCCCGAACAGAGGTACCAGCAGACGCCGTTGGGGACCGGGCGCTCGCCGTGGTCCTCGCCCACATCGGGCAGGTCGGGCGGCGGGTAGCTGTGGATGTAGAGGTAGGGGCGGTCGTTGCCTCCCTCGTGCGGCTGCTGCTTCCGGCCTCGATCGGTGTCCATGGCTGGGTCCTCACAGGTCCTGGTAGGCGAGGATGCCGACGCCCACCGGGTCGTCGTCGATCGAGCCGCGGGTGGACCAGCACGGGTGGGCCGTGCCCCGGTCCGCGTCGAGGTCGAGGTTCGTGTCGCCGGGCGTGCCCCGGGCGACGTCCTCCCACCTGCGTACGCAGTCGGGGCCGGTGGCCGTGAGGACGATGCCCGGGTCGGCGCCCACGGGAACGGTCTTCGTGTAGTCGACCGGGTGCTCCATCTCGGTCCGCGGATACCGGTAGAACGTGCGGACGTCGTCCGTCTCGGAGCGGTGCGGCTGCAGGGCATCGCCCGGTACGGCGAGGAACTGGTGGTAGAGCGGGAAGCCCAGCCGCCCCTCCGGGTAGATGAGGCCGCAGCCGGACAGATAGGCGCCCGCCTTGCCGAGTGCCTCCCACAGGCGTACGTGCAGGTCGAACAACTGGGAGACCAGCTCGTCGAGTTGGGGGACCCTGGCGGCCGCCGCGAAGCCGCTTCCGGTGAGGGGTTGGCTCTGCGAGGCCAGCGCGTCCTTCTCGGCCTGGCTGAGATCGCTGGTGAAGGCGTTCCGCCAGTTCTCCGCCACGTGCTTGTCCCAGAACGTGCAGCTCTTCTCCTTGCCCCACTCGTCCCAGCACGGGCCTCCGAGCAGTACGGCGAAGCAGAGGAACGCCAGCACGGCCAGGCAGAAGCTGCCGCAGGCGCTCTCGCTGTCGGCGGTGCTGTCCGTCGCGGTCGGCGGCCCCACCTGCCCGCCGCCGTACCCGTGGTAGGTGGTCGGTTTCACCCCGGGCCCGTGGGCGTACGGGGGTGTGGCCGTCTCCGGGGTGACGGCCGGCTGCGGCGGGTGCGCGGGGTCGGCGAAGAACTTCGTGACGAACGAGGCGGGCGGCAGGGCCGGCGGGGGCGGCTGGACGAAGGTGTCGAGGAGTTCGAGCTGCCTGATCAGGCGCCCGTAGCCCAGGGCCGGATCGGGCACCGGGCTCAGCTGCGACAGGTCGTACGCCTCCCCCAGCGTCCTCGTGAGGAAGTCCGCCGTATCGCCCGGCAGAGTCGCCTCCGGTGCGTTGTCGAAGCGCAGGGAGTCCGCGATCCCGCGGCAGCTCCGTACCTCCGGATACCGCTCGCCGCACCACGATCCGACGGCGTTGCGGGCTATGCGGTCCCGGAGCCGGTGGGAGCGGCGGGGTCCGCCGACGACCTGGGTGAGGTAGACGGAGCCGGTGGCGTTCGCCGCGTAGCCGGACAGGATGCCGAAGGCCAGGGCGCGGGTCTCTCCCGTACGGGCTTCGGCGAACGCGGTACGTACGAGCGCGTCGGTCCTGCGGGCGAGGAAGACGTCTCCCCATCCCCACTGGGACACGGGTTCGTCCTCCTGGCGCGGGTGGCGCGGGATGTGGGCCATGGTCCGCAGGCGTTTGCCGAGTCCGTCCATCCGGAGGAACGTGCCCTTCGCGTCGCTCGTGGCGTGGCGGAGGTTCAGGGTGGCCTCGCAGAACCTCGACGCGGCTTCGGGGCTCGACGGGTCGGACAGGGCCGTCTCGATCTCGCCGCGGATTCTGCCGATCTCGGCGTAGAGGGCGAGGCCGTCCGTCCACATCTTCGCCGCTTCCTCGAGCAGTTCGGCCTCGGTGCCGTCGGATGTGGCATGGGCGAGGACGTGGTCGAGCAGGGCGCCGAGTCGCGCGTGTGCGGGGTGGTCGGCGCAGTCGTCGACGAGCTGGTTGCGGGCCGCGTCGAGTGCCGGGGCGACGGGGGCGGCCGCGAGGGTGTCGAGCTGCTGCGACAGGGCGACGACATGGGTTCGGACGTCGATCATGACGCACACCCCCTTTTTGGGTGCCGGTGATGACCCACCGGTTCTTGGGTGTCGGTGCCGACCGGACGAGATCCGCGACGGGTGCGGTCGGGCGTCGGCGCTGTTCGTATTCCCTGCGGTCGACCGGGCCTTCGATCGCGCGTCGCGGGATTCTCGAAATGGCCTGTGCCACCAGCATCGCGCCGTTCCGTGCACCCGGCAACTCCGTCGTGGACCGGTCGCCGGCCGTGCCGAGGTGGGTGCGGTAGCGCCGGACCCGGCGGGCAACTGGCCTACTGGCCAAGGAGGTTCGTATGCCTCGGTACTCAGTTGCGGGTCACGGGCCTCGTCCTTCGCGAAGTGGGCGGCGGAGTGGGTCAGATCCGATGGGGCCTGGCCGGAGAACCCATGCTCCCCGCCGTACTCCCCCGCCTGGGCCGCTCGCGGCGTGAACGCCGGACGTCGCCCGCGGTCGCGGCGGCCTTTGCGGTGGTGGCATACGGGTTGGTGGGACTGCCGCTGAACGGTCTGTCGGCCTGAGCACCTCCCGTGCGTCCCAGTTGACCGCTGGCGCGTCGGCGAGGACGCCGTCGTAGTCGTCGGGGTGGCACTGTGCCTTCGCGTACCCCTGGCGGCCGCCGGTGGAGCAGCCGGTGAAAGTAGGAGTACGCGGCGCGCTCGGCGTAGACCGAGGCGACGACCTGCTTGCCGACAACGGCGGCCTCGTGCTGGGAGCGGAGGGGGAAGTTCTTCAGCGACGCGGGGTTGACCGTGGCGTCGCTCTTCAGCGCCCAGTTCACGTCGAGGACGTCGCCGACGCCGGCGTCCGTGGTGGTGGCCGCGTAGCCGCTCCTGACGGCGTTGCCCATGCCGACACCGTCGTCCCCGGTGAGGTAGGCGCTGCCGCCGAGTGCCTGGAAGCGGCCGTTCAGCCCTTCTCCGGCGCCCAGTTGGAGATCGTCACGTGGTCGCCCTCCGCCTGGGTGGGTGAGGGTGACGGTCACCTTGTTGGAGACGGGGACGTCCTTGGCCTCGCCGCCGAGGAGGACGGTGCCCTTGATTGGTCCCGCCCTCGTCGCGGACCGCCGTCACGGACTCCACCTCGGTGCCTTGCCGGCGCCTGTGCGCAGTGGGACGTCGTGGGCGATGCGGGCGTCCGGCCCTCGGCAGAGGCTGTCGGCAGGCAGACCGCCGCGGCCAAGGGCACGCCGGCCGCGATCGCGGCCAGAAGTCGTGGTGAGTGTCCGTCCAGGCAGTAGGGACGTACGGGGGCCGCGTGTCGACACACGTGTGCGGCAGAGGAGGCAGAGCCGGCGAGGGCGGGAGCCACGGGCGCACCGTGCGACGGAGACTGATCGAGACACTATCACCGGTTAGACTGGTGACAACGAGTATGGGTCCAGTGTTCCGGCGTTCCAGCCGCTGGCCGGATCGAACGATGGCGCGTTCTTGCACGTCAATGTGGTCACCTGCCAGAATGGTGACGTGAATCTTGACCATGTCTTCGTCTGCGGGAACCCGGCGCTCGACTTCGCGGCCACCCTCCGGGCCCGGCGGTCGACGCGCTTCGAGATGTTCGTGTCTCCGGACCGGCTCAACGCCTGGTACCTGGAGTCCGGCCTCGTGGACGCGGTCACCCCCGGCACCGAGGACGACGTCCGGGCGGCGGTCACCGTGCGCGAGGCCGCCTACCGGCTGATCACCGACCGCCGCCTCGGCGAGGAGTTCGACCGCGAGGCACTGGCCGTGCTCAATGCCGCCGCGCGCAGGCCTCCCGTGACGCCCCAGCTCACCCCGGCGGGCCGGCACACCGAGGCGACGCCCGCCCAGGCCCTGGCCACCGTCGCCCAGCGAACGGTCGAGCTGCTCAGCGGCCCGGACGTGCCCCTGCTGAAGGAGTGCGGCAACCCCGAGTGCACGCGCGTCTACATCGACCGGTCCCGGGGCAAGCGACGGCAGTGGTGCGGCATGGAGTCCTGCGGCAACAAGTACAAGGCCGCCGCCTACCGGGCCCGCAAGAAGACCGCGGCGGCGGACGCCGCGAGCTGACGGGCGCCGGCGCCGCCCCCGGATCGCGCGGGGTGGGGGCTTCGGCTCTCCGGCGCCGCCCGGACGGACTCGGGGTGGGCGGCCGCGCACAGCTCGCGTGACGCGTTGCGCCGGCGGCTTTTGTCGGTGCCCTGAACCCCCGCCCGGCTCTCCGCGCTACCGCCCTGTGGCGGCCTGGTGCAGATGACGGCTCACATCGCCCACCAGGCGGATCTGCACCCTCCGCTCCACGAAGCGCCACTGCCCTTCGCGGCGGGCGAAGCGGTCCCGGTACCGACCCGCGGCAACGGGCTGCAGCGGCAGGTCGGCGAGCGCCTGCAGGACGGTGACGTACGAGCGCGCGACCGCCGTACCCGCCTGTTCGTCCACCTCGACACGGATGTTGGTGGTGACGTGCTGCGTACGCGGCGTGCCGTCGGCATGGACGATCACGGTATTCCGGAACATCTCCTCGATCGCGGCGCCTCCGCCGACCGGTTCGCCGCTGCCGTGAAACGTGGCGTCGGCCAGCAGAGCGCCGAGGCCGGCGAAGTCGCCGTCGTCCACGAGTTCGGCGTACCGGGCGATCAGGTTCTCGATGATCCGGTGACTCGGCAGGGAGTCGCCGAGCGGTCGGGAGGGCGTGGGCACGGACTTCTCCAGGGTGGCCTTCATGGGGCGGGGTGGTACTCGTACGCCTGGGCGCGGGTGATTCATCGAGGGCGGCCGCGGCGGCGCGGCCCGCGCGACGGCCGCCGCGCGGGGCGAAGGGGCCGAACGGTGCTGCTACAGGCCCAGGTCGAGGGCTACGCACGAGTAGAACTTCCACGAGTTCTCCGGGGTGTACGTGTCTACCCCGGCACCCGGCGCGGCTTCCACCTCCGCCGTCATGTCCTCGCTGCGGATCCGCTCGGGTAGCTTGCCGAAGCGCATGTGCCTCACTGCCGCGTCGGCGTCCATGGCGAGTTCCTTGTTCATGACTCTGCCCCACTTCCTCGGTCGTGGATCACGTCCCGTTCGTCGCACCGGGCGACTACTGCCAGCATGCACCTCCGCTCGTCACCCGTCAAACCGGTGACGCAATGACTGAGGGGTGACTGCGCATGCGGTGCGCTCCGGCCGCCCGCCTCAGCCGTTACGTCGCCCGGCCTACCGGCCCCCGGCAGTCAGTCCACGCCGACACTCCCTGCCAGCAGCCCTCTCCGGATCGCGCGACTCGCCCCCGCGCCTGCCCCGCCACGCGCCACGCGTCACCTGCTGGACAGGTGACGACATCCTGTGCGAGGGTCGGCATGCCCTCGCGGCCCGGCACTTCCGTACGGCAGGTGTGAGCGCCATCGCGGGCAGCGCGAGCCGGACAACGTATGAGCACGTACACGTATGACGGAGGGTTTGACATGATCAACAGGCGCACTTTCAGCAAGGCCGTCGGCCTGGGCACCGGCGCGACCGCGGTCTCGCTGTCGGGCCTGGGATCCGACGCGTCCGCCTCCACCAGCTCGCACGGGTGGCCGGGCGGCGGCCCGCAGGTTCCCACCGTCCCGGCCCTCACCCCGGGCACCCACACGTCCTTCGGCGAGATCAAGCAGGTCAAGGCGGGCGTCCTGAACGTCGGCTATGCCGAGGCCGGCCCCGCCCATGGCCCCGTGGTCATCCTGCTACACGGCTGGCCGTACGACATCCACAGCTACGTCGACGTCGCCCCGCTCCTCGCAGACCTGGGCTATCGCGTCATCGTCCCTTACCTGCGAGGACACGGCAGCACCACTTTCCTGTCCGGCCGCACTCCGCGTACGGCCGAGCAGTCGGCCATCGCGCTGGACGTCATCGCCCTGATGGACGCCCTGAAGATCGAGAGGGCCGCGTTGGCCGGCTTCGACTGGGGCTCACGCACCGCCGACATCATCGCCGCCCTGTGGCCGGAGCGGGTCACCTCCATGGTCTCCACCAGCGGCTACCTCATCACCGACCGCAAGATGCAGGCCGCACCCGCCGATCCGGCCGTCGAGCGCACGTGGTGGTACCAGTGGTACTTCGCCACCCCCCGCGGCAAGGCAGCCATGGAGGTCGAGGAGAGCCGCCTCGCCCTGTGCCGCTACGTGTGGACCCTGGTCTCACCCAACTGGGACTTCGACGACGCCACTTACCACCGCACGGCGGAGGCGTTCAAGAACCCGGACTACGCGGCCATCGTGCTCTTCAACTACCGCTGGCGCATCGGCCTGGTCGACACGGACCCCCGATACGCACGCCACGAGAAGCTGCTCGCTGCCCAGCCCGCCATCCACGTGCCCACCGTCACCCTCGACGCCGCGCTCGACCCCTTCACCCCGCCGCCCGGCGACGGTTCGGTATACCGCTTCCACTTCAACGGCCCGTACGCGCACCGCACGATCGCGGACATCGGCCATAACCTGCCGCAGGAGGCACCCACGGCCTTCGCCCAGGCCGTGGTCGACGCCGGCCACCTCTGAGCCCGGGGCGCGGGCCCGACGGCCGTCCCCCGAAACGCTCTCGCGGACCCGGTCAGCCCTCCCCCAGCCAGTGGGGGTGGCCCGGGTAGATGCCCAGGATGCGCACTGCCAGACCGACAGTGGGCTCGGTTGGAGCCCATGCTGCCGATCGGGAAGAAGTCGGGCAGGCCCCGGACGCGGACACGTCGGCAGTTGATCAGCGGGATACGGTGGCGTACCCGCACGGGCACCCCGTGGCGGGACGTCCCGGAGCGGTACGGCCGGTGGGATCGGATATACGACCTGTTCCGCCGGTGGCAGCGCGACGGCAGCTGGAAGCGAACCCTGGAGCGACTGCAGGTCCAGGCCGACGCGCAGGACCTGATCACCTGAGATGTGAGCGTGGACTCGACTCTCTGCCGTGCGCACCAGCATGACGCTGGCGCGCGTAAAGCGGGATCTGCAGCGCAAGCCGCCCGGCGGGATCGACACCGAGCCGGACGACCACGGCCTCGGACGCTCCCGGGGCGGCCTGACCACGAAGATTCATCTGGCGGCCGAGCAGGCTCAGAAGCCGATTTCGCTGCTGATCACTGCCGGCCACTGGCACGACAGTCCGCAGTTCCAGTCTGCTCTCGAACGCATCCGCGTCCCCCGCGCCGGTCCCGGGCGAGCGCGCACCAAACCGGCCAGGGTTCGTGCCCACAAAGCCTACGGATCGCGCGCGAACCGCTTCTACCTGCGCAGACGCAGGATCGGAAGCACCATCCCGGAGAAGGCCGACCAGGTACGCAACCGCAAGAAGCTCGGCTCCCGTGGCAGCCGACCGCCGGCCTTCGACACGGAGGACTACAAGGAGCGCCACGCGGTGGAGTGCGGGATCAACCGGCTGAAACCACACCGCGCGGTGGCCACGAGATACGACAAGCTCGCTGGCCGTTATGGCGGTTGACGGCCTTTTGGCCAGCGGAGAGGAGTTTCCCAGCGGGCCCCAGTAAGGGGTGCAGCCCGTTCCGTCGCCCCGGTAGGCCTTGTCGGCCCAGCACGTGAGGCCGGCTTCGGCGAGGCCGTCGACGATCCCGTGCTCACGGGCGGCGCGGATGTCGTGCACGGCGCCGGGCAGGGCTGGCGCCGCCCACAGCAGTCGGTCGGGCGGATCCGTGAGGGCTTGCCTTCGTCGCCGCCATCGCTTCGACCGCGTTCCGTGGTCCTCGTCCAGTTGGCCGCCGCCGGCTGGGCCTCGCCCTGTGCGGCCGGCCATTCGGATGGTGAGGTCGCGGGCGATGTCCCGCTGGCACCGCCACTTCTCACCGCCCAGGACGGGGTCCGCGCCACGGGCCGCAGTTTCCCGGCCGTGGTCAGAAGGTGCGGATACTCCGGTGCAGGTCAAGTGGTGTGACCTCGGCCGTCTAGGGTGGCAGGAGGACAGGAAGGACCAAGCGGTGACGACTGTGGTGCTGCGCTCGACCGATCTGACGCTGAGGCCGTGGGAGCCGGGTGACGCCAGCGCGCTGGCGGCGTTGGCCGATGACGAGGAAGTGCGTCGCTGGACGTCGCACCGCGTGGCGGGGCTCCAGGACGCGGAGCGCTGGATCGCGGCCCAGGAGGCGGGCTGGAAGTCCGGGAAGCGGCTCAGCTTCGCCATTCTCATGACTGGGCGGGTCGTCGGGCACATCGTCCTCAAACAGTCCGGCGGCGACGCGTGCGGTGAGGTCGGCTACTGGACGGGTGCCTCGGCACGTGGCCTCGGCGTTGCCTCCAGGGCCGTGGAACTGATGACGACCTGGGCCTTCGACACCCGGACGGAAGCGGGACTCAGCCGTCTGGAACTGATCCACAATGCGGGCAACCCCGCCTCCTGCGGAGTCGCGCAAAAGGTGGGCTACACGCTGGAGAGCGTTTTGCCGCCTCGTGCCCCGCACGAGGCCGAGGGACATCTCCACGCGCGCGAACGCAGGGCCGTTCATCTGTCTTGACCAGCCGTGTCAGGCAGCGCCAGGCGGTCGCCGAGGTACCGCATACGAGGACGGCTCGTTACGGCTCGGCTCTCAGACCGGTGGGTGGCCGAATGGGCTGGGACTGTTGCGGCCAGAGTCGCTGTCCCCTGACGTGAGAGACGCCTGCCTCGATCGCCGGAGACGTTTCCGCCCGTTCGCTCCTGTCCGATCCCAAGGCGCCCCCCGTCACCCCTTGTTGCGCCCTGGGGCCGCGTGTCTGACGAAGGAACTGTCGAACCATGTCCCGGCAGCAGCCGTGCCCGAGTGACCTCGGCTGCATGGAACTCGACCGCTTCACCTGCAACGGCACCATATTCGAGACCGGCACCGGCTCCTACCGCCTCGCCGGGCACCCGAGCCCGAACTGAAGAACCCGTCAAAGTCAGCCGATACGGGCACTCACCCGACGGCCCGCTGTGCCTTGCCCCCCTGCCGCTCGCGACCTGAGTCCGAGACCGGCTCGGCCCAAGGGCCCCGCACAGCCCCTGGACCAGGGGGCTGCCTCAGTCGTCGCGGACCATGGTGAGCCGGTCGAGAACGTGCCGGATGCCGGGTTGGCGGTCCGTCCCCGCGCGGTGGAGGGCACGGACGCTGCGGTGGACCGGCACGCGCAGCGCGTGGATGCTCAGGTCCGGTCCCGGGGACGGCAACGCCATGCGAGGAATGAGGGCGACTCCTGCGCGGCGGGCGACCAGGGCGGTCAGAACAGCGAAGTCGCCCGCCACTGCCACGGCTCGCGGGACGAAGCCGGCGGCGCCACAGGCGCGTTGTGTCATTTCGTGGCAGGCCGTCTCGGGACCGGGAAGGAGCCACGGGGCGTCGGCGAACCGGCGCAGGTCCGCCTGCGCACCGGGAGCGAGGCGGTGGTCGGCGGCATCGGCGGGGTGCAGGACGAGATGCACGGGTTCGTCGAACAGAGCCGTGTGTTCACAGCCCGCGGGAGCCGGGCGGGGCAGCAGGCTGTAGGAGTGGGTGACCGCGATGTCGACCTCACGGCGCACGAGGGCACTCTCCGCCGCCGGGGGCTCGTGTTCGACCAGGAACACGGCGGGCTCTTCCGGGGCCGGTGCCGCGCCGGGTTCGGGCCAGAGGCCGGGGATGATCGCGCGGGCGGCTGAGGCGAACGCCGCGACGCGGACGGTGCCGCGTTCGCCGCGGCGCAGTGCCGTCAGATCCGACTCGGCGGCGGCGAGGTTGCCGAGGAGGACATGTGCGTGATCCACGAGACGCTGCCCCGCGCCGGTCAGGTGAAGGGTACGGCCGCGCTTCTCCAGAAGTTGCACCCCTGCTTCCTTCTCCAGCACAGCCAGTTGTTGCGACACGGCGGGCCCGGTGAGATGCAGGGCCCGGGCTGCGGCGGCAACCGTGCCGTGTGAAGCGAACTCGGCCAGCACACGGAGCCGACGGACCTCCAACAAGAAAGCTCCTCTACTCGATCACCAAGAAAAAGATAAATAGACCTAATCCACCCTACCTGGCAGAGTCGCCCGGGTGAAGCTAGACAAGACCTTGCTCGCCCTCGCCACCACCGTGCTGCTGTGGGCCACCGCCTTCCCCGCGATCCGGGTGGCGCTGGACGGCTACGGGCCCTCCCAACTGTCCTTCCTGCGCCTTGCCGTCGCCTCCCTCGCCCTTGGGGCCGCCGCCCCGTCGCTGGGAGTCCGCCGCCCCGCGCGCACCGATCTCTGGCGCATCGCCCTCGCGGGCGGCGCCGGAATGAGCGCCTACCAACTGCTGCTGAACTGGGGGGAGATCCACGTCCCCGCAGGCACCGCCAGCCTCATCGTGGCCGCCGTCCCGGCAATGAGTGCCGTCCTGGCGGCCGGCTTCCTGGGCGAACGGCTCACCCCGGCCAAGACCGGCGGGTCACTCGTCGCCCTCGCCGGCGCGGCACTCATCGCCGTGTCCGGCAAGGAGAGCGGATACACGGCAGCGGCGTGGGCCGTCCTCGCAGCCGCGTGCAGTCAGGCCGTCTACCACCTGACGGTCAAACCGCTGCTGCGCCGTTACACCGGGTTCGAAGTCGCCACCTACGCGATGTGGGCCGGAACCGCTCTTCTGGCCCCCCTCGCCCCCAGCGCCTTCCGGGCCGCGCTCGGCGCTCCGGCCGGTGCGACCGCCGCGGTCGTCTTCCTCGGCATTCTGCCCTCGGCCGCCGGGTTCGCCGTCTGGGGCTACGCCGTCGCCCGGCTCAGCGTCACCGCCGCCACCGCCGCGCTCTACCTCGTCCCCGCGGTCACGCTCGCCGCCTCCTACCTCTGGCTCGGTGAGCGACCACGGCCCGTAGCGATCCTCGGCGGACTCATCACCATCGCCGGACTCATCCTTCTCAACAAACGCCGCAGCCCCGTCAACCACATCCCCGCCCCGTCCCCGTCACCCGCCATCCCTCCGCGTCACCACTCCTGAAGCCCACGCGCACTGCCTGCTGACCCCACGCCATCCATTGCCGATGTGTCGGCATGGCGGCATGCCGACAGGCAGGGCGCCCACCTGCGACACCCTCCGCGACAGCGCCGGTCCGCCCACCGAGCAGTTACGCACGGTCACTCAGGAGTTTCGGCACTATGAGACGTTCACTTCCCCGTCAAGACCGCCCACTGGTTTCCGGGCTCTCAGCGTTCACGCTCCGCCTTCCACGCGGGCGAGCCAGGTAGTGAGCAGTGATTCGAGCGTCTCGGCCTCGCCGGGTGTCAGCAGATCCAGCAGACGGCGTTCATTGCGCATGTGGTCGACGAACGCCTGGTCGATCAGTGTGCGTCCGGGCCCGGTCAAGGCGACGATCCGGCCACGCTGGTCGTCGTCCGACCGGCGACGAGTGACGAGCCCGGCCCGCTCCAAGCGGTCGATCCTCTTGGTGATCGCACCGGTGGTGACCATCGTGTGGGCGGCGAGCTCGCCCGGAGCCCGTTCGTATGGCTCACCTGCGCGTCGCAGTGCGCACAGGACGTCGAACTCTCCCTCACTGAGGCCGTAACGGTCGTAGACGCGACTGAGTTCCCCGGTGAGCCGGCCCGCCAGGCGGTGCAGCCGGCCGATCACGCCCTGCGGGGAGATGTCGACGTCAGGCCGCTGCTGACGCCACTCGGCCTGAATGCGGGCTACATGGTCCAGCGCGTGCCGATCTTCCATGAATCCATAGTAGCTTCCCGGGAAGCTATATTCGCTTCCATGGAAGCGAATAAGCGCTGGGTAGTGGTGACCTCGATCGCACCGGCGGCCTGGGGTACCAACTACTTCGTCACGCACGAGTTCCTGCCCGACGACCACCCCCTGTACGGCGCAGCTTGGCGGGCGCTGCCCGCCGGGCTCGTCCTGCTGGCCCTCTGCAGGCAGCGGCCGCGCGGCGCGTGGTGGTGGAGATCCGCCGTGCTGGGCCTGCTCAACGTGAGTGTCTTCTTCACCCTCGTCTACGTCGCATCCCAGACCCTGCCGACAAGCCTGGCCTCGACCGTCATGGCGGTGTCCCCCCTGACGATGATGCTCGTGGCCTGGCTCCTGATATCCGAACGACCCCGGACAACCCACCTCGTCGGTGCCGGGATCGGGCTCGCCGGAGTGTGTTCCATGCTGCTCACCGGCACGGAGGACGTGAGCGTGCGAGGCGTCCTCGCCTCGGCCGCCGCCATGATCACGTCATCCTTCGGCCACATCCTGACCAAGCGGTGGAGCGCCGACGCCGACGTACTCGCCTCGACCGCCTGGCAGCTCACCGCCGGCGGACTGCTGCTGCTCCCCGCGGCGGCAGCCACGGAGGGGCCTCCCCCCGCACTTTCCCCGTCCGCCCTCCTCGCGTTCGCCTACGTCGCCCTCATCGCCACCGCGCTGGCCTTCACGGCCTGGTTCACCGGCCTGCGGCACCTGCCCGCGGGGACCGTGGGCCTGCTCGGCCTGCTCAATCCCGCCACAGGTGTACTGCTGGGCACGGTGATCGCTTCCGAGGCACTGACCGTTCAGCAACTGGGCGGACTGACACTGGTCCTGGCCGGAGTCGTGCTCGGCCGACCCACCGGCAGGCCCCATCGCGGGAAACGACGCGACAGCGGCCGAGGGCCCGCCGGTCCTGTCGCGGACAACCGATCCATGCGAGAGCCGTCTCTCCCGCATCCGCCCCCCTGAGTGCACCCGCCCTGCCCGGCGGCCGAGGTTCGCCGCTGACCCGGTGCGGACGGCCGCGGTGTGCCGGTGGAGGCGCTGTCTGCGGATGCGGCGGGCTCGGGTGGGAGCCATTGGTCATGATCACGGGGCCCGACCGGGCGGCACCCTATGGGCGAGACCGGTCCGGCACGGCCTGCCGGTGGAGCTCCGACGTCCGGAATTCCTCGCCCCAGACTTCGTGCGTGCGCCCTGCGGCTCCGCATGCCGCGCCCTCGGCGGCCGCCCTGGCCTCAGCTGGTCCGGTCCCGACGCGGTCCGTCGACCGCAGCGTTTGGCGGCTTCCGGCGTTCGCACGGGGAGCGACGGCCCCGAGGTGGCCACGAGCCACCGCAGGGCCGGCACCGGGCCTCGCAACCGGCTCGGTCATGTGCTGAATGGCGTCCGACGGAGACCGGAGGGATGCTCGACCGGGGGCCTTGTTCGCGGCGAAAGGACACACCATGCCGATCTGCACGACGCGAGACGGTGTCGAGATCTTCTACAAGGACTGGGGACGGGGCCGGCCAGTGGTGTTCATCCACGGCTGGCCGCTCAACGGTGACGCGTGGCAGGACCAGCTGAAGGCGGTCGCCGACGCCGGTTACCGGGGGATCGCGCACGACCGGCGCGGGCACGGCCGGTCGACGCCGGTGTACGACGGTTACGACTTCGACACCTTCGCCGACGACCTGAACGACCTGATCACACACCTGGACCTGCGGGACGTGACGCTGGTGGCGCACTCGATGGGCGGGGGCGAACTCGCCCGCTACATCGGCCGCCACGGGACCGGGCGGATCCGGTCCGCCGTCCTGCTGTCCGCCATCCCACCGCTGATGCTGCAGGGCCCGAACAACCCGGAGGGCGTACCGCAGTCCGTCTTCGATGACATCAAGGCCGGCATCCTCAAGGAACGCTCGCAGTTCTGGAAGGACACCGCGGTCGGCTTCTTCTCCGCCGACCGGGAGGGCAGCAAGGCCACCCAGGGGAACAAGGACGCCTTCTGGTACATGGCCATGGCACAGACGATCGAGGGCGGTGTCGACTGCGTCGACGCCTTCGGCACGACGGACTTCCACGAGGACCTCAAGAAGTTCGACGTCCCGACGCTCGTCGTGCACGGCGACGACGACCAGGTGGTGCCAATCAACGCCACCGGCCGCAAGTCCGCCCAGCTCATCGCGGATGCCGAGCTGAAGGTCTATGAGGGCGGCTCGCACGGCATCGCCCTGGTGCCGGGCGACAAGGAGCGCTTCAACGAGGACCTGCTGGATTTCCTCAAGAAGTAGCGCGCGTACACATCGGCCGCCGGGGCGCTTCTCAGCCGAAGCACGCCATCTGTCACTGGCAGGGCCGAATGGGCTGATGACAGTGCTGGGCGAAGCAGCGTGGTTGCCACCCAGGAGGCAGGCTGCTTGTCACAGACGCTCGATCGACAGCCTTGCTGTCACGAGGTCGAGGCGTGACGCATCCGTCCAGCTGTGAGCGGATCGCGTCAGGCTCCAGGACACAAACCTCGGGGCCTGACGCGTTCGCTGCTCGAGCCTTTCGAACCTGAGAGGTACGCGCGTCTGGTATCCCCTCGACGGAGTTGGCATCGACACCTACTACGACCAGGAGCCCCAGACCTTGGCTGCAGTCGCTGTCGACGCCTGCCGGGACCCCCGGGTCAGCCTCGACGGCGCTCCTCTGGTCGGCCGGCTGCCCTCGGAACTCGAGCCCTGGCTTGAGGAGGCCGCGTCAACACTTGAGGACGATCCAAACCTGCCCGAGTACGTCTGCGGCCTGCGCTTCCGGCCCCATGGGGAGCCGTATCTCCTCAGTCCGGGCTTGACCCTGCGCTGCCAGCGGAACGGTGCGAGGCGAGGCATCAGCCGCACCGAGATCACGGATGACTGGCGGGACTGGTAGCCGTTGCTGTAGCGAGTTGGTGCGTGATTGCGTGGGAGACGTGAGGGTTCCGAGCTGGGGCTCTGTGTCAGCTGGTGGTGCGTGCGCGTCGTACGGCGGTGACTGACACACCCGGGACGGCACGGAGCACGACCACCGTACGTCCGCGGGGCAGCGGGTTCTCGCTCTCCACAGAGGGCCCGGGATGCGCGGGGCCCTTCTCCACTGGGGCCATGGCCGGTGAGGGTTGGAATCAGCCGTTGGCGAGTATCGGGTCGGCCGGGGCAGAGAGTGCCTGGTGAGCGTGGGAACAGGGCGTGGCAGAGGTGTTTGAGGGAATGAGCATCCGGCGCAGGAGATCACGGGTGGTGCGCTTCCGCAGTGTGCTGCGCCAGGTCAGTCCCGGGTGGCGGGACCGTAGATGTGACAGCGCACGGGTGCCCAGGCCGGTGCTGTGGAAGCGCTCGTCGATAGCGACGGTGGTGATGACGCCCTGGGCGCACTCAGTGCAGATCCGGTAGCGGACCTCGCCGACGACCTGGCGGGTGTGCACGAGGAGCAGGCATTCATCGCCCGGACCCGGGTCGTCCGGGATGTGCGTGGACAGGAGATCGATTGCCCGGTAAGCGAGGACGCGGCGGCGCAGGTGGCCGGTGCGCCGGCCTCGGCGTGAGTGCTTGGCGCCGTCATGGTCTGGCGGCGCTGTCTCGGCGGAGGCCTGGCCGATGAGACCGCCGCTGGTGGGACGCGCATGTTGTCCGTGCATGACATCCCGTGTGCCCGAACAGCCGACGGATACCCACTCCAGTGCGCCGAGCACCCCGCCCAGGCGCACCTCGGCTTCCCCGACCGGGCCCCCGAGGGCACGCTTGCACCGTGGATTCGCCTCGACGAGCTACAGGACGCCTTCCACGCCCAGGTCGATCAAGGGATGCCTGTTCGGGGGTCACGGCGTCGTATGCCCTGACGCCGCAACGGCTCCCTCGACGTTCGGCGGTCAGTGCCGGAGCACCGCCTTCACCCCATGGGCGGCCGCGGCGATCCGGGCGCCCAGGGAAGGGCTGCTGTTGCGTTGCCGGAACGCCGTATCCAGCTCCAGGACTGCGGCGGCCAGCACCTCCAGCTGACGCAGCTGAGCGAGGAGTTGGGCACGAGCCTGCTCGTCCCGACCGGCGGCGATCACCACGGCGCGCCACTGCAGGGCGTCCAGCTTCCGCTTCAAATCCGATTCATCGACGAAGTCGCCGATCGCGCGGGAGCGTTGGATAGCCCTGCGCCCCTGCAGCACCTGAACCGCCGGCTCGCCCTCAGGACTGTCCAGATCCTGATGGGTCACGTAGCTGTGGTGCAGGCGGCGCAGTACCTCCGCCCTGGAGGTCATGCCACGCACCACCGCCTACCCCCTGCTGGACACGGCATCTTTCCACAGCGGCGCATCCTCGAAGGCATTGCCGCGCCCGTACCGGCCCGGCGCAGATGGCTCCGCCGCTCGTAGGGCGGGTCCGGGTCGGTCATCACCGGGCCGTCGTCCAGGCGCCGTCGGCAATCGATGGAAACAACAGCTCCTTCAGCCGGAGCAGACGGCGCCGTGTGCCCGGTCCGTGGTGCGTGGTCGAACCGGTTCACGGTTCCTGTCTGCGGCCTGAAAGGTCATCGTGCCCGCCCGTTGGACTGCGGCAGGGAAGCGGGCGGAGGCGGGGTCGTACCAATGCCGTGGAGCAGGGTGTCGACGACGACGTCGGCGGCTTGGCCGGGGGTGAGTCGGGGCAGCTCTCGGGATGCCTGGTGCATGAACAGGGGGATGAGGGCGGAGGCCCATCCCGCTGGGAGCCCGGGCCGGAAAAGTCCCTCGTCGGTGGCGCGCTGGAGGAAGGCGTCGACTTCGTGCACGAATTGGTCGCGCCGCTCGCGGGAGGGGGCATCGGTCAGCATGCGGGCGAGGTCTACGGGCCAGGTCCGGTTGACCTCGATGACGCCTTCGATGTAGCGGTGCAGGGCGACCTGCACCGGGGCCTCCCGTAGGCGGGCCTCACGGATCACCGCCTCGATGGCGTCGAGCCGGGCCTCGTAGACCGCGGCCAGCAGGGCCTCCCGGGAGGCGAAGCGCCGGTAGACGGTGCGCCGGTCGACGCCCGCTTCCGCGGCGATATCGGCCATGCTCGCCCCCGCGTCGACGGCGAGCGCGCGTGCTCCCGCCTTCAGAACGGCTTCCAGGTTGCGTGCTGCGTCAGCTCTCATCCCAAAAACGTACCCTGCGCGTGCCCAATGCTGCACCTTCTGACTCACGCGCGAGCTCTAACAGAACTTAACTGCTACATTGAAGTGACAGATGTGTTGCTCGAAAGGATCGAACGTCATGACGACGACCTACGACCGGCTCTTCATCGGCGGCTCCTGGGTGAAGCCCAGCGATCCGGAGCTGCTCGACATCCGCTCCCCCCACGACCAGTCCGTCGTCGGCCGCGCCGCCCAGGCCCAGCCCGCCGATGTCGACCGCGCTGTGGCCGCCGCCCGGACCTCGTTCGAGGCCGGTGCGTGGAGTGGCACCCCGCCGCACGAACGCCTCGCCGTCCTGCGCCGCTACAACGAACTGCGCGAGCGCAACGCGGAGAAGGTCGCCGAGCTGATCACTGCCGAGAACGGATCGGCGGCCTGGTTCACACTCGCCGGGCAGGGCGGCCTGTCCCGGCAGGCCAACGCCTACTTCAAGGCCGCCGAAAACTTCGACTGGGAGGCCGTCCTCGTCCCGTCCGACCCGGCCAGCCCCTTCCGCAGCATCGTGCGCCGTGAAGCGATCGGCGTCGTCGCGGCCGTCATCCCGTGGAACTCGCCGTTCTCCGCCGCCAACGCGAAAATCATCCCGGCGCTGCTCGCCGGCAACAGCGTGGTACTCAAGGTCTCCCCGGAGAACTCCCTCAGCATGGGCTTCCTCGCTGAGCTGCTGGAGCGGTCCGGGCTCCCGCAAGGAGTGATCAGCGTACTGCCCGCCGACCGGGCGACCAGTGAGTACCTGATCTCCCACCCTGACATCGACAAGATCGCCTTCACCGGCTCAACCCGCGCCGGACGGACCATCGCATCCATCGCCGGGCAGCAGCTCAAGCGGGTCAGCCTCGAACTCGGCGGCAAGTCGGCCGCGTTGATCCTCCCCGACGCCGACCTCCAGCAGGCCGTTCACGGGCTGAAGTTCAGCTCGCTCCTCAACAACGGAGAGGCGTGCATCGCGCAGGTCCGCATCCTCGCGCCACGCTCCCGCTACGAGGAGGTCGTCACCGCACTCAAGGAACTGGTGGAGTCACTGAAGGTCGGCGACCCCCTGGCGCAGGACACCTTCATCGGCCCGATGATCCGCCGCGACCACCAGCAACGCGTGCGCGACTACATCCGGGCCGGCATCGAGGAAGGGGCCCGTCTCATCACCGGCGGCTCCCACATCCCTGCGGGGCTGGAGGCGGGCAACTACGTCACCCCGACCCTCTTCGCCGATGTCGACAACTCCATGCGCATCGCCCAGGAGGAGATCTTCGGCCCGGTCCTCGTCGTCATCGCCTACGACGACGAGGACGACGCCGTCCGCATCGCCAACGATTCCGAGTACGGCCTGTCCGGCGGTGTCTGGTCCGCCGACACCGACCACGCCCTCTCCGTCGCCCGGCGCCTGCGCACCGGCACGGTCACGGTCAACGGCGCCCCCATTGGTTTCGACGGCCCCTTCGGCGGCTTCAAGACCAGCGGCATCGGCCGTGAGTACGGTGCCGTCGGCCTCGGCACCTACACCGAGTACAAGACCATCACCACCATCTGAACCGGCCCCGCCCGTCGACACGGTCGACCGGTGCGCCCGCGTCCTCGCCGATGCGGGAGGACGTCTTGTCCTGGCCGGTGCTCAGCCGTCGCTCGTCCGCGACCTCAGAAGCGCCACCCCGTCCTACGCTGTCCGACCAACCGCTGCGGGTCGAGCACAAGGTGTCATCCGCCGTGCCGTGAACCACCTGCCGGACCACGGCACGCCGGTGCTCCGGCAATGTCCGGCAAGCCTCGCATCGAACGATCACAGCAGCACCTCTATCCGCAGGACCTTCTGTTCAGCTCCGGACAAGTGCCTGCGGCAGCGCGTTGTGGGTGGGGTCGAGTACGGGAGTACTGTCCCGAATCCAGGACAGGTCCCAGCCGGGGTGCAGGGTGTGGACGATGACCAGGTCCCAGCGGCGGGCTGCCGACGGAGGTCAGGACACGAGCTCCACAGGCGAGGGCCGGTACGTAGGGGTCGGTGTAGGCGACGGAGGCCCCGTTCGCGGAGAGGACGTCGCTGATCCGCAGCGCCGGGCTGTCGCGGATGTCGGCTACCCCGGGCTTGTAGCTGACGCCCAGCAGCAGCACGCGTGGCGGCCGGGACGCGTCCTTCCTCGCGGCGAGGAGGGCGAGGGCACGGGTCGCGGGACGGTGTCCGGCCGGGCGGACACGGCCGCCATCGCAGTGTCGAGCAGGGGCGTGGCGGCGCCCCGCTGGGCCAACCGCCGCCGCAGGTAGTTCGGGTCGCAGGGAATGCAGTGGCCGCCTACGCCCGGCCCTGGATAGAACGGCATGAATCCGTAGGGCTTGGTCGCCGCCGCCTCGATCACCCCGCGGGGTTCCAGGCCCAGGGTCAGGCAGCTGTCGGCGAGTTCATTGGCGAGGGCGATGTTGACCGCGCGGAAGGTCGAGGGCGGCCAGAAGGCCAAGCGCCTCCGTGAGGTATCGGAAGGCGGTGGTGGTGCCGATCCAGAAACCGGCCGCGAGCTGGGCGTAGGGCGGGCCGTTGCGCAGGTGGGTGAGGGTGAGCAGGGTCTGTCGGCCTGCGTTCAGGCGCCGCTGTCGGGTTCCGACAGCGCGGCGGTGTTCCCTCAGACGGCCGGCGAGGAAGCGCAGGGTGGAGCTGGACACGTCGACGCCGGACGGGTAGACAAGCATGCGGAGCCTCGGGTGGAGACTGTTCTCTTGGTCGAGAACCCGTGGAGCTCCCTCTGTCTGTCGTCCCATCTCCACAGCTGGCATGGAAGGTTGGCAAGAGCTCACTGCATCCTCAAGTCACGCCGTTCCCGAAAGCTGGTTGCTGAGGTTCCGGACGCAATGCCATGTGACGTCGGCGGCGGCGCCTACCGACAGTCGAGGCCCTGGCACGGCAGCAATCGTTCCCAGCTCGAGGCGCGTGGTGGGCTTCTTCCCCCGTATCGGTGCGGCGAGGACCTGCTGCACGAGCAGGGTGTGGACATGCACGAGCACTGGCTGGAGCAGGCGCAGGGTGAGCATGGATGCCTCGGCGCGTACGGGACAAGGCCAGAGCAGGGCAGGCAGCCGAGGGCACCGCGCTCCTGGCTCGTATCAGGTCGAGGCCGTGCCGAAGTAGTCGAAACAGGGGAGGGGAGCAGTGAGAGACCAGCTTCTGGGGGGCCGTTACCGGCTGGTACAACAGCTCGGTGAGGGTGGTATGGGCCAAGTATGGGAAGCGCGGGACGAAACCCTGGGTCGGCTTGTCGCAGTCAAGGTGATCTCCCTGCTCGCCGGCAGCGGACCCCGCGGCGACGAGGCACGCGCCAGGTTCCTGCGTGAGGCCCGGATCACGGCGCGTCTACAGCATCCACGCATCGTGACCATCCACGACCTCGGCGAGAGCGGCCCCGAGAACGGCAACGCCCCGTTTCTGGTGATGGAACTGGTCCGAGGCGAGGGCCTGGACGTCAAACTGGCCGAAGGTAGCGTCAGTCTGGAAGAGGCGGCCCGGTGGGGCGCGCAGGTCTGCGAAGCCCTGACCGAGGCGCATGCGGCGGGCGTGATGCATCGGGACATCAAGCCGTCCAACGTCTTCATCACGCACACCGGCGAAGTGAAGGTGCTCGACTTCGGCGTCGCGAGGGCGGCCGACCCGTACGCCACTGCCACCCGTCTCACCCAGACCGGGTTCGTCGTCGGCACGCCCTCGTACATGGCCCCCGAACAGGCGCGCGGCTACCCCGAGCCAAGCAGCGACCTCTACGCACTCGGGTGTCTGCTGTTCGAGCTGATCACCGGCCGACTGCCCTTCCAAGCACCCGACACTATCGGCCATTTGACGGCCCACCTCAGCCAGGAACCCCCCGCCCCCAGTTCGCTGCGGCCCGATCTCCCCGGCGCATGGGACAGTGTCGTACTCAAGCTCCTCAGCAAGGACCCGGCCGAGCGGTACGGAACCGCTGCCGACGCCTCCCGTGCCCTGGGGCAACTCGACCATGCAGTACCTACCAAGGCACTCACGCGGCAGGGCAACGACTCCGCTTTCGTGGTCATCCGTAAGCTCAGGCGGGACACGGAATCCATGCCTCCTGCTGGACGGTCCACGCTCAGAGCCGCGACTGCCGTGACGGCGTCGGCGACATGCCTTATCACCGTTCCGGTCTGGTACGCGGCGACCGAAGAAGCGGTCAGCGCTGGTTGGATCACGATCGGTGAGGGGCAGGTGCAGATGGCGCTGTGCGGCATCCTTGTGGCCGTGCTCACTATCGGCGTACCGCTTGTGCGGGACACTGCGGGACGTCGGCTGATCGCGACGGGCGGCATCGGTCTGGCGCTGCTCCCGGGATATTCCATGTTCTGGACTCCCTGGGGAATCGGTGTCGGCAGGGCACTCGTCCCCCTGGCCGCGGTCGCTGCCGCCCTCTCCGCCTTCCTGGCCGTGCTCCCGTCGATCAACGCCCGACGCCAACGGCAACGTTGAAGGTCAGTTGACCGCTCCCGCGGAGCTCGGAAGAGGCACCCTGGTCGGGGCCTGTCAAACTAGCGGCTCCGTTTCGTAGTCCTTGGTGACAGTACGTGATGGGCCTTGTTGACATCACCTGGGAAATTTCAACTGCCTTGTGGCAAACGTGTTTTCGGGGCTCCCCGCGTTGGTCCTCAAGGAAAGGTCGATGACGGTGAAGCGATGCGGATGTGCCGGTCGACGGCCACAAGGTCGCTGTCCACGTCCAAGCGCGGCGCCTGGTCCGCCCGGTCCTGGAATCCCGGCGCCAGACCTTCCGCGAACAGGTCCCCGGGCTGATGGAACGCCTCCAACGCCGCACCACCGGCCGGACCGGCCAGCTTCAGTGCGGTGAGGAGTTATGCGGCCGGGCGGCTGCCCGGCTCACCCACTCACTGGCCGTGCCCATGTCCTTCGCCACCGCCCTGCGTCCACTTCGGCGCATCCCCATACCCCCGATGCGAACCCCGCGAGTGGTGGGGGTCGACGACTTCGCCCTGCGCCGCCGACACCGGTACGCCACGATCACCATCGACGCCGTAACAGGCGAGCGCATCGACGTGCTGCCCGGCCGCGAGGCCGCCGGTCTGGAAGCCTGGCTGCTCGACCTGTCCCGGGAAAAAGGGGCGGCCTCACAGGCCCGAGCCCCGTGGACCGGGGCAAGCCGGGTTCCAAGACGCACGTCCTGTCGGACGCGAACGGACTGCCCCTGCTCGTCGGACTCTCCGCGGCCAACACCCACGACAGCCTCGCCCTGAAGCCCATGACCACAGGTCGCCAAACGAGACGACCCCCACCGAGGCCACTACGTCAAGCCCCAGCGCCTCCATGCGGACAAGGCATAAGAGTCCCTCACTTGCGGAAATGGCCGAAACAAGGGGGCGACGCCAACCGCCGACATCGCGATCTTCTGCATGTCCGGTCAACGGGAACCGCGTCAAAATGTGCGGCCGACAGCTTCGAGTCACCCGCACGAGGCTTGACTGACAAGTCTTCCCGCGGGCGCGCAGGGGGCAGGGAGCCGACGGGCCCCTGCCCTGCGACGGCCGACGGGCATCGCAGGGCGGAAGGACCCCGGCCTACCGGATCACCCGTGGTAGGTGATGTAGCCGTTTCCGTCGGGGGTGTTGCCCGTCTTCGTGTACGAGTGGACGTCGGCGCGGGCGCCGGAGGGCTCCGGGGCGCCCTGGTGCGAAGTGCTGACCTCATGCCCATCACCCCGAGACAGCCCCTACTCCGGGCTGTTCAGGTAGCAGGGGCTGGTGGGGGCGGCCATCAGTGCCTGGTGCGCGAGTACTAAAATCAGGGTCAGCGAATTGCCCATCTTCGTCCGCTGCGCTCATGCGAGCGCTTTACCCCTCATGAGCTCACCATCGTCGATGCGGTCGCAGTTCGTTTCTGGCGGATTCACGAGGAAGGCAAGGCCAGCATGGTTCGGGACGGTCACTCGGTGACGGTCTCTTCTCTCGGCAGGTTGGTGCGACGGCTGCGGCTCGCGCGGGCGCTCACGATCGAGCAACTCGCCGAGGCTTCCGGGGTATCCGTGCGCGCGATCGGTGACATGGAGCGGGGTCGCAGCACGAAGCCCAGGCACGGCACCGTCGCGGCGCTGATGCAGGGCCTCCGGCTCGGAGAGGCGGAGGCCGAGGAATTGTTCCTGGCCGCGCGTGCCGACCGCAGCGAGAAGGCCGCGGACGTGCCCGCGCCCACCGCGCATTTCGCTCCGCTGCCCCGGGGGATCCGTGACTTCGTCGGGCGCGAGGACGAGTTGAGAGTGTTGGGTGATCTCATTGAGGAGGGCACTCGCTCCGGCGCGGTGCAGTCCGAGGGCGCACCGCCGTTGCCGCCGGTGGCTGTGGTGTCCGGGGTGCCCGGGAGCGGTAAGACGACCCTGGCACTCCGCCTTGCCGAGGAGCGGCGCTCGGACTTTCCCGACGGCGCCTTCTTCATCGACCTGCGCGGCCTGGAGGACCGACCGCCGACTCCGGACGAGACGGTCGTCCGGCTGCTGAACGCCTGGGGGGTCGACGACGCGCAGGTTGGCCGACTCACCCATGAGGAACGGCTCGCTCTCTACCAGTCCACCGCCGCCGGGCTGCGTGCCGTTCTGGTTCTGGACAATGCCGGCCATGAGACACAGGTCAGGGCGCTCCTCCCGGCGGAGGGGCGGATGCTCGTCGTGGTGACCAGCCGCCGGCCGCTGGCCGGGCTGAGCGGTGTGCACCGCCTGGAGCTGGGAACGCTCGCCGGATCTGAGTCCAACGCTCTACTGCGGGCGGTCGTGGCCGACGGCCGGGTCGATGCCGACCCGGACGCGGCGGCACGGGTGGCCGGACTGTGCGGCCACCTCCCGCTGGCCCTCCGGGTCGCGGCGAACTGGGCGGCGACTCGCTCCGGTTGGACCCTGGGACGGCTCGCGGATCGACTCGCCGACGAGGACCGCCGGATGGATGCCCTCAGCGCGGGCGATCTGGGAGTCGCCTCGGCGTTTCACCTGTCGTACTCCCGCCTCGCCCCCGAAACGGCGCGTGTGTTCCGCCTGCTTTCGCTGATTCCCGGCGGGGACTTCAGCATTCCGTACGCAGCCGTGCTCGCGGAGACGAGTGTGGTGGAGGCGGAGGACACCCTGGAGGAGTTGCTGGAGGCCGGGCTCCTGATGACGTCGGTCGGGGATCGCTACCGCTTTCACGACCTGTTGCGCCTGTATGGGCGCGCACGGAATCGCGACACGGACAACGAGGCGGTTTCGGTGGCTGCTGCCGCGCGGCTGCGCGGGTGGCTCCTGGATACTGTCGCCGCTGCCGCACAGGTCGCCACGGGAGAGGCGGAGGCCCGGGAAGGCAGCGCCTCGACGGCGTCGCCCCAGCACTTCCGTACCCGTGAGCAGGCCCTGGAGTGGCTGCGTGCAGAGAGCGACAACTGGCTCTCGGCCCTGCGGCAGGAGGCCGAGCAGCAGGATCCCGGACGGGTGGTCGTGATCGCGTTCGCCGTCGAGGGCGTGTGCAACTCCTGGATCTCCTGGGGGCACTGGTCGGAGGTGTTTGCCCTCGGCGCCCGTTCGGCCGAGGCGACGGGCGATCCCGATTCCCAGGCCGGATGCCTGAGCATGCTTGCCTGGGTGTACTGGCAGTGCCACCGCCGACACGAGGAAGCGCTCGAGACCGCCACCTCCGCGCTGGCCATCGCGTCCGCGTGCGGTTCCCTCGGCCGGCAGGCGGAGGCATACATGTATCTGGGCTGGCTGCGCGATGTCGTGAACGATGTGGTGCCCGCCGTCGAGGACATCGCGCAGGCCATGGATCTCTTCTTGCGTGCGGGCGACACTCGCCGGTATCTCCAAGCGGCGAATATGAACATCACGGTGCTGCGCAAGGCCGGCCGCGGACAGGAGGCGGTCGAGACCCACCACGCGGTGATGGGCTCACTGGCGCAACTGCCGGGCGGGATAGATGACCCGCGCTACGCCGTCACTGTCCGCATCTCCCGTTACCACGTCGCTTTCGTGTATCTGAATGAGGGCCGGTGGGAGGAGGCGGCTGAAGTCCTGACCGGGCTGGAACAATCGTACGCGGACAGCGGATTCCACCTCGCAACGACCAAGATCTACTTGTACCGGGGGCACTGCCTGGCCCATCTCGGTCGGGAAGCGGAGGCGGAAGGCGACTACCGGGCCGTGCTGGGGCTGGGTGATTCCGCCCCGGTTGATCTTCGAGAGGAGGCACGGGCGGGTCTGGCCGGACTCAGTGCGGGCGCTCTGCCCTCCCGTACTGCTTTCGAGTAGGGCGCCTGAGGGAAGGAGCGGACAGGCAGTTCGAAACCGCCTGGTGTCTGCCTGGTTACCGCGGTGGCGGCTTGGTTGGCTGGGGATTGCGCAAGGAGCCGGACGCAGGACGATCTGCGTCGGCTCCTTCCGCACTTCCCGCCCGACTTCCCCACTCCGTTCCCAGAAGACAAGGAGCACGCACTTGAGCCTTTTGCTGCCTGCCGGCCCCGTTCACGACGAGGAAGGCCTCGCCCGCTGGGGCTCGCGATGGGGCGACGCCGCGATGCCGGTCTCCGTCACGACCGCCGACGGCCGGGTGCCGGGCGGCGACATCGTCATACACCGGCTGGGGGCCGTGACCGTCTCCGCCGTCGTGTCTGGCGCGCAACGCGTGACCCGAGTCCCCGTGCGGAGGTCGGGCGCGGACGAGCCGGACCTCGTGCTCCTGCTGCACCCGCACGGCTCGGCAACGTACCGCTGGCGCGGCGACGATGTACTGGCCGGGCCGAGTGTGCTGCTGATGCACGACAGCGCGCAGTGGTGCTCGCTCTCGTACGAAGGTCCCTTCACCGCTGTTGTGCTGCGGGTGCCCGCTCGGGCGGTCGGTCTTTCCGCGGAGCAGTTGGGCTCGGTGGCCGGTGCGGCCCTGCCCACGACGGACGGGACGGCTGCGCTGCTCGCGTCCCTTCTCCCGGCAGTCACCTCTCCGGCGGACTGGTCGCCCCACGTCGGCGAACGGCTGGGGGCCGCGCTCGTGGACCTGGTGACGCTCCTCGTACTGGAGCACAGCACGCCGGATCCGGAGACGGTGCAGTACGGTCCGCGCGGAGAGCTGGTGCGCAGGGTCAGGGCGTACATCGACGGGCACTACCGGGACCCCTCGCTCTCGCCGGAGTCCATAGCCAGGGCCCATCACATCTCGCTGCGGTACCTCCACCGGGTCTTCGAGGCGGAAGATTCGACCGTGGGCCGGCTCATCCAGCGGCGTCGGCTCGAAGAGAGCGCACGCGAACTGGCCAGGCCCGGGCGTCGGGCCGTGACCGTGGCCGCCGTCGCCCAGCTGTGCGGCTTCACCAACGCCGCCCACTTCAGCCGCGCCTTCCGCCAGCTGCACGGATGTTCACCGCTCGAATGGCGGTCGCGCGCCTTCGCTGCGAGCGGCGTGCCGGACGAGGCGGGGCGTTTCCTCGTACGACGGCCGGCGGCCGGACGCTGAGCGGCAAGGCCCCGTACACCGAGCGGCTCCCCGGCCCGCTCCCCCGCTCCTAGCCTCGCACCGGCGCGGTACACGCCGCGCCCAGGCTTCGAGTGAGGAACACCATGCAGTTCGGCATCTTCAGCGTCGGCGACGTCACCGCCGACCCCGTCACGGGACGCCCGCCCACCGAGGGGGAACGGCTCAAGGCCATCCTCGCCATCGCGCTCAAGGCGGAGGAGGTCGGTCTCGACGTCTTCGCTCTCGGGGAGCACCACAACCCGCCGTTCGTCCCGTCGTCACCCACCACTGTCCTCGGCTGGATCGCTGCCCGCACCGAGCGCATCGTGCTGTCCACGGCGACGACGCTCATCACGACGAATGACCCGGTGAAGATCGCCGAGGACTACTCGATGCTCCAGCACCTCGCGGAGGGTCGGACCGACCTCGTGCTGGGCCGGGGCAACACCGGCCCGGTGTACCCGTGGTTCGGGAAGGACATCCGGGACGGGATTCCGCTCGCCGTGGAGAACTACGCGCTGTTGCGGCGGCTCTGGGACGAGGAGAGCGTCGACTGGGAGGGCCGCTTCCGCACACCGCTGCAGGGATTCACCTCCACTCCGCGCCCGCTCGACGGCGTGCCGCCCTTCGTGTGGCACGGCTCCATCCGCAGTCCCGAGATCGCCGAGCAGGCGGCCTTCTACGGTGACGGCTTCTTCGCCAACAACATCTTCTGGCCGGCGCGCCACTACCAGCGGCTCATCCGCCTCTACCGCAGACGGTTCGCCCACCACGGCCACGGTACGGAGGAGCAGGCGATCGTGGGACTCGGCGGGCAGGTCTTCATGCGCAAGAACTCCCAGGACGCCGTGCGGGAATTCCGGCCGTACTTCGACAACGCGCCGGTCTACGGGCACGGGCCGTCGCTGGAAGAGTTCACCGAGCAGACCCCGCTCACCGTCGGATCGCCGCAGCAGGTCATCGAGCGGACGCTGCGCTTCCGTGAGGACTTCGGTGACTACCAGCGGCAGCTGTTCCTCATGGACCATGCCGGGCTGCCGCTCAAGACGGTCCTCGAACAGCTCGACATCCTCGGCGAGGAGGTGGTTCCGGTCCTGCGCCGTGAGTTGGCGGCTGCCCGGCCCGCCGGGGTCGCCGAGGCTCCCACGCACGCGGCGCGCGTGCGTGACCTGGCGGGAATCGCCCGATGAGCCTCCTCGTTCGGCGCGTCGTGGTCGTGGCGGGCGGGCTCGGCGTCCCCTCGGCGACGGCGCTGCTCGCGTCCCGGCTCGGCGAGGCGACCCGCAACGCCTGCACGGAGGCCGGGGTCGAATGCGTCACCGAGGAGGTCTCGCTGCGCCCGCTCGCCCGTGACATCGCCTCCGCTCTCGTCACCGGTTTCCCGCCACCCGCCCTCGAAGAAGCGCTGGACCGCGTACGTGCGAGCGACGCGCTCATCGCGGTGTCGCCGGTCTTCGCCGCATCGTTCTCAGGGCTCTTCAAGTCGTTCGTGGACCTGTGGGACCCGGACGGTTTCACCGGACGGCCGGTCCTCGTCGCTGCGACAGGCGGAACGAGTCGGCACTCGCTCGTCCTGGACCACGCCCTGCGGCCTCTCTTCGCGTATCTGCGCGCCGCGGTCGTTCCCACCGGTGTCTTCGCGGCCACCGCCGACTGGGGTACGGGCGCCGAGGACGCCGATCCCGCGCTGCCCCGCCGCATCGAGCGCGCGGCGGCCGAACTCGCCACCGCCCTCGCAGGGCGCGGGGCTTCGGCGATGTCCGGTTTCGCCGAGGAGGAAGAAGAGGGCATCCGTGCGTTTGCCGCGCAACTGCGCGGCCCCCACGCGCACTCGGCGGGGTAGCCGCCGGGCTCGGCCGGTGGGCCTGTGCCGTCGTACGCGGACGGAGCGGACATGAACGGCGTCGTACACGTCCTGACCGCGGGCCTCGTCGGGCCGCACGCTCACCTGGCACGGTGCACCGTCCATCTCCGGCGTCGTCCGCACGACCCGCTCGCCGTCCACTGCGACTTCCTGTCACCCGACGGCCGACCGACGGTGACCTGGGTCTTCGCCCGAGCTCTGCTGGAGGAGGGTGTGCACGGCCTGGCCGGTGAGGGCGACGTACGCGTACGCGCGGCCGGTACGCATACGGAACTGGTTTGCGGTCGCCCTCGGGCAGGTGCGTCCCGTACCTCCGTACCGCTGCTGTGCTCACCTGTCTCGCCCGCACCGACACCTGGCCGCCGGCGGTCGCGAAGTGCGTCGCGCGAACGTCGACGAACTGCTCGCGGGCCTCACGACGGCCGGCTGACGTCTCTGCCCCGGGTCGCAGGTGTGCAGGCAGGGCACAGGAAGCGGGCCTTCACAGTCAACTGTCTTCTCACCGGCGGCCATAGGTTCGCCATGTCGAGCCCGGCACCGTTCGGTGTCCGGCTGCTCTTACCTCATCCCACTTATTTCACCCGAGGAATCACCATGTTCGACCCCAGCTCCGTTCAGGCCGCCCCGAGTCCGGACCTGCTGACACCCGACAACGCGATGATGCTCTTCGTGGACCACCAGCCGCAGATGTTCTTCGGCGCGGCGAGCGCGGACCGTGCAGGCGTCATCAACGCCACGGTCGGTCTCGCCAAGTCCGCCCGCGTCTTCGACGTGCCGGTGGTGCTGTCCACGGTGGCCGCCGAGTCCTTCTCCGGCCCGATCCTGCCGCAGCTCCTGGACGTCCTCCCGAAGCACGAGGTCATCGACCGCACCTCGATGAACGCATGGGAGGACGCCGCGCTCGTCGAGGCGGTCAAGGCCACCGGACGCCGCAAGATCATCCTGTCCGGTCTCTGGACCGAGGTCTGCCTCGTCCTTCCCGCCCTGTCCGCGCTCGGTCAGGGCTTTGAGGTGTACGTCGTCGCCGATGCCTCCGCGGGCGTCACCGCGGAGTCGCACGAGCACGCCATGCAGCGCATGACGGCTGCGGGCGCCGTGCCTGTCACCTGGCTCCAGGTGCTCCTCGAGCTCCAGCGCGACTGGGCGCGCGGCGAGACCTACGCCGCGACGCTCGCTGTCGTGAAGGAGCACGGGGGCGCGTACGGCATGGGTGTCGTCTACGCCCAGTCGATGATCAGCCCGCACGCGGCCGGCTGATCGCCTCCCACAGGTGCCCGGCACCACGGGGTCCGGGCACCCGTCATTCCCATCCCGCCTTCCCGAAGGAACCCACCATGTCTTTCCTCACCGTCGGCCATGAGAACAGCACCCCCATCGACCTCTTCTACGAGGACCACGGCAGCGGCCGCCCCGTCGTACTCATCCACGGCTACCCGCTGGACGGCCACTCCTGGGAGAAGCAGCTTCCCGTCCTGCTCGACGCCGGCTACCGCGTCATCACGTACGACCGGCGGGGCTTCGGGCAGTCGTCGCAGCCCACGACCGGCTACGACTACGACACCTTCGCCGACGACCTGCACGCGATCATGGAGCGGCTCGACCTGCGGGACGCGGTCCTCGTGGGCTTCTCGATGGGCACGGGCGAGGTCGGCCGCTACCTCGGCAGGTACGGGTCCGGGCGCGTTGCCAAGGCGGTGTTCCTCGCGGGCCTCGAACCCTTCCTGCTGAAGACCGACGACAACCCGTACGGCGTCGACGGCGCCGTCTTCGACGGCATCCTGGACGCCGTGACCCGCGACCGCTACGCGTACTTCGAGGACTTCTACCGGGACTTCTACAACCTGGACGAGAATCTCGGTACCCGCATCAGCGAGGCCGTCGTGCGCGCCAACTGGGCGACGGCGGCGGGCTCCTCCGCGTACGCCTCACGCGCGGCCGTCCCGACGTGGCTCACCGATTTCCGCGACGACATTCCGAAGATCGACGTGCCCGCCCTGATCGTGCACGGCAGCGGTGACCGCATCCTGCCGATCGGTGCGACCGCCGAGCGCTTCCACGAGGCGCTGCCCGCCGCCGAGTACGTCGTGATCGACGGCGCCCCGCACGGTCTGCTGTGGACGCACGCGCAGGAGGTCAACGAGGCGCTGCTGGCATTCCTGAAGCGGTAACTCCCTCCTTCTGAGGCTCCCGGGTGCCGGGGCGGTGACGAACGACGTCACCGCCCCGGCACCTTCGTGCGTGCGGAGGCGGGCCGCCACCAATGCGTCGCCGACTCACGGTACGTGGGTATCGCCAGGAGGCCGCGCGGGCGCAGCGAAACGCCCCGCGTCCGGGAGACCGGGCGCGGGGCGGGTGGTGGGGGGATCAGCGGGTCCGGAGGTTCCCGGGAGCGGACGCGTCCCTCGCCGTCTCGGCTGCGAGGAACCACGACTGCCGCTCGCCCGTGCGGACGATCGAGGACACGAGCAGGTCCTCGGTGCCGGGGTCGCCGAGGGCGCCGAGCCGGATGGCGGCCTCGCGGGCGTCCACGAGGATGCCCTCGTGTGTCCTGAGCAGCCGGTGCAGGAGATCCGGCACGTCCTCGGCCCCGTCGGGGAAGCGGGGCACGGAGGTCAACTCGGCGGCGTGCCGGGGATCGGCCACGGCGACCCCGCCGAGGATCTGCACCCGTTCCGCCAGCTCGTCGACGAGCGCCTGCTGTTCGCCGGCGTGCCGGTCGAAGAGGAGGTGCAGCGAGTGAAAGAGGCCGCCGCGCACCTGCCAGTGGCTCTTCTTGTAGAGGGCGTACAGCATGTGGGTGTCGGCGAGTACGCGGTTGAGGCGCTGGGTCGCGTACCGCCGGGTGTCGGCTGTGAGGCCGAGCGGCACGGGGCGCACCGTCCCGAATTCCTGGAGTACGGCGGGGTGGGAGGTCTGCTGGGTGGTCATGAGGCGTTCCTCGGGGTGGTCGCGGGTGAGGGTGTGCGGTGCAGGAGCAGACGGGTCAGCAGGCCGCTGGCGAGCCCGAGTGCGAGGCAGCCGGTGTTCAGCCAGGCCGGCCAGGGGGTGACTTCGAGCCGGGAGTCCAGTGACCAGGCACCGGGGCCGGCCAGGACGAGTGCGGCCGGGACCGCGATGAGGAGCAGGGGGTATTCGTAGCCGTCGTTCTGCACCCACAGGCCGTGCGGCCGCTTGACGGTGAGGGCGACGGTCATGACGCCCATCACTCCGGCACCGGCGAGCGGTGTGAGGGCCCCGGCGGCGAGCAGCAGTCCGGCGCCCACCTGGGTGCCTCCGGCGGCGAGAGCGGTGAGCCGCCCGCCGCGGAATCCGTCCTGCCGGAACTCTTCGACGCCGCCCGCGAGGCCCTTGCCACCGAGCCGGAAACTGATCTTCTGCACTCCGTGGCCGGCCACGAGCAGTCCCGTGACGAGCCGGAGCAGCAACAGCGCGCTGTCCACGTGTGTTTCTCCTTGTGGTGAGGTCGGTCAGAGCACATAGCAGGGGTCGAAGACCTGCGGCGCGGTGCCCTCGGGAGCGAAGCCGCGGGCCACCCGCCACTGCCGGTGCTGTTCGGAGGCGCCGACCGCCTCGGCGATCCGGTCGGCCTGCCGGGCTCCGATGAGGCCCGGCGGCGGTGTGGCCTGGTAGCCGCCGAAGTGGGCGACGGGACTCCAGGCCGGGGCGAGCGGGGGCAGCGCCTCGTCGACGCCCTCGTGCTCGGCCGCCGCGTACACGATCCGGCCGCCCACGACGGTCAGTACGGACTCGATGTGCGGGATGTCGTCCTGGTGGACGGAGAAGTAGTCGTGGCTCAGCAGGGTGAAGTCGGCGTAGCGGCCGACGCCCAGGGTGCCCTTGACGTCCGACTCCCCTGTGATCCGGGCTCCGCCGATGGTGTACAGCTCCAGGGCGCGTTCACGGCTCAGCAGCCGCTCCGGCGGGTAGAGGCACAGGTCCCCGACCGTACGCCCGGTGACGAGCCAGTGCAGCGCGACCCATGGGTTGTACGAGGAGACACGCGTCGCGTCGGTCCCGGCGGCCACGGTCAGACCGGCCTCCAGCATCTCGCTGACCGGTGGGGTGCGGGCGGCGGCCTGCGCTCCGTACCGTTCGGCGAAGACCCGGCCCTGGAACGACATCCGGTTCTGCACGCCGATGGCCCCGCCCAGCGCGGCGATCCGCTCCAGGCTGCCGGAGGAGACGGTCTCGGCATGGTCGAAGAGCCAGCGGCCCGGCCCGGGGAAGAGCCCGTCGGCGGCGAGCTTCTCGAAGACGGCGAGGTCACGGCGGATCGTCTCGTCGTACGTGGCGTGGAGACGAAACCCCCAGCCGTGTTCGAGGAGCAGCCGCACGGCCTTCTCGAACTCGCTCTCGTAGCCGGGGGCGAGGCGGGGACGCGGTTCTGCGAAGTTCTCGAAGTCGGCTGCGGCCCAGATCAGGTTCTCGCCCGCCCCGTTGAGCCGCAGCCAGGCGTCGCCCTCGTCAGGCTTCACCATTTCCGTCCAGCGGGCCAGGTCCGCCAGTTCCTGCCCGGCGGTCTGGGGGAAGAGGTGGTAGGCGATGCGCAGGGACAACTCTCCGGCCCGGGCGAGGTCGGTGACGGCGGCGTAGTTGTCGGGGAAGTTCTGGAACCCACCGGCCGCGTCGACCGCCGAGGTGAGCCCGAAACGGTTCAGCTCGCGCAGGAAGTGCCGTGTGGACAGGCGCTGCTGCTCTGGGCCGAGGCCGGGGGCGCGGGCGAGCGTCGAGTAGAGGACAAGGGCGCTGGGGGCGGCCAGGAGGAGGCCGGTGGGCTCGCCGTCGCGGCCCCGGACGATCTGGCCGCCGACGGGATCGGGGGTATCGCGGGTGAGTCCGGCCGCGCGGACGGCGGCTCTGTTGAGCAGTGCGGACTGGTAGAGGTGCAGCACGAAGACGGGTGTGTCGGGGGCGGCCGCGGTCAGTTCGGCGACGGTCGGCATGCGGCGTTCGGCGAACTGGTCGGCGGTCCAGCCGCCCACGACACGGATCCACTGGCCCTTCGGCGTACGCCCGGCCTGTTCACGCAGCATGGCGAGGGCCTGCCGCAGCGACGGCACACCGTCCCAGCGCAGTTCGAGTACGTAGTTGAGTCCGCCGCGGATCACGTGCAGATGGGAATCGTTGAGTCCCGGCACGATACGGCGCCCGAGGGCGTCCACGACGCGGGTGCCGGGGCCGGTCACGGCGGCGACGTCGGTCTCGTCGCCGATCGCGAGGACCACGCCGTCGCGGACGGCGAGGGCCGAAGCGGCGGGCCGGGCCGGGTCACCGGTCCACACCTTGGCGTTACGGACGACGAGGTCGGCGCCGGCCGCCGGGTCGAGGCCCGGCTGCGGCGTGAACCCGCCCACGGGCATGGGGGTGCTGCTGGTCATGGAATGAAGCTCCAGGAGGTGATGAAAGAGGCACGGCGGCGGGAACGCGACGCCTGCCCGAACGTGGGGACTGCGGCCGTCCTCAGAGCGTGCGGCGCACGCCCGCGTGACGTTCGAGGTTGCGCAGCTGCACACTCAGGTCGCCCTCGACGGCGTGGTGCGCCGGGCCGCTGCGGCCCAGGGGCAGCACTTCCTCGCCCCGCATGTCCTCCAGCATCAGCGCGAACGCGGCATAGAGGGCTACGGCCGCGAGAAGCAGACCGAGGGCTCCGGAGAGGACGGTGAGCGCATGCGCGCCGCTCAGCCCGGCAGCGGCGGCCACGCCGAAGCGGGGCACGGCCACGCACAGCACGAACCACAGAGCGCGCTTGGCTCGGGCGACGGACGCCATGAGCAGCGCGAAGAACGTGAAGCACAGGTTGAGCACGCCGAGGACGCGCGGTCCGTGCTCCGGGTGCAGGGCGAGGACGAGGGCGTTGGCGAGCCACGTACCGGAGAAACACGCCATGAGCGTCGCCGCCAGGACGTCACGTGCTCCAAAAGCGAGTACGGCGACCAGGAGTTGGAGGACGAACGCGGGCAGGATCGTGAAGGCCACGGCGCGGCCGGCGTCCTCGCCGAGTATGCCGAGCTGGTAGGTTCCGGCGACCACGGAGGCGATGCCGACGGCATAGAAGCCGAGGGGCATCGGGGAAGCGATGGGCCGCAGGTTGATGCGGGTCATCGCGCGCAGATCCGGTTCGAAGCGGCGGGCGGATGGAGGTGTGGTCATGATGATCACCTGTCGGGAAAGGCCGCTGCCGCATCAGGGCAGCACGGCGGGGCGGAACCGGCCGATAGGGCGTGGAGGCCGGTCCCGCCTGGGCAGGGTTCGAAACCGCGGGGGTTGAAGCGGAGCTCAGCGCGGCGCGAGAGCAGTACGCAGAGTGGCGACGGCGAGGGCGATCGCGGACTCGGCGGCCTGTGTTCCGCGCAGCGCGTTGAGCATGACGAAGTCGTGGATCACGCCCTGGTACCGCACGGCGGTCACCGGCACCCCGGCGGCACGCAGCTTCGCGGCGTACGCCTCCCCCTCGTCGCGCAGCACGTCCGCCTCCGCGGTGATGACGAGCGCCGGCGGGAGACCGGTGAGCTGATCGGTCGTGGCGCGCAGCGGGGAGGCGGTGATGCGGGCACGGTCGCTCTCGTCGGTCGTGTACTGGTCCCAGAACCAGCGCATGCCATCGCGGCGCAGAAAGTAGCCCTCGGCGAACTGCGTGTAGGAGGCGGTGTCGAAGGAGGCGTCGGTGACCGGGTAGAACAGCACCTGCTGGCGCAGAGCGAGGCCGCCGCGCTCCTTGGCCATGAGGGTGAGCGCCGCGCTCATGTTGCCGCCCACCGAGTCACCCGCGACGGCCATCCGTGCACTGTCCAGGCCGTGCCGGGCGCCGTCGGTGACGATCCAGCGGGCCACGGCCCAGTTCTGCTCGATCGCAACGGGGTAACGTGCCTCGGGCGAGAGCGCGTACTCAGGAAACACAATGGCCGCGCCGGTTCCGTCGGCGAGTTCACACACCAACCGGTCATGGGTGTGCGCGTTGCCGAAGACCCAGCCCGCGCCATGGATGTAGAGGATCACCGGGAGCGGCCCCGTGGACCCTGCGGGGCGCACGACGCGTACCCGGACGTCACCGGTGTCAGACGGGACGGTCACCCACTCCTCGTCCACCTCGGGCAGTTCCACAGAGCCGGACTGCGCTTCGTCCACCGCGGCACGGCCCTCTGCGGGGGCAAGATCGAAGAGGTAGGGGGGCTGCGCCGTCGCCTCGGCGAACGCAGCGGCGGCCGCCTCCAGGACAGGTGAAGGCGGAACGGGAAACGATTGCATGAGTGGTCTTCTTCCAGCGCTCGGAGGGGTACATCGGAGCAGAAGGTGCTGCTCCGAAGAGCACGCTAGGCACGACCAACGGCGAGTCCCGCCGCTGCGCGCACCACTCCTTGCTCCGCAGCGCACAGCGCTTCGTCGGCGTCAGCGCCGCTCGATGACTTCCGGCCACAAGCCGAGGCAGCAACCGGGGGCACCCTCACCGACAGCCTGCTCTCGGGCGGCTCGCTGTCTGAAGTCCGGCCTGACGCCGATCGAGCGCGCCGTCGCCTCCGTATCAACCACCCCGGCATCGCCTCAGCCATCATCGGCCTCCGCACCACGGAACAGCTGGAGGTCCTTCCTGCTCGCCGGTGACGTCACCCTGCCCGTCGATGTCCTCGACGCGATCGCCCCCCAGGGGCACGGCCAACGCGGTCGACAACAGCCACGGCGACTTCGTACTGCGAGCAGACCAGCGACGCCGCTGACACACCCCCGTTCGGCCGTTGGTCCCGTCGCGGAGCCGGAATGCTCGGCGGACAAGGCGTACCCGGGAGCCGGTCACCCCGTCCGCCTCCCGTTCCGAGGTCGTCGCCTCGAGCGGTGGCAGTGTCGGCACAACAGCACCCACGCCAAGATCCGCTGCCTCGGCGAGCAGGCCATGGCCACTCTGAATGGCTGGCGCCTTCTGCGGAAGCTCCGCTGCGGCGCCAACCGCATCACCGCGATCGTCCAGGCCGTTCTCGTCCTTCACCACGCGTCAGCGTGCGGCCGGAAAAGACACACGGTCTTCTCCACTCGGGGCGGAATCAGGACGGTAGACGGATACCGGGCGCAACTGTCACACGTCGGCCGGTGACGGGCTCGTCGTGGCCGTAGATGCCTCCCTGTCTCCGAACACTTCCCGGACGAGTGCTTGGGTCGCCTGCTGGAACGCCTGGGCCATGGACATCGAGGCATCGTCCACATAGTTGAGCGCCGCGGTCAGGGTCCTGGTGCCGTCAAGGGTGCTGTACATCAACGCCGCGTGGCCTGCCATTCCTCCGTTGTGGGTGATGACCTGGCCACCGTCCGGGCCTATGTCCTGTACGAAGACGCCGAGGCCGTACCCGGCTTTGGGGTGCGGCCGGAACATCTCGGCCAGCAGCGGGGCCGAAAGGAGCTTGCCGCCCGTCAGCGCGGAGATGAAGGTGTGAAGGTCGTGGGTGGTCGAGATCATGTCGCCGCCGGTGGAGATCCACGAAGGGTTCTGACGGGTGACGTCCACCGTCGTCTCCTGACCTGCTTCTTCCTCGTAGCGGTAGTAGCCGTGCGCGTGCGGCTCCGCAAGGCCGGTTTCGGTCTCCGGCAGCGACGTGCCGGTCAGTCCCAGAGGCTTCAGAATCAGCCGCTCCATCTCGTCGGCGAGCGAGTTGCCTGTGACCCCTTCGATCAGCAGCCTGATCAGCACGTAGTTGGTGTTGGAGTAACTCCAGTCCGTGCCCGGCTCGAACCGTGCCGGCTTGGACAGGGCCAGCCGTACAAGTTCTTCCGGCCGGTAGGTGTGGAAGCGGTTGTCCACCCATTCCCGACCTGCCGTCGTCGCGGCGATTCCCAGTGCGAACGTTCCGTCCTCGTAGTACTCGCCGGTGAAGTTGAAGATGCCGCTGGTGTGCTGCAGAAGCATGCGCACGGTGATCCTGCGGTCCAGCGCCAGGTCGGGGAGGTAGTCCGCGGCGGGAGCATCCAGATCGATCGTCCCCTCGGCGACCAACAGGAGCACTGCGGTGGCGGCGAACGTCTTGGTGTTGCTGCCGATGCGGATGTGCCCGTCCGTAGGAGGCTTTGCCGTCTCGTCCAGCTTGCACAGGCCGGCACTGCCCGACCACGGGTCTCTCTCGTCGTGCACACGTATGGCCACGCCGGTGAATCCGGAATCGATCATCCCGTCGATGATCTTCTGCAGCTCGGGCCGGTCCTTCTCGGGCGGTGTGAGGGACATGTCTGTGGGCTCCTGTCAGGGTGTGGGGAAGGTTGTAACGCACGGGGTCGTGATGGGCGCGGTCATCGGCGCAGGGGTAGGTTCTGCTGTGGCGGGGGGCTTCGCACCGCGACGGCGGGCCCGTGGCGCCTCGCGGACAGGAGAGCCCTCCGCTTCGCTCTCCGGTTCTCCCCTTCTGCCCCGACGGCTGGCTGTTGCGCGGCCTGCGCGGGTGAAGGCATGCGTGTGGAAGGCATGGCTGGTGTCTTTCGATCGAGGAGTGACGCGTGGCTGGGTGCCGCTGGGGAAGCGGCAGACGTGGGGTCCCAGACCGTGCAGCGGGCATCGGCACACGGACGGGCCTTGGGGACAGTGGTCAGGCTCCGGCCGGAGGGATCCACTCCACGAGCTGGATCACCACGCCGTTGGGGTCGGTGAGTTGCAGACCCCACTCCCCCCAGGGCTCCATGCGCGGCGGAAGTGTGATCCGTGCTCCTTCGCGTCGCAGACGCTCGTACTCGGCGTGGATTCCGGTAACCGTGAAGGAGACGACGGCGCGCACCTGTGTGGGTGGGTGCCGCTGCGAGATGCCGGGGCCGACGCTGCTACGAAGGACGATGTCGGTAGCCGCGTCGTCGCGGGCGAGGTGGGTTATTCCCTGGGCCACCAGTACCTCGCGGAAGCCGAGGTGGCTCACGAAGAACCGGGACGACAGAGCCGGGTCGTCGACGGTCAGTACCACGGCCGACCCGATGATGTTCATGGCCTGAGCTCCTTTCTGCGGATGTTGCTCACGGGGTCCAGCTTCACGGCCGGGGAGAGGGCCATCAAGGTCGTATCCTGCAACGATCGTTAAGCCGGCGGTACACGAAACGGGGTGGGCGGCGTGGAACTGCGGGAGATAGAGATCTTCCTGATGCTGGCGGAGGAGCTGCACTTCGGCCGTACGGCCGAGCGGATGCGCGTCACGCCGGCGCGGGTCAGCCAGGTCATCAAGAAGCAGGAACGTGCCATCGGTGCTGAGTTGTTCAAGCGGACCAGCCGCAGTGTCCAGCTCACGCCCGCCGGAATCGTGCTGCGGGACGGCCTTGCCGCCGGTTACCAGCAGATCAAGGAGGCCTTGGCCTCCGCGGTGGCCGTGGGCCGGGGCATCACCGGCGAACTCAACATCGCGTACTCCGCGGCGTGGTGCGGCATTCTCGTCGTGGCCGCGACCGATATATTCCGTGCGCGCCAACCCCACTGCCTCGTCCGCATCCACGAGTCGCCTCTCCTGGATCCGATCGGTCCCCTGCGCAACGGCACGTACGACATTCAGCTGGTCGAACTGCCCATCGACGAGCCGGACATCGTCAACGGCCCGGTCCTCTTCTCCGAGCCGCGTGCGCTCGTCGTTCCCGTCGGCCACCCATTCGCCCGGCGGGGCACCGTCTCACTGGAGGATCTCTCGGAAGCTCCTCTGATCACCGTCACGGGCCAGCCCCAGTACTTCCTCGACCACCACTACCCGCACCGCACGCCCAAGGGGCGCCTCATTCCGCGCGGTCCGTCCACGACGGCTTGGCAGGAGGTGCTCGCCCTGGTCGGCGCGGGCAAGGGGGTCTCCCCTACGTGCGCCCGCGCCGCCCAGTACTACTCCCGCCCAGATGTGGTCTACCTGCCGTTCAGCGACGCACCACTGGTCGAATACGGCCTCCTGTGGACGGCCGCGAACAGCACCCCGAAAGTGCAGGCCTTCATCGACACCCTGCTGGAGACGGCCCGGTCCTCGAACCTGGCCGAGCTGCAGCAGGCGGCGGTGAGTTGAGTCGTTCGTGAGGACGATCGCACGGGGTTGCGAACAGGCCGCGGACTTGCCCTCCACGCCCGTTCCTCCGGATCATGCCGGGTTCACGGGCTCCCCACCGGCCGGAACCTTGACGTCGGTGAGCACGACTCCGAGCGTTCGCTCCAGGCCGCGGGCGCCCGTACCGGTCAGGTTCACCACGCGAGGGCTGCGCCCCCATCGCACCCAGTCCAGCGCGAACAGACGGGCTGTCAGTACGGCTCCGAGGCCGCCCGCGAGGTGGTGCTGATGTTCGCTCCAGTCGACGCAGTAGCGGATCGCGGGCCGGCGTGGCGGCAACCGGTCCGTGTCGATGCCGAGTCCGGCCAGTTCCGTGCGTCCGGAGCGGGTGAGCCGGTACCGGACGTCGTGGCCGTAGGAGGCGGGCCGGTCGCGCACGGACTCGTCGGGCCGGTGGATGCGGTCGTGTCCGGTGAGGATGCCGCGTTCCAGCAGACCACGCATGAGCGCCACGCCGAGCCGCCCGGCGAGATGGTCGTAGCAGCTACGGCCACGGTGGAGGGCGATGGCACGGTTGCTCTGCTTGAGCGAGTTGATGGCCAGCGGCGGCGCGATCAGCGCAAGGCATTCCAGGGCCGCGCTCACGTCCGGGCCGGCGAGCCGGTAGAAGCGGTGCCTGCCCCGTTGCTCGACGGTGAGCAGTGCGCCCTCGACGAGTTTGGCCAGGTGTGCGCTGGCGGTGGCGGCACCGATGCCGGCCTCGGCGGCCAGGGCGTTCGCCGGAAGGGCGCGGCCGTCGGCCAGACACTTGAGAATTCGGGCGCGCGAGGGGTCGGCGATGAGGGCGGCGGCCCGTGCGATGTCGGTTTGGTGCTTGAGCGGCTCTCCCGAGGACTCAAGCCCCGCGGTACCGGTCGTCGAGTGTGCGCGGTCGCGGTCGGTGTTCGGCATGAAGGGACCGTAGAGCAACGACACTTCGCCGGGCAACGAAGTATCCGGGGCCGATGCTCTTGCCATGGCTACCGCGGCGATGAACAACACAACCGTCCAAGGCTCCCCCGCCTGCCCCCCTGAAGTGCCTGGCCGGGACCGGTGGGGCGGGGCGGACACGACCCACGACAAGGCGCCCCTCGCTCTGGCGCCCCCCGTCGCCCTTAGCCTCGGATACTTCCTGGTGATGCTGGACGTCACGGTGGTGAACGTCGCGCTCCCCGACATCCGGGCCTCACTGGGCGCGGGGCCCTCCGCGCTCCAGTGGGTCGTCGACGGGTACAGCACCGTCTTCGCGTCGCTGCTGCTGTTCGGCGGAGTGGCCGCCGACCGGTTCGGACACCGTCGCGTGTTCCTCACCGGCCTCGGCCTGTTCAGCGGGGCTTCCGTCCTCTGCGGACTCGCCGGTTCGGCGGCACTGCTGATCGTGGGAAGGCTCGGCCAGGGAGCCGGAGCGGCGCTGCTCGTTCCCGCTTCGCTCGCGCTGCTGCAGGCCACCTTCCCCGACCGTGCGACCAGAGCCCGCGCAATCGCTGTATGGGGGGCTGTCGCGTCGGTCGCCTTCGGTGCCGGTCCCGCCGTCGGAGGCATCCTGGTCGCCGGCTCGGACTGGCGCGCGGTGTTCTGGCTGAACCTGCCGCTCGGCGGCCTTGCCGTGCTGCTGACGCTGCGGCACCTGCCGGTTCCGGTGCTGCGTGGCAGGGCCCGGAAGACGGATCCGGTGGGCCAGGTGCTCGCCGTCGTCGGACTCGTGACGGTGACCGGCGGTCTCAACGAAGCGGGCGCACGGGGCTGGACGTCGCCCCTGGTCCTCTCCGCCTTCGCAGTCGGGACGGCGGCCTTCATATCCCTCGTCCTGACGACACGGACTCTGGAAGCACGCGTTGGGGGCGGGCGCGCCCCGCTGCTACGGCCGTCCATGTTCCGGTCCCGCTCCTTCACCTCGGCCACCGTGATCGGGATGCTGATCAGCCTCGGCTACTACGGCATGCTCTTCCTCGCCACGCTCTACTTCCAGCAGGAACGCCACCTCAGCGCCCTGGACACCGGCCTGGCCCTGCTGCCGTCCGTGTGCATGGGACTGATCGCCGCCCCCCTGTTCCACCGCGTCGCGCCCCGAACCGGTCCGTACGCGCTGATGGCCGCCGGCCTCGTTCTCGGCGCCGCGGGATTCGCCGGCTGGCTGTTCACCGGGCCCGGCACCCCCTACCCGGTTCTGCTCTTCGCCCTGGTCGCGACCGGTCTGGGTCAGACCATGACCGCTCTCGCCGCCACCGCCGTCATCGTTGACACCGCGAACGTCACCGATGCCGGCGTCGCCACCGCCGTCTTCAACGTCGCCCGGCAGGTCGGCAGCACCGTGGGCGTCGCCCTCTTCGGAACGTTCGCCGCCACGGCACACCACTTCACCTCCGGTCTGCGCCTGTCCGCCGGCATCGCAGCCGCCGCGTTCGCCCTCGGCGCACTCCTCGCCCTGCGGGCCAGGCCGGCCAGTCCGAAGCTTGCGGGTCCGACCGCCTGACCGCACTTCCCGCATCCGTGGCCGGCGCCGCCGTCCGCGAAGCCGCTCGAACACCCCGGGGCACGGCGCCCTGCCATCACCCATAGACCCCGCCCGCAATCGGCCACGGCCGTGAGGAGAAAACGCCATGACGACAACGCCCCGACGCCCCGAAATCCTCCGCTACACCGCCTTCTCGGACGACCCGGAGGGAGGAAATCCCGCAGGCGTCGTACTGGACGCCACCGGACTGACCGACGCCGAGCAGCTCGCGATCGCCGCAGAGCTGGGATACAGCGAGACGGCCTTCTTCACGGCTCCACCGGCCGAACTCGTCGGCCGGGACCGTGCCTACACCGTCCGCTTCTTCTCCCCGCGCGCCGAAGTCTCCTTCTGCGGACACGCCACCATCGCCGCCTCCATCGCCTACGCGGAACGACACGGACCCGGCGACCTGCTGCTCGTGACTCCAGCCGGCACCGTCCCGGTAGAGGTGTCCGGTGCCACGGACGGGACACTGCGCGCGACCCTGACCAGCGTGGAACCCACGGTCCACGTGGTGGCGGAGGACGACGTCGACGAAGCACTGCAGGCGCTCGACTGGACCCGGGCCGACCTGGACTCGCAGTTCCCGCCCCGGATCGGCTACGCGGGGGCCCGCCACCTGATCCTGGCCGCGCGCACCCGCGCCCGGCTGGCCGACCTGGCTTACGACTTCGAGCGCCTTGAGCACTTCATGACCGCTCTGGACCTCACTACAGTCCAGCTCGTGTGGCGTGAGTCCACGACCGTCTTCCACGTCCGCGACCCCTTCCCCGTGGGCGGCGTGGTCGAGGACCCGGCAACCGGTGCCGCAGCCGCCGCGTTCGGCGCCTACGCTCGCGAACTGGGCCTCGTACCCGAGGAGACGGTTCTCCGCCTCCACCAGGGCACGGACATGGGCCGTCCCGGCGAGCTCCGAGTGGAGCTGTACGCCGGGGACCCGCGGGTACGCGTCAGCGGCACAGGAACCCGTATCGCCGAGACCGGCACGGGGAGTGAAGCGGCTCCACACCCCGACGATGCCCGGTAAGCATGGGCGCCGCCAGGAAACTGTCAGCTGACAACCCGCCTGCCGGCAGCGTGCGCTGCCGGCAGGCGGACGGGCTCAGTGGTCGCTGACGAAGTTCACCGCGTAGGAGCCCTGGCCCTCGGAGGTGGGGACTGCGGCCCGCTGGTGTCATGCCGCTCCGGGACCTCGGCGGCGGCCTGCTGCCAGTCGACGGGGTGGAGGGTATTGCCGCGCCAGCCGCGCGCACGTGCGAATACGTGCAGGAGGCGCGCGACCGCGAGGCGTGGCCGGCCGCCGACGGCACCGTTCACGATTCCGTGGAGTACACGATCCTGCGCCGCGACTGGAAGTCGGGCACGACGACGGGCGCAGGGCGGGGCCTTGACGGGTCCTGGCTGCGTCCGGCCCGGTGTGCGGAGCGGGAGCTCGTCAGAACTTCGACGGCACGTACGAATAGCAGTAGTTGGTGCCGCCGTAGTACTGGTCGCCCCCCAGCAGCAGGTTGCCGCCGGTCTCCTTACCCACGATGCCGTCCACGGTGACGTGATCGAGGAACAGGACGCTACGCTGGTACCACTCCACCCAGGCACGGGTGTTGGGGCCCCAGATACCGTCCTCGGCGAGCGGGCGGTTGTAGCCGAAGTCCACGGCGATGTCGTTGAGGAGGTGCTGGACGCACCACACGCCGTGCGTGTTGTTGGCGTAGCCGTCGCCGATGTAGCCGGCGGACGGTGATGCCTGGGCCTGGGTGACCGTGCCGACGGTGAGGAGCGCGAGCCCGGCGGTCACGCCCGCCATCTTCGCGAGGACACCACTGCGTCGGCTCTTGCCGGTCTTCGTAGCCATGGAGACTGCTGTCCCTTCGTCGTTCGACCCGACGGCGGCTTGGGCTGCCGTCGGAATCCAGGCTCGCTCGTGCGCTCCCCGCGCACTATCCGCTTCGGGAGCGGGAGTCGGCCGCGTTCGCGGATAGTCAGGACCGCCCCTTCGCCGTATCCGACGGCAGTCGTCCGTACACCCGCCGGTACTCCGCGCTGAAGCGGCCGAGGTGCGTGAGACCCCAGCGGCAGGCGACCTCGGTCACCGAACCGGTAGCGCGGCCCCGGCGAGGGCCATCAGGTCCGTCCTCGACACCCTCGTCATCGCCCCGGTCTGAGCGGCGCCCCCACTCCCCCGCTCCTCGGAGCTTTACGTACGCCCTGGACGAACGCCGGCAGGCAGGCGGTGGTGGGCGGTAACGAACTCAGGTCGAGCGCAGGCAGAAGGGATGTCCGGCTGGGCTGGCGTAGACGCGGCTGCCGGTGAAGGTTTCCGCGGTGCCGTCTTCGGTGGGCCGCATACGGGTGGCGCCGGCGTCGGTGGCCGTGCGGTCGGCGGTTGCCAGGTCGTCGACCCCGAAGTCGAGATGCATCTGCTGGGAGGTGCCGTCCGGCCAGTCCGGGGCGGTGTGTCCGGGAGCGGACTGGATGACGATCACCGGGAGCCCGGCGGCCTGGATGAAGTGGTGGGTCGGAGTGGGGGTGAGGGAGCCGCCAAGCAGCCGGTGCCAGAAAGCGCTCTCCCTTGCGATGTCGGCGGCGTCAATGATCACGGAGGTCAGGGTGATGGGCACGAGAGATGTCCTGTTCCTGCTGGAGGGGGTTACTCAGACGGTCGGGATGATGCCGCCGTCGACGCGGAACTGTGCTCCGGTGAGCCATCTCGCCCGGCCGGAGGCGAGGAAGGCGATCATCTCGGCGACATCTTCGGGATCTCCCGGACGGCCCATGGGGACCTTCAGGTGCTCCACGATCTGCTGTGTGACTTCCTCGGTGGTCACACCCTGTGCCTCGGCCATGCGCTGCAGGTGGGCGGTGGCACCGTCGGTGACGACGAAACCCGGCAGGACGCAGACCACACGCACCCCATGCCCGCCGACCTCGGTGGCCAGCTCGCGGCTGTACGTGTTGAGTGCAGCCTTGGCTGCGGCGTAGGACGCTTCGGTGCGCTGGGGCAGTTGACTGGCGATCGAGGAGACATGTACGACCACGCCGGAGCCCCGTTCGACCATGCTCGGCACCAGGGCCCGGTCCAGTCGCACGGCGCTGAGAAGGTTCATCTCCAGGTCTGCCTGCCAGGAGGCGTCCGAGCGGCTCAGAGTCGGTGTCGGGGCGCTCGCGGCACCCGCGTTGTTCACGAGCACGTCCACTCCGCCCACCTGTTCCAGGACTCGGCGGCCGAGCTCGGCAACACCTTGCTGGGTGGAGAGGTCCGCTTCGAGGAAGGTGGCACCGCTGTCTTCCTCGGGCCGGCTGCGGGAGGCTGTCAGTACGGTCGCGCCCGCGGCAGCGAAGCGGCGTACGGTCGCCGCGCCCAGGCCCCGGCTGCCGCCGGTGACCAGAACGCGCAGGCCCGACAGGCCGTCATCGGTGTTCGGCATGGAAATCCCCTCCGTAAGATGAACCTGACTCCGGAAACGGTACACGTAAACGGAACCAGACTCACCTTATGGAGGTTCCCATGCCGCCCCCACGCCCCCTGCGCGCCGACGCGCGACGCAACCGCGAGGCACTTCTGTCCGCGGCCCGCCAGGCGTTCCTCGGCGACGACACCGACGCACACGTCGAGGACATCGCCCGCAGCGCCGGCGTCGCCGTCGGGACGCTCTACCGCCACTTCGAAACCCGCGAGGCACTGATCGAGGAGGTCTACCGCAAAGAGGTCGACGATCTGTGTGCCACGCCCAGGGCTCTCCTCGACCAGCACAGACCTGAGGAGGCGCTGCGGCGCTTCCTCCTGCTGCTCGTGGACCATGCGGCGGTGGGCAAGGGAATGTCCAGCGTGCTGGAAAGCATCATGGCAACGGACTCACCGGTCTTCGACGACGCACGCACCCGCATGGCAGGCGCTCTCTCACTGCTGCTCGAAGCCGGCAGTGCCGCCGGCACCATCCGCGACGACGTCACAGGCTCCACCCTCCTGCGCGCCCTGGGCGGCATCTGCGGAATGCGAGCCACGGAGGGCTGGCTGGACGAGGCCCGGCAGATCACCGCCCTCCTCTTCGACGGCCTGCGAAACGGAGCCTCACAGTCGCACTGAGGTCGGGAGGCGTGGGCCGCTGACCGAGTCCGCCTGGGACGACTCACTCGCCAGGGCTTCCTCACCCAGCCCGGACGCGGCCGCTCCCAGGAGCGGACTCGACGCCTTCCGAGAACGGACATCTCGTGGTCACAACTCGGAGCGGGTCCCGCAGGTGGCGGCCCGCGAGCAGCGTGCGGGGTCGGTGAGTCCACCGCCCCGAAGACGCTGGGTGCGGACGGTCAGGGGCAGCTGCTGCGTACCGCCCTGCCGATCCGGTGCGCCTCGGCGAGGATCAGCTTGCCGTAGTCCTTCCAGACACCGCGCAGTCGGCTCGTCACGATCACCAGGTCGAACGACTGGTCCGGCAGGCACGTGCGCACCCCGAGCGCGTGCCGGACGGGCCGCGATGGGGTGTCGGCGGCCACGGCGGCCCGGACCCGGACATCGAAGTCGAACAGGGTGGTGCCGGCCGGCAGGGACCTCGGCAGCTTCGGGCCACAGCCGAACACGGCGACGGATGCTCCGGTCGGAACGTTCGTCAGCATGGCCTCCAGCTCGTGGTCGGCGCACAGTCCGCGCGCCTCGTCCGTCCAGTCGAGCAGGCGTGCGTACCGGGCGTGGAGGGGCGCCGAGTTGTCCTCCGTAAGCCAGTCGCCCGTCGCGAACCAGGCCCAGTTGAGCTCCACCGCCGGTTCCGGGAACTTCCGGAGCAGGTGCAGGGCATTGCGGGTGACGCTGTCGGCGTTGCCGGACGGATCCCGCTCGTGAGGCGTTTCGATGGCCCACGCCTCGCGGCTCACGTCGAAGCGAGCGCCGGACTTGTGGAGGCGCAGACCGAGGTCCAGGTCCTCCACCCCCCAGCCCTGGAAGGAATCGTCGAATCCGCCGACCCGCCAGAAGTCCGCGGTCGCGACGGACAGGTTCACGGTCCAGGGCATGATCCAGGGCAACGGCAGCGAGTTCGCGTGGAAGTCCACGGACAGGAACTCCGGGTGGCGGCAGTCCTGGAACGACGGGTCCTCGCCGTAGCGACGGCGCACCGCCTCCGGGGCGAGCGCGGCCACCGCTTCCGCCAGACCCGGCGTCGGGTCGAATGGCCGGTAGCCGTAGGTGTAGCCGATCACCACCCGCGGACCGCGCGCCTCGTCCGGGGAGGCGTGCAGGGCGAGATGCCCCTCCACGAAACCCGGACCGGCGATCGTCCCGGTGTCCAGGAAGATCAGGACCGGCGCATCGGCCAACCGGGCACCGGCGTTGCGTGCCATGGCGGCGCGGGCCCCCTGATCCTCCTGGAAGAAGTACCGCAGCGCGAGCCGCTGCTCGAAGGAACGAACCACTTCCAGGGACCCGTCGCTGGAACCGTCGTCGGCGATGATCACCTCGAACTCGTCAGCAGGCAGGTTCTGGTCGGCGAGGGATGTCAGCGTGGTACGGAGTTCTTCCCGGCGGTTGTACGTGGGTATCACCACCGACGCCCTGGGATCGGTCGCTCTCATGTCTCTCCTGTTCGGGCAGGGGCGGGGGGCCGGCGGTCGGCTGTGACGGGCGGACCGGCCGTCACAGCCGACCGTCGGCGACGGCACGGGCCACCCAGGGGATCACCTCGTCGAGCATGTCCTCCAGACTCGTCGACGCCTCGAAACCGAGGACTTCACGGGCCTTCGTGACATCGGGCACCCGCTTCTGCACGTCGTGCCGGAACGCTTGCTCGCTTACGTACCGGAAGGGCACGTGCGGCCCCTTGATCTTGCGCCAGATCAGCTCGGACAGTTCCAGGACGGTCGTCGACCGCTCGGTGGACAGGTTGAAGTCTTCGTTGAGCGCCGCGGGGTGATCGAGCGTGGTGACGATGCCGCGGGCGAGGTCCCCGCCATAGGTGTAGTGCCGGACCTGGTTTCCGTCCCCGTGGATGTGCAGGGGGTCCTGCCCCTTGACGATCTTCTGGACCAGGTCGGGTACCACGTGCGACATCGCGAGCTTGACGTTGCCCGAAAGGATCTCCTCCTGTCCGGCCGCCCGGCCTTCCCCCACCCCGACGCAGTTGAACGGCCGGACGATGGTGTAGGGCAGCCCGTACTGGTCCCAGGCGGCCCGCGCGTAGTACTCGACGGCCAGCTTCTGGAAGCCGTAGCTCGACGCGGGGGGCGGGACGACCCGTTCGTCGCCCTCCGCGGAAGGCCACCGGTCCGTCGACTCGTACACCATCGAGGAGGACACGTACGTCATCTTGCGCAGGGTGCCCGACCGGTGCGCCTCGATCGCCGCGTCGCAGGACGCCGCCATGATCCGTTCGTTGGCGGCCAGCAGGTCGTAGGCGTAGGTGTGGAAGTAGGAGATGCCTCCGATCATCGCCGCTCCGGCGATGAAATGGTCGCACCCGTCGAGGAGTGAGCGCAGCAGACCCACGTCTCGGGCGTCGCCCTCCACCAGGCGGTAGCGGGGGTGGGTGTCGTAGTCGTGGCTCACCGGCCCGTACTTGGAGAAGTTGTCCAGGCCGATCACCTCATGGCCGCGTCCGAGCAACTCCTGCACGACGTAGCCGCCGATGAAACCTGCCGACCCGGTGACCAGTGCCTTCACCATCTCGTTCTGCCCCCTGGTGGTGTGGTGAGCGCCGCCCGTCGGCGCGTCCTGTGTACGGTTGGCGGTCGTGACGGCTCCGGGCGCCGTCACACGAGCATCCCGCGACCGCTGATTCCCCAGATGTCGACGACGGGCGCTCGTGTGGACAAATCGCGGTACTCGGGGTGCGGTGCGCCGATGACCAACAGGTCTGCACGGGCCAGGACTTCGTCCAGCGGCAGGAAGCGGTCGTCGGTGACGTAGGGATCGCTGCACAGCGTTTCGCGTGCCTTGAGCGCGAGGATCTTGCGGAGCTTGAACGACAGGCTCGCCCGTGGGTCGTCGCTGCCCGCCTTGAACGCCATGCCGAGGATGCCGACGGTGAGCCCGGAGAGGTCGTAACGCGTTTCGAGGCGGTCCGCCAGGTAGAGCGGCAGCCCTTCGTTGACCAGCATGGCCGAGTGGCCGAGCGGGAAGTTGTTCCGGCTGAAGGCTGCAAGTTGCATCGTGTCCTTGAAGAGACACGGCCCGGCTGCGAATCCGGGGCCCGGCAGGTCGGCCGCTCGCGGATAGTCGTGGGTGATCGCGTTGCGGATGCGGTCGAAGTCGAGACCGGCGTCGTTGGCCATCACCCAGAACTGGTTGGCCGCGGCGAACTTGATGTAGCGCCAGGTGTTGGTGAAGAGCTTCGCCAGTTCCGCCTCTTCCGGGGCGAGCCGCACGGTCTGCTCGGTGAGGGTGCGGAAGAACGTCTCCGAGCGGCGGTAGGCCCTTTCGGAACGGGCCGCGACGATCTGGGGTAAGGAGAAGAGTTCGGTCATGGCCCGGCCTTCAGCGATGCGTTCGGGACAGAAGGCCACATCGATGTCGAGGCCGCGAGAGGCGAGCACCTTCTCGGCCAGTGCGGTCACACCCGGATGGACAGTGCTGCGCAGAATCAGTAACTGACCGTCGCGAAGGTGATCGGCGACCTGCTCGATGGCGCGGGGCACGGCGCCGATGTCCGGGTTGAGATGCTCGTCGACCGGTGTGCCGACGATCACGACGACTGTCTCCGCCTCCGCGACCCGGGCCGGGTCGGTCACGGCTCGCAGGCGTTCGTCCCGGACGGCGGTCGCGAGGGGCTCCGCCGCGTCGGGCTCACCGAACGGCAGGACGCCGCGGTTGACCGTCGCGACCGCGGACTCGTTGATGTCATAAAGGATCACGGGCATCCCGCGCGAGGCGAGGGCGATGCCCAGGGGCAGACCGACTCGCCCGCAGCCGCCGATGATCACGGCAGGGCCGGTCCGTTCGTCCGTACGGCCACATCCACTCAACCGTCCACCCCGATTGCTCAGCGATGCCCGCATCAACCATGGAAGATCAGAAGTAATCGCACGCTAGCACGAACCATCTGTAGTGTGGGAGCGCTCCCGCCACACGTGTCCGGCTTCTGCCCACCACCCACTGCGAGAGGTTGTGTTCATTGCTCAGGCAACAAGTGTCACTCGACGGCAAGGACGTCCCGTACCTGTACGGCGTGGACGTGACGGAGGACCTGGTCGCGGCGATGGCCGACCTGGCCGTGACAGCGGATCTCGTTCTCGTCGTGCGCGACCGGCAGGTGACCGAGCACGCCGCGGCGGTCTTACACGGGGTCTCCGAGACCGTCCGGGTGGCCACGATGACCGTGGACGCCGGGGAACAGCGCAAGACCCTGTCGCTGGTGGAGGACATCGTCGAGTTCGCGATCCGTCAGGGCGCCAGTCGCAGCACGGTGGTCGTGGCCATGGGCGGAGGAATGGTCGGCAACGTCGCCGGACTGGCCGCCGCGCTCCTCTTCCGCGGCATCCGGCTGGTACACCTGCCGACCACGCCGATCGCGGCGTTCGACTCGGTGCTGTCGGTCAAGCAGGCGGTCAACCTGAGCGGAGGCAAGAACCTCTGCGGCACCTACCATGCGCCCTCGCTCATCGCCTGCGATCTGCGGTGGCTCACGACGGTGCCCCACGACCAGATACTCACCGGCCTGGCCGAGATGGCAAAGAACGTACTGGCGGTCGTACCGGAGCGGCGGCTTGATCTCGAGCGCGCTCTCGGCCGTCTGGGAGATGCGCCGGCCACGGCACTGCTCGACCTGCTGGACATCGGATGCACCGCCAAGGCGCCCTACCTGCGGACCGATCCGCGGGAGCGCCACGAGGCGCTGGTGTTCGAGTACGGACACACGATGGGGCACGCGCTGGAGTTCGTCTCCCAGGGCCGGCTCGGCCACGGCGAGGCCATCGGCTGGGGCATGCTGGTCGCCGCCGAGATCAGCCACTCCCTCGGACATCTCGATCGCGACGGCCTCGCCTTGCACCACCGACTGGTGGGACGGCTGCACCTGTCCCCGGCGTCCACGGGACCCGGCGCGCTCGATCCGGGCCGGATACGCGCGGTACTGGCGCGGGACAACAAGCGCGGCTACCTGTCCTGCGCCCCCGACGAGGTGCCGATGGTGCTGCTGAGGGCGCCGGGGCACGTCGTCACCGGTGAACGCGGGCGTCCGCTGGTGCCGGTGCCCATGGATCTGGCGATGTCCGCGCTGGAGACGGTCGTCGGGAGCGCGCCGGTGCCGTCGGGCACCCTGCCCCGGCTGGAAAGGCTCGGCACCTCATGACGGGGATGGCAGTCTTCGACGACTTCAACGACACCGTCCTCGGCCATCACCCGGACTTCGTCGTCGGACTGGCCAACGCGGCCGCGGCGACCCCTGCGGCAGGGCCCGTACGGATGTACTGCCCGCCGTCCTACCTGCTCCACCACCGGCTCGACCGAGGTGTCACGCACATGGCCACGACGGGTGCCTCGCCCGGCTCCAGCGCCGTGAAGCTCTCCTACTCCGGGACGGTCGACCCCAAGAGACTGGCGGAGGCGTGCCGGGACGCGCGCGACCACGGTGCCACGGTGTTCCTCAACTGCTATTTCGACGAGAACTACCCTGCCTGGCCCATCTCGGAGGCGGGGCTTACGTACGTGCACGCTCTGCACCGGCCCGGCTACTTCGAGGCGGACGTACGACGCCGTCTGGGCGGAGGACGCCTGCTGGATGTCGTGGGAGGGCAGGGCCCGGACGCACTGTTCGTGGTGAACACTCCGGTCGGCGAGCGGCAGGCACGGCGGTTCGTCGCTCCGGACAGGCTGCTCCGAGTGGGCTGGCCGACCGCCACCCGCGCGGAGGTCGCCGCCTCCTTCCGGCGCGGCTGGACTCCCACCGACGAGGAACCATACGTCCTTTCCATCGGCAGTGCCCGGTCGGACAAGGGCATCGGGGTCCTGCTAACGGCCCTGGAGAACGGCCCGCAACTCCGCGTTCTCGGCCAGCAGTACGACGGTGTCGAGGAACGCCTGTGCAAGGACCATCCGAACGCCCGTGTCGGGTTCGAGAGCGGCTGGATATCCCGGGCGCGGCTGGCAGAGGTGATCGCCGGGGCCGCCGTGATCGTTTTCCCCTACCAGCAGGAATTCGCCGGCTACGGGGGCGCGTCCGGGGCACTCGCGCAGGCGATCAGCGCCGGAAAGCCGGTGATCGTCTCGGAGGTGCTCGCTGAGCAGATACCCGATTCGCCGGCCTGCCAGGTGGTTCCCGCCGCCGACGACCGTGCCCTGCGCCGTGCGATCGACGATGCTCTGCGGCACCTGCCGGAGCTGCACGAGGCCGCCGCCGGCCTGCGTGCGTACGCGGAGGAGCACCACACGTACGAAGGGTATGTGCGGCACATCCTGGACCGGTGCGCCTGATGCCTGCGACCGCCCCGGCGTCGGGAGCATCCGCGCGGGTGGCCGCGCTCGCCGCACTGGTGGTGGCCACCTTCTGCTTCGTCGCCAACGAGAACCTGCCCGGAGGTCTGCTCTCGCTGATGGCCGGTGATCTGCACACCTCGCTCTCGGCAGTGGGGCTGCTCGTCACCGGATACGGCCTGACCGTGGCGGTCGTGTCCGTGCCACTGGTCAGGGCCACCCGCCGTGTTCCGCGCCGCCGGCTGCTCTCCTGGGTGCTGGCGGTGTTCGTGACCGCGAACTGCCTCACCGCTCTCGCTCCGGGCTACCCGCTTCTGCTCGGCGGCCGGGTGATCACCGCGCTGGCTCACGCGGTGTTCTGGTCGGTGGTCGTCGTGACGGCGGTGGGCATGTTCCCACCGAGGTTGCGAGGACGGATCGTCTCGGTGGTGTTCACCGGGAGTTCGGTCGCTACCGTCATGGGCGTGCCGGCCGGCACCTGGCTGGGACAGCAGTGGGGGTGGCGGCTGCCCTTCCTGGCGCTCAGCGGTCTCGGTCTGGCCGCTCTGGTGACCGTGGCCGTCTGCATGCCGCGTACGCGGACGGAGGAGAAGCCCGCCGCCGCCACCGCCCCGGACGGCCGGCGGTTCGTCGTCCTGCTGGCGGCCACTGCGCTGTCGATCACCGGTCTTTCGGCTGCCTCCACGTACACCGTGCCCTTCCTGACAGAGGTCAGCGGCTTCCCGGAAACGGCCATGGGGCCCCTGTTGTTCGTCCGCGGAGCGGCCGGAGTGGCGGTCATGGCCTTCGGCGGAGTGGTCCTGAACCGCTGGCCGCGCGCCGGGTTGATCGTGCCGACCGCACTGCTCGCGGGCGCCTTGTTCGGTCTCCACGGGGTAGGTGCGCTCCGGCTCGCCGTGATCGGGCTGCTCGTCCTGTTCGGCGCCACGATGTTCCTGATGATCACCGCGATGGCGAACCGGATCCTCGATGTGGCGCCCGGCAGTACCGAAGTCGCCACGGCCGCGCACAGCGCCGTGTTCAATGCGAGCGTCGCGGCCGGCGCCCTGGCCGGGGCGCTGCTGCTGCCTTCGTGGGGGGTGCGCAGCACTGCTCTGGTGGCCGCCGCGCTGGTGTCCGCCGCCGTCGCCTGTCTGGCTGCGGAGCCACTGATCGCCCGCCGCGGACGGCGCCCCGTCCCGGGGCACCCGCAACCCGACCGGAGCGTGACCTCGGGGGGTGTCTAACCCGGCGGCGAAACAAGGACGGCCCGCCGACCCGGTGCGGGCCGTCCCCGGCCGGCGGACGAGCCCGTGCACACCAGGTCTGTTGTGCGGGCTCGGACACCCGGCGCGGGGTGGGGCAGCGCCAGGTGTGCGCGCCGGTGGACGGGTTTCAGCCCGCGCACGCGCCGATGACGCCGGCGACCAGACCGCGCGGGTCGTACAGTGACCGCGCTCCGTCGGAGACGACCCGGCGGGTACCCGGATCCATGGGCGAGGTGCCGGCCCAGTCCGGACTCCCGACGCACAGCTCGACCTCCAGCCCCGACTCCCTGACGAACCGCCATTCGGTGATGGGGCCCCAGCGGCGGGTGGTGACGAAGGTTCCGAGGGCCCATTGGTCCGTCAGGGACTCGGCGTCGTAGAGTGCCGGGTCGTCGCTGAGCAGGACGAGATCGACGTCGGAGTCCTCGCGCGCCGCGTCCCTGGCCCAGGAGCCGACGAGCAGCAGTCCCGCGACGTCGGGCCGGGCGCCTGCCCACTCCACGGCCCGGTCGAGCAGCGCGGCGACCTCTTGGTGCCTCTGGGCGTTCATGCTCTCCTCTTTTCTCCCGCCAGGCCGACGGTGGGCCATGGGGTTGGTGCCTGGCCCCTTCCGGCCGTGGCCAGACTTTCGACGGGACATCGTAAAAGTTTCGAGTCGGTCGAGGCCGGCACCGTCACGGTTTCCGCCACACCGGTGCCCGCGGCGAGCCGCAGGCTCACGTCGAGCACGTGCAGACAGTAGTCGGCGGAGAGGAACGGCTGCTCGTCCCGCACCGCGGCACGGGCCAGGTCGGCCACACCGGCGCCCACCGTGAGGTCGTGGGTGTCGACATACCGGTGCTCGGCGGCCGGGACGACGAACGGAAGTTGCTCCGGCTCGGCGAGATAGGAGTGGTCCTTGCCATTGGTGCCCACCCTGCGGCGCAGAACGACGGGTTCCGAGGCCTGCCACACGTCACCCACGGTGAGGGTCCCTCCGTCACCGATGACGGTGAGGGTCTGGTCGGTCGGAGCGACCCAGCCGATGCTGATCCTTCCGACGGTGCCGTCGGCGAACTCCAGGAATCCCAGGGAGACATCGGGAGCCACCTCACCCGCGTCGAGCGTGGACCACTCGTCGGCCAGCAGGGAAGCGGTGTGGGCCGCCATCCGCACGACGGGCCCGAACATGGCTACCAGCCAGCTCAGCTGGTAGCCCGCGTGCTCCATGACGCAGCCGTTGCGCACCTCGTCCTCGAACGGCCAGGGCACCCCGCGCCGACTGTGCCAGTCGGTGTAGGCCATGAACGCCAGGGCGCCCATGTCCAGCGCGGCGTGCACCAGGCGCGGGCGGCCGATCAGCCCGTCACCGACGGCCTGTATCAGCGTTTGCGCGGCCTGGCTGAAGACCGTCGACGGGGCACTGGACAGCAGCAGACCGCGCTCACGGGCCAGAAGCACCAGTTCGGAGGCTTCGTCCAGCCGGGTGGCGAGCGGCTTCTCCGAGTAGACGTGCTTGCCGGCGTTCAGCGCGGCCTTGGTGGTGCTGTGGTGGAGCGTGACCGGCGTGAGGTTGACCAGGACATCCACGCTCGGGTCGGCGAGGAGTTGGTCGAAGCTGTCGTAGACGCGGCCGCCGTACTCCCGGACGAAGGACCTGGCGCGGTCCGTCCGTACGTCGTAGGCGCCTCTGACGTCCAGCCACGGGTAGTTGGGCAGCGTCGCGCCGTAGAAGTCGGCTGCGTAGCCGCAGCCGGCGAAGGCGATCCCGACAGATCGGCCAGGATTCACCGGCTCTCCGGGAAAGCGGGCAGTCGCATGCGGTGACATGTGTCCTCCAGTTCTCGAAAGGTGGATTCGGACAGCTCGATCGTTCCGCTCACTTCGCGAGGGGAGCGCACCAGGACACCGCGGCTTCCCGGTGTCCGGACGGGGCTCCCCGGTTTCGCCGGCGTGCCGGCCCGGACGGCCGCCGCAGCCGCGCCGAGATGCCGGCGGTACTGTGCGAGCGGCCGGTACCGGGTCACGTCGAGGGCCAGCAGGAAGGTACCTGCGATCGATTCCAGCGGTGCCGAGGCCGGCGGCCCGCCGGCCAGGGCGGCGAGCCCGCAGGCCGCGAGGGCCAGCCCGTATCCGACGGCGCCCCCGGCCGGCAGCAGGCTGCCGGTGGCCAGCACGCTGTCCGGGTCGGTGCAGGGCTGCCCGTGCCGGTCCTGGGCGACGTGGCCGGGAATCGGGACTCCGGCGAGCCCGAGTGCCCTGACCGCGTTGTACGAGATCGCCGCGGAGGACATGTCGATGATGATGTCGCCTCCTTCGGCGGGAAAGCCGAAGGCCCACGGGTTGGTGTCGAAGACTCGGTCGACGCCGCCCACGGGCGCCACGACGGCCTCTTCCGGCAGCAGTCCGTAGCCGCTGGACAGCACGCCGACCATGCCGGCGGCGGAGAGCTGGGCGACGTAGAGTCCCAGGCGTCCGAGGTGACCGTGGTCGGTGAGCAGGACGGTGGCCGCTCCGTGCCGCCGGGCCTGCTCCGTGGCGTTCCGTACCGTCAGGCGCATGGCTCCGGCCCCCAGGCCTCTCCGGCCCGCGATGACGGTGGAGTGGGCGTCCTGCCGCACGATGGCGGGGCGTGCTTCGGGCAGCAGTTCGCCGCTGTCGGCCTGGTGGGCGTAGGTGGTGACGAGCCGCACCCCGTGGCTGGGGTGCCCGGCGAGGTCTGCGGCCACCAGCGCGAGAGCCGCGTCCTGGGCGGTCGTGTGATCGGCTCCGAGGACGCGGAAGACTCGTGTGGCCCATTCCAGGGCGGCGGTGGCGGGGGTGCGGAAGGATCGCTCGACGGCCTCGGCCGTCACCCGTTGCCCCGCTCGTCGAGGACCACGCTTTCGTCCCCGCGGTCTCCCGGAAGGAGCTCCTTGTAGTTGTCCGCCACCTTGCGGAAGGCGGCGGCGTACATCTCGATGGCGTCCCGGTCGAAGCGCCGGAACGGTGGAACGGTCAGGGCCCGCACCGACTCGGCCACCGGCAGGTCGCCGCGGCCCTGGGGCGGTACCGCCCCGCGCCTGCTGTTCGTGGGCGCGCCTTCGTTGTAGACGTCCGCGCTCCTGAACAGCTCGTGCGTGTGCAGCGGCTCACGGATGCAGATGCGGGTCCAGGAGTGGTACCCCTCCGCCCTGATCGCCTCGACGAACCGCGCGACGGACAGGCCCTCGAAGTGTTCCTGGAGGTAGACGCCGTGCGGGTTGTACCAGCCGCCCATGGTGGAGCCGCTGTCCTTCGGCGGGCGGTGGGAGACGAGCCCCGGTATGTCGGCGAGCAGATCCCAGAAGTGGTTCATCGCCCGGTCGATCTCCTGGATGCGCTCGTCGAAGTGGCGCAGCTGGACCCGGCCGATCGCGGCGCTGAGGTTGTGCATCCGGGAGGTCACTCCGCCGAGCGGCAGGCCGGCGTAGCGCAGCAGCTCCGGCGACTTCACCTCACCCGCGTGGAAGCGGAAGTTGTGGCCCCAGGCCAGCGCCCGGTCGTGGAGCTCCGGATCGTTGGTGGCGATCATCCCGCCCTCGCCGATGGAGAGGGGCTTGCCGCACATGGAGAACGCCGCGATGTCACCCAGGGTGCCGACCAGGCGGCCGCGGTACAGACTGCCGTGCGCGTGGGACGCGTCCTCGATGACCTTGACGCCGTGACGGCGGGCGACGGCGTTGACGGCGTCCATGTCGACCGGGTAACCGAGCAGGTGGACGACGACGATCGCCTTCGTGCGGTCGGTGATCTTGCGCTCCACATCAGCGGGGTCGAGGTTCATCGTCAGCGGATCGATGTCGGCGAACACCACCTTGGCCCGCAACGTGAACGCCTGTACGCAGGAGGCCCAGTAGGTCGACGCCGGCACGATGACCTCGTCACCTTCTCCGACTCCGCAGGCGAACATGGCCCCGAGGACCGCGTGGGTTCCGGAGCTCTCGGTGATCAGGTAGTCGGTGCCGAGCCAGTCCCTGAGCTCCGACTCGAAGGCCGGAACGGTTTGGAAATCGAGATAGCTCGGCTTTCGCATTGTCGCCAGTACTGCGGCTTCCTCCTCGGGCCCTAGGATCGGCCAATCGAAAAGGTCTTCCCGAGGGGTGGTCACTGCGGGATCGCCGCCGAACAAAGCTAAGTTACTCACTTCAACTGCCCTTCTGTCAGCAGGGAGTTGCTTGATTTGCCCTCAAGGCGCGGCTACGCTAACAGTCATGACTTACACATGTCAACAAAAGTTACGCGTTGCGCGCGCCGGCATTTCCCCCGCCCTGGAGAGAGACACGATTGCGGAACTCGGGCGGCTGTTGGCCGAATTTGAGACGCAATATGCGGGAGTCGCCGAGGACGAGCCGTCGCGCTTTCCCTTTCTCTGCCGCTGGGCCTATCAAGTCCTCACCAGCCGGAACCAGGAGTCCGGCGGCGGTTCCGAGGGCCCGGTCGACTGCATTCCCGGGGAACGGAATCTGGACACCGGTGACGCATCCGCCGCCCCACTACCGAGCTTTGTGCACCATTTGTCTGTCGAAGTGGGCCGAGGAAAGGATTTCCAGCGGTACTTCGGCCCCGAGTGCACGGAGGAATTGGACACGGCCGTGCGGGAGCTCGTCGCAGGACTGGGCTTCCCCCTCGCCCGGCACCTGGACCAGGTCGAACCGGTCGTCGGAGTCGGGACCATCAGCCTCTACGACGCGCTGTGCCGGACCCGCGTGACGGTGCCGGGCGACGTGGTCCTGCATCCCGAGGTGTCCTACGGATTCTTCCTTCCCCAGCCCTACCGGGCGGGCGGAACCGTGGCGACCGTTCCGCTGGGCGAGGACGGCGCCGTGGACATCGACGCCCTGGACCGTGTGGTGACCGAGCGGAACGCCGCCCTGTACGCCGAATGGCTGCCGCAGCGGTCCGTCCTGGTGCGGGGGACCCTGCGCGACCTGCACAGCAGAGGACTGCTGGGAGACGTCGCCGCACCGTGCCCCGAGGACGCGGAGGAGATCACCCGCGGACTGGAGGAACTCGGCCCTCTTCGGGCAGCCCGGACGATGCTGAAGCGCGCCGCCTCCCGCTGGCCCGCGCTTCGGAACGCCCAGCCGCTGCACCGTGGCCCCGCGCTGGTGCTCCGGCCCCCCAGAGTCGTCTGCTACCTGCACATCAACCCGACCGTCACCGGCCGGATGGCCACGCCCGAGCACCTGCGCCGGCTGGGTGAGGTGCTCGGCCGCCACCAGGTGGCGGCCATTGAGGACATGTCGTACCACTCGATCCGCAGCATGCCCGAGGACTGCGGCACGCTGCTCGACCATCACCCGGACACCTTCGTGCTGTTCGGCCTCTCCAAACCGTTCGCGCTGGCCAACCTGCGGATCGGTCTGCTCTGGAGCCCGCGCACGCAGGCCGAGTCCGTTCGACGGGTTCTCGAGAGCACCATCGGATTCGTCTACACGGGGTTCCAGAACGCCCTGGCGCGGGCGATGCGGACCGGAGCGGAGGAGATCCGGGCCTACCTGGCGGAGGAGTCCTGGCACCAGGAGAACAGCTACGAGTTCCGGCGCCACCTGATGGTGGCGATGGTGGAGGGCATCGGATCGGCCCGTATCCCCGACGCTCAGCGCGGGCGCGTCCGTTCCGTGGTGCTCGACGAGGTGGACCGGCTTCTGCGGTGGAAGTTCGCGCAAGGCGTCGTACTCTGCCCACCGGGCCTGCGGGAGCACCCGGTGGATGCGTCCCATTACGACGAACTGGACGCCAGGACCCGGGAGTTCCACCGGGAGCTGGCCGAGCGGTTCCTCGACGAGGGGCTCAGCCGCTGGTTCGCGGTCGAGTACGAGCCGGAGTGCGGCTTCTTCCTCGTGGTGCACTGCGACGCGGTCCTCGACCGCGGCGGCATCGGGCCGGTGGCGGTGGAGCGGACCTTCCACCTGTTCGGCGTGCTCTCCTACCTGCTCGGAGTGAGGGTGGTACCCGAAGAGATGATGGCCCCGCCCGGGAAGGGAATCGGCCGACACAGGATCCGGCTGTCCTTCTCGCCGCCGGTCGAGAACCTGGTGCGTTGCATGTTCACCTGCCACCAGGGCCTCACCTGGCTGGAGGAGCAGCCCTCGTTCCGGTAACGGTCAGACCGCTCCCGGTTCGTGCCGGGAGCCGTGTCGCAGCGCCAGTACCAGAGCGAACTGCGCGGCGGCACAGCAGGTGAGGACCAGGGTCGCACCCGAGAGGTCGACCAGCCCGCCCAGCAGCGCCGAGCCCAGTGAATAGCAGAGCAGCCCGGCGAACATGTCGAGGCTGAGCACCCGGCCCAGTACCCGCGCCGGAATGATCTGCTGCAGGCAGGTCTGTTCGATCATTTCGAAGGCGAGTCCGCAGCCCGCGACGAAGACGCAGAGCAGAAGCAGCGGGCCCGAGGTCCACGTCAGAGCCAGAATCGCCGTCGCGCCCACCGTCACCAGACGCCGGAAGTGCATGAGCCCCAGTTCTCCTCCGGTGACCCGCCTGAGCATCCATGACCCCGCCACGACGCCCAGGCTCTGCAACCCCATCGCCAGGCCCAGGCTGCCGGATGTGCCGGCGCTCTCGGTCATCAGCCGGGGCAGGGTCACGGCCAGAGCCGACGAGTACACGGCTTTGGCGAGAGCGGAGCTGAGGACGATCAACCGCGCAGACCGCATCTCCAGCAGCACCCGCAGCCCCTCCCGGCACGCCTGCCACGGGGCGCCCGGCCCGGTGGCCGTGCCCTCGTCCTGCTGGGCGCCGATCCGCTGGGTCACAAGGGCCGCGCCGAAGAAGGACACGGCGTTCGCGAGGATCAGCCAGTGCGCCTCGGTGATGGTGAGCAGCAGACCGCCGAGGGCGACCGAGGTGATTCTGATCGAGTTGTAGCTGATCGAGTGCAGGAAGTTGGCGGTCTTGACGTCCCCCCGGGCCGTCTGCGCGAGCAGCGGCATGTGGGCGATGGTGCCCAACGCCCGGCAGGCACCGAGCACCAGGCTGAGCAGGACCACCGGTGCCAGGGACAGGCTGTCCCTGAGCGCCGCCAACCCCACCGCGAGTGCCGCGGCCCCGGCCAGCAGGTCGCTGATGATGAGCATCCGGCGCCGGCTCATCCGGTCGCTGAGGTATCCCGAGGGGACGGCACACAGGAACTGCGCGGCGGTCGTGGCCGCGACGACGATGCCGGTAGCGGCCGAAGAGCGGGTGACCGCGTAGACGCTCCAGGCCACGGCAACGTCGTAGAGCCCACCGCCGAAGAAGGAGAGCGACTGCCCGATCCACAGCAGTGTGAAGTCCTTGTTGTGCCAGAGACGTCCGCTGCCCCTGTCGGGCTGCCGTCGGGGGGTTCGCGAGCGCATGGCGGGCGTGTGCCGCCGTTCTCAGCGCGGCGCCAGGTCGAGGAAGCGCTCGCTCCAGAGCAGCTCCACCTCGGCCAGCGTCTCGGCACCGCCCGGCCCCGTCAGGTTCGAAGAGAGTTCGGCCAGGCTGCGCTCACCGTCAGCGGAGAGGAGCAGTGCGGCCGTCGCCGCCCCGACCGGAACCCGCTTGGCCTTGGTGTACTCACCGGTCACAACGGCCCGCTCCACCCGGCCCGGCCCGCTCTCGCGGACGATCCTGGTGTCCGGGCGCAGGCGGGGAACCAGCGCGGTCCGGGCCTCGCGGTCGCGGGGCGAGCGGGAGACGAGGAGGTCGCCGACCACGAGATGGTCGAGCTCCGTGGTGAGGAAGCAGCGTACGGCGTCCTCGACGGAGTCCACGATCGGCTCGGCGTGGTTGTTGAAGGACGTGTTGAGCAGGACTGGCACTCCGGTGAGTGCCTCGAACTCCTCCAGCAGACGCCAGAACCGTCCGTTGACCTCGCGGTCCACCGCGTGCACTCGGGCAGTGCCGTCGACGTGCGTGACGGCGGCCAGTTCGGTCCGCCGGTGTTCGAGCACGGGGACGGTGAACACCATGAAGTCCGGGGCGGCGATGTCCTCGGGGAACTCGAACCAGTCGTGCAGGCTCTCGGCCTGTACCGACGGTGCGAAGGGCCGATAGGTCTCCCGCTTCTTCACCATCAGGTTCACCCGCTGCCGGTTGTCCGCGGGTCGCGGGTCGGCCAGGATGCTCCGGTTGCCCAGCGCCCTGGGACCGAACTCCGAACGTCCCTGCACCCAGCCGACCACCTTCCCGTCCGCGAGGAGTTGCGCGGTGCGCTTCTCGATGCCGGTCACGTGCTCGACGTCCAGGTGGCCGGCCCATTTCTTCAGCAGGGGCTCGGTCTCCTCCGGCCGGGGCGACGCGGGCGCCCAGAAGACGTCACGGATTCTGCGGCGCGGCAGCGCGGCGGTCTTCTCCGCCTCGACCTTGATCGCGGCTCCCAGCGCGGCGCCGGCGTCGTGGGAGGCGGGGTGGACGAAGATGTCCCGCAGGTGCTGTTCACGCAGGAGCCTGCCGTTCAGCGTGCAGTTCTGGCCGACGCCGCCGGCGAGCGCCAGACGGGAGTGGCCGGTCTCGCGGAGCCAGTGCCCGATCATGTGCAGGGCGGCTTCCTCGGTCACCTGCTGGACCGCCGCCGCGAAGTCCATGTGGCACTGCTCGAACGTCCCGCCCCGGCGGCGCGGGACGAAGCCGGCGGAGAACATGGCCGCACGCAGTCGTGCGTGATCCAGCCGGAAGTCACCGTCCGGGCGAAGCTCGAACAGCTCGTCGAGGACCGGGCGGTAGGTGTCCGGGTTCCCGTACGGCGCGAGGCCCATGACCTTGTACTCGTCGAACAATTGGTAGCCCAGAAGTTCGGTTCCCGCCGTGTACCAGTGGCCGAGCGAGTCGGACGGGCCCTTCGTGGCGAGCAGCTCCACCCGTTCACCCGCGGCACTGTAGACCGAGGCGGAGGCGTCTTCGCCCCGCCCGTCCATGACGACCACGAGTGCGTCGTCGAAGCCCGACTGGGGATAGACCGAATAGGCGTGGGAATCGTGGTGCCGGACGAAGGAGATGCGGTCGTCCGGAAGCTGGAAGTCGAACAGTTCCCGGACGCGGTCCTTGATGAGCTCCCTGGCCGAACTCGTCGTCACGTCGGAGTGTTCGACGTACTGGTGGAAGAGTTCCTTGTCCGTCCACGCCTCGTCGAAAAAGAACGCCACCGAGTCCACGTGCTCGAAACCGATGCCGGCATGGTCGAAACAGGCCCGGACGGCATCGCCGGAAAAGCGATTCGTGTGCTTCAGCCGGTTCAGCCGCTCCTGTTCGGCCGCAGCCACCACTTCGCCGTTCCGAATGAGTACCGCCGACGCGTCGTGAAAAAACCACTGGGGCAGATCGGGCACGATTTCACGGCCCGGCAGCGAGAAGCAGCAATTCAGTCCGAGGGTATACAAGACTCTCCTCTTGACGGAGGTGAGAAAACCTTCACGTGAGGCGTATGAATATCAGTCCTTGCCCTGCTGCGTGCCGGACCAGTGAAGCGCACCCCGCATGAGGCCGGAACCCCTTCGGGAAACTTTCGGACAGTTTCGAAGGCGGACGGGACCAGCGTGCGCGTCCCTTTTGCCCCGACAATCAGGCGTGGAGCCCGGAATGCTCCCTCGGCATGGCCCATGGGCATGCTCGGCCGGGCAGTACGGCACACTCTGCCGAGCGCAGCGCGCTGTGCTCGGCTCCGCAGCCGGTCCCGGCGGGGTTTCGAGGAAGACCGACCCCGGAGCCGCACTGGCCTGCGGCCTGCGGAGGCGGCGTCCCGCCGGGTACGCGCGGCTCTTTGGCGCAATTCTTGTCTGCGCGGGCGGGGCTGGGGCGATGGCCGCCACGCTACGCCGGGTTCGAATCGGCCGACGCGTGGGCGTGGAACAGCTCGCAAGGTTTCGAAAGTACGCCGAAACCACCGTGGCTGCCGCCTGCTGTGACGGTCGGGAGGTGACTTTCGGGCAGCCCGGTCGAACCATCGCACTCACTCCACCACTTCCGCGTGGTGGCGGGCCGCACCTGCGTCGCCCGCAGCAGCGACCGCCCGAGCGCCGACTCCGAGGTCCGTACACCCTCGGGCCGCTGACGGTGCCGGCGTACCTGAACCACCGTGAGCCGCCGTCACCGCAGGAGCGAGTCCGCGAGGGCCGTGGCGGTGGCGTCGTCAAGGGGTGCGTGGCCGAGCAGGAAGCGGTACCAGAAGACCCCGTAGATCTGGTCGACCATCAGGTCGAGGTCCCGCCCGGGCTCCAGTTGGCCGCGTTCCCGCCCGCGCTCCAGCACTTCTCGCAGGGCCGCGCGGCGGCGTTCGGTGAACTCACGCATGAGCTCGGCCAGCTGGGGGTCGCGCGCCGCCTCCCGGGCCAATGTCCGCAGCGCCGGACCCACGGGGGGCTGCTGGGCCCCGGCGAAGGTTGCGGCGACGACCACCTGGAGGTCGCTCCGCAGGTCCCCGTGGTCAGGCGCGGACACGGTCTGCTGGGCGCGTTCCGCCAGAGCCTCCAGGAGCACGGCACCCTTGGAGGGCCACCAGCGGTAGAGCGTCTGCTTGCCGACCCCGGCCGCCCGCGCGATGGTCTCGACGGTGACGGGGGCGCCGTCGCCCTCGCCGAGCAACCGCAGCGCGGCGTCGAGGATGGCCCGGCGCGCCGCTTCGTTGCGCCGGCGCCCCGTGTGGGGCCGCACGCCGCCCGTGCCCGCGTTCGTGTTCTTGTCCGCTTCCGCCTGCTGCGCCATGTCGCACATCCTTTCCGAGTTTCCGAGCTCGAACCACTTGACGAGACTGCCGGTCTCGACAAGACTCACCTTACCGAGACCGACGGTCTCGTCAACGCTACGGAAGACCGAAGACAGGGCATGAACGACAACCGCGCACAGCGCTTACGGAGGACCGCCATCATGACCACGGACCACAGCCCCGCCCCTCGCGTCGTCGTCATGGGCGGCAGCTCCGGCATCGGCGAGGCCACAGCGGCACTCTTCGCCGCGACAGGCGCGGAGGTGACGATCACCGGACGCTCGCAGACCCGCTTGGACGAAGCGGCGAACCGTATCGGCGGCAACACACTCACCCACCAAATGGACGCCATGTCACAGGAAGACACGGCGGCGTACTTCGCTGCATCCGGCCCCATTGACCACCTGGTCATCGCGGTCAGTGGCGCCGCGGGTAGCGGCCCCTTCGCAGAACTGGACCTCGCGGACCTGGCCACGGGCTTCGACGCGAAGTTCTGGCCCCAGGTCCGCATCCTCCAGGCCGCGCTCCCCCGCCTCGACCGCCGGCGCGGCTCCGTCACCCTGATCACGGCCGCCTCGGCTCGTGCCGCCTTCCCGGGCACGTCCGGCCTCGCCGCGATCAACGGCGCCCTTGAGGCCATGGTGCCGCCCCTCGCGGTCGAACTGGCCCCTCTCCGCGTCAATGCCGTCTCCCCCGGTGTGATCGACACCCCTTGGTGGGACCGCGTCCCGGCGGAACAGCGCACGGCACTCTTCGACGGCCTCGCGAAAACGACCCCGGCCGGCCGGGTCGGCCGCGCCACCGATGTGGCGAGGGCCATCCACTCCCTGGCGACGAACGGCTTCATCACCGGCGTCGTACTCGACTGCACCGGCGGCGCCAACCTCCCGATGGGCGCACAGGCATAAGGCGTCCGGTCCCCCGGGGCACGGTGAGAAGCCCGTCCACGTCACCCCCGCCCGCTGAGACCTGCCAGGCCCGGCGCCACAGCCCGAATCCCCACGCCGCGGAGCGACAGCCCCGGTCAGCAGAAGCCTGCGTACCGGTGGATGCGGGTGTCGGTCCCGAGTTTGAGGGCAGTGGGGTCCTTGCAGGAACAGCACCACAGTGGTCCTGATGAAGGGCCTGGCCATGCCGCGGACGACTGGCTGCCGTCTTCCGGCTCCAACGGGGTGGCCCGCCGTCCGCGCAGGCGGCTCCCTGCGCCGCACCGGAGTCGCTTGAGGTGCGGTTGCCCGCACGAGAGCGCCACGGAAGGCCCGGACCTGATTCCGCACGGCCTCGGGCGTCAGTGGCGTGAGGTCTCCAGAGCGAGATTCGTGATCCCGCGACCCGCGCGTCGGTGAGCTCCGCACCGTGGCCGCGGCCGGCCCGGTGACCGTACGCTCCGACGGCGCGATCACGTGGCTGTTCCCGATTACCTCGCATGGGTGTATCGCGCTTTCGGGTCGTGCGGCGGATGAAGAAGAAACGATCTTCCAGTTCTGGTGCCGTTTAGTTTCTTTGCGTTGATATCAGCTTTTGTCAGCCCTACTGGAGGTTCACCGATGTCCACCCGCATGCGTCAGGTCTCCGTCGCAGTGGCGGCCCTCGCCATGGCGGTCGCACTGCCGGGTTCCGCGGGCGCCGCCGTGGGCGAGTTCCGATACACCTACTACGACGACTTCGGCAACCGGGCCGCCGGCGTCCTCGTCGAGCCCGACAGCCGCGTGTGCGTCACCCTGCCGGAGGTCGCCGACCCCGACGCCACCGAACCGGCCTTCGCCCCGCAGAACTACACCGGAAGCACCGTCACCATGTTCACCGGCCCGGACTGCGACGGCGACTTCTACAGCCTCAGGCCGGGCGGTCGGGCCACCGACCGGCTCAAGCTCCGCTCCGCGCTCTTCAGCTGACCCCCAGCCGCATGACTGCCCCGGGCCTGTTCCGGGGGCGGCTGCGACACGCTGCGCAGTACGGGGGTGCAACGCGTTCGCGTTGCGCCCCCGTACGCAGGCTCTCGCTCTGCATAACTTGAACTGTGAACATTCGGCCGACGCGGCTGTCGCGGTCAAGGCCCGACGAAGGTCTCGACGGCCCGGTGGGTGCCGGTGCCGAGCCGGCGAGGATCTGGAACTCGTCCAGGGTCAGCGGGTCGTCGCCGTCTGTATCGGCGATGGCGAACAGGGCGGGCAGCATCCCCTCACGAAGCACCTGCCGTTCGCACACCCACTCCCCGCGCGCGAACTGGTGGCTCGAGCCTCCCTGCTACGCCCGGCCGTCGGTCGGCGATGCCTTCCACGCCTCACGCAGCTCCGCGCTTCAGGCCCAGGCCGCCACGGAACCCCATGTCGTCGGGCCCCTCAGGCACCGATGCGTCCGGGCGCCAGCGGTCGACGGTCACTACGCCCGGCTCCAGCAGTTCCAGTCCCGTGAAGAACTCCTCGATCTGCTTCTGTGTGCGCAGCACCACGGGCTTGGAGACTTTGTTCTGCCGGTAGAAGGCCGATGCCTCCGCCGCCCTGACGGGATCTGCGTCGCCGCAGGCATGGGACAACGCGACGTACGAGCCGGCCGGAAGCGCGTCCACGAGGACCCGCAGGACACCCGCCGGGTCCTCGTCGTCGTCGAGGAAGTGCAGGATCGCGGCCAGGACCAGGCCCACCGGACGCGTCATGTCGAGTGTCCCGGTCACCTCGGGTGAATCCAGTACCGCGCGCGGGTCACGCAGATCGGCTTGGAGGTAGGTCGAGCGGCCCTCTGGTGATACCGGGGTGAGCAACGCCTCGGCGTGGCGCAGCACGACGGGGTCGTTGTCCACGTAGACGATCCGGGCCGAGGGCACCATGCCTTGAGCGATCTCGTGCAGGTTGGGCCGGGTGGGGATGCCGGTCCCGATGTCCAGGAACTGGGTGACACCGCCCTCTTTCACCATGTGCCGAACGGCGCGCGCCATCCATGCCCGGTTCTGCTGCGCGCTGCGCTGGATCTCCGGCCAGCGCTGGGCGATGCCCTCTGCGACGGCTTGGTCCACCGGGTAGTTGTCCTTGCCGCCGAGGAGGCTGTCGTAGACCCGCGCCGGGTGCGGCTTTCCCTGTTCGAATGACCCGTTGGGGAACACACGATCTCCTTCGCGCGAGGGCGCACGTTCGTTTCACACAACAACACTCTGGCCAGAGCCATTTGAACATACCGTGTAGTGCGAACCTACCCTTGCTCCCGGGTCGCTTCGGCCCGACGTATCACGTCGAACGGGCGGATGCCTTCCCTCAGGGGTCGATGTCCATGGCTACTGCTCGGCGCCGAGTCCACAGCAGGCGCAGCCAGCCAGCCGGGGTGGCATTCCTGCTGGGCCTTCAAGCCAGAAACAGGAGGGCAGCGATGATCACCATGATGGCAGCGGTGCCGAGGTGGACACCGTAGATCGCGGAGCGCGGCCCTTTGCTGCGGGCCACTACGGCCGCGTCACCGGCGGGCATCAGCGCGGCGGCCAGCATGACCCAGCCCAGCAGGCGAGTGGTGGCGCCGATCAGCAGGACCGCGAGAATCAGGCCGGTGCCGATGTCGCGGACGCCCATGACGGCCAGCCACGATCGTACGGCCGGGTCATCGGGGCGGGTGTTGGGGATGCCGAAGCCGACGGCGGAGCCGGGCGCCCAAACGGAGCGGGCCCCGACGAGGACGACAGCAGTGGCGATCAGGGCAGTCAGGGTGGTGGCGATGGCGGCGAGCATGAGACGGATCCATTTCGTGGCGGTGTTGGAGAGGTAGAAGCTGTCGAAGGCGGAGCGAGCCCGGCTCTTGGAGGCGGGTATGCCTTGGCGTGCACGTAGCGTTTTGGGCGAGGGTGGGCCATGCGGCGGTGGCGAACCTGCTGAGGGGATGCTTAGGTCACCTGTCCCTCGGGAGGGGGGCAGGGTGCGCCGCCGTCACCGCTCGTGGTCGTCGACGAAATGGTTGTCGTGGTCTTCGTGAAGCCTGCTCAACTCCCGCTCGTCGATGATGGCGAGCTGTGCGAAGTACTCCTCCCGCGGTACGCCTGGCGAGAGTGCCATCAGGAGAGTGGCCGGCTCGGCGCGTTCCTTCCGGAGGGCGTGGACAGCCCCCATCGATGCGTGCGCGGTGTCGCCAGGCTGCAGTGTTCGCCATGCCTGCCCGTCGAAGTAGTCGACTTCACCTTCTTCCACGATGAAGGTCTCGCTGAAGGTCGTGTGAAAGTGCGGGGCAGGTCCCCGGCTGGACGGCGACATGCGCCACCTGTAGATGCTCACCGTCCCGCTGGTCTCCGCCGGACCGGCGAGGACTTCGATGGTCGATCCGCCGACGCCCAGCCGAATCATGCGCGTCTGCAGGGCTCGCTCGGATTCCTTGGAAAGCCGGTAAGTCGATTCCGTGTCGGTCATGCCCCGAGTCTCGGGGTTTCACCGTTCTGCTCGCGCTCACTTCGGCGGTGGCCTAACAATGCGGGGATGATCCGCTACCGATTGGGTGCCGGCGCCGCGAGTGTGCGGTGGGCGATGTCACCGATCCACGAGGTGGTCAGCCTCGCTCAGCTGTTGACCGAACCGCAGCGTCACGCGATGTTCCATCCATGGCTGCGCCGCCGCCATCTCCACCTCTCGCATCCGGACCTGCGGGCGCTCACCGTCTTCATGGCCGACGGTGCGTATCGGCCCGACTTCCTCGACCCGTCGCCGATGACCAGTGAGCCGACGTTCGAGGAGGGGATGAATGCCCTCCTCGCCGTGCCGGCGGACCAGACGTACGCGGAACTGGTCGACGCCTCGCGGGGACGCGGGGAAGACATGGGCCGAATGCTCGACGACCCCGAGCGAGCCAGGTCCGAGGCCGCCGATGCGCTGCGCCGCCTCTGGAAGACAGTCGTGGAACCGGAGTGGGTGGGCATGCGGCAGGCGCTGCGTGCCGAGTTGTTGGAGCGGGCCATCCAGGTCAACCGCGAGGGACTACGTGCAGTGCTTCCGCGCCTGCACCCTTCCGCGACGTACGAAGACGACACGGTCACCGTCGAGAAGCCTGTGGACATCGACGTCGACTGCCCGGATGGGCTCATTCTCGTTCCGTCGCTGTTCATCACCGACCGGGTGCAGTGCACCACCTCGGACCACTGGGCTCCGGCGATCTACTACCCGGCGTCCGGGCGATACCTCTGGGCGGCACCTCCCACTCCGAGGTCGCTCGACCGTCTTCTGGGGGTGACTCGAGCGAGGATCCTTGCCGCGCTCACCACTCCGTTGCAGACGACAGCGGTGGCCGGGCTGGTGGGCGTCACTCCCCCGACAGCCAGCGAACACCTGGCGATCCTGCGGGACGCCGGGCTGGTCGAGCGCAGCCGGGCCGGCCGCACGGCCATGTACGAACTCACCGAAGCAGGACACACCCTCCTGGCCGCGGCCTCACCACGGCTGTAACAGATCGATGAGCTGCTGGTGACCGGTCAAAGCGTGGCGCCTACCGCGGCGCGGGGCTGTCACCGGCGCCGAGGGAGGGCCGTGGGTGGCGATGTCCTCCAGGACGGCGGCGATCCCGTCGGCGCCTCTCGCGGGAGTCGGAGGCCGAAGGCAAATGGAGCTGGTTCCGGCACGGATCATCTGTGACGTGGGGCCCCTCGTCGACTGATGACTGGCGTCGGCTTCTACGAAAGGATGACCGCATGACGCAGATCGACAGCCCGCTTCCTCGTCAAGTCGCCGACGCATACGTCGACGCCCTCGTCGAACTCGACCCGATCACGGGTACGTTCCTCGGCGTGCCGGAGAGTGCCGGCCGCTTGCCCGACCTTTCACCGGCCGGCGCGGACGCCCTCGCGGCGCTCGCGCGGGAGACCCTCACGCACCTCACCGAGGCTGAGCGCCTGCCCGGTGCCGACAGCGGGAACGAGCGCCGCTGCGCTCGCCTGCTGCGCGAACGCCTCACTGCGGAACTCGCGGTTCACTCGGCCGGTGAACACCTGCGGGCCGTAGGCAACATAGCGACGCCGCCCCACTTCGTCCGCGACGTTTTCACGGCGATGCCGACCCGGACCGAGGAGGACTGGACGGCCGTCGTCGAGCGCCTGCGGGCCGTGCCCCGGGCGCTGGCCGGCTACCGCGAGTGCCTGGCCCTCGGACTCGAACGCGAGTTGTACGCGGCCCCCCGCGCCACCGCCACCTTCGCCGACCAGCTCGATCAGTGGGTCGACACCGATGGCCAAGGGCGAGGATGGTTCGAAGACTTCACAACCGCCGGTCCCGACGCGCTGCGCGGCGAGCTGGACGAGGCGGCCCGTGCCGCCACCGCCGCCGTCACCGGACTGCGCGACTGGATCCGTGCGGAATACGAGCCCGCCGTCCAAGGCGCCCCGGACATCGTCGGCCGCGAGCGCTACGCCCGCTGGGCGCGTTACTACAACGGCACCGACCTCGACCTCGACGAGGCGTACGCCTACGGCTGGTCGGAGTTCCATCGTCTGCTCGCCGAGATGCGGACCGAGGCCGAACGTGTCCTGCCCGGCGCGGACACCCCGTGGACAGCGCTGGCTCGTCTGCGCGAGCACGGCCGGCACGTCGAGGGCGAGGAGAAGGTCCGTGACTGGCTCCAGGGCCTGATGGACCAGGCGATCAGCGCCCTGGACGGCACCCATTTCGAACTCGCCGACCGGGTACGGCGTGTGGAGTCCCGTATCGCGCCGTCCGGAGGCGGCGGAGGCCCGTACTACACCCCTCCCTCGGAGGACTTCTCCCGCCCCGGCCGCACCTGGCTGCCGACCATGGGGCAGACCCGCTTCCCCGTGTACGACCTGGTGTCGACCTGGTATCACGAGGGCGTGCCGGGTCATCACCTCCAGCTCGCCCAATGGATACACGTCTCGGAAGACCTCTCCCGCTACCAGGCGACCGTCGGCATGGTCAGCGCCAACATCGAGGGATGGGCTCTGTACGCCGAGCGCCTGATGGACGAACTCGGATTCCTGAAGGACAGCGAGGAACGGCTCGGCTATCTGGACGCGCAGATGATGCGGGCGGTCCGGGTGATCGTCGACATCGGTATGCACCTGGAGCTGGAAATTCCGGCCGACTCCCCGTTCCACCCGGGCGAGCGGTGGACGCCTGACCTCGCCCAGGGGTTCATCGGCGCGCACAGCAGCCGCCCGGCGGACTACGTGGAGAGCCAACTCATCCGCTATCTGACGATGCCTGGGCAGGCTATCGGCTACAAGCTCGGGGAACGGGCATGGTTGCTCGGCCGGGAAAGGGCCATGGAGCACCGCGGCGATGCCTTCGACCTGAAAGCCTGGCACATGGCCGCCCTCTCTCAGGGCTCCCTGGGCCTGGACGACCTGGTCGACGAGCTCTCCCAGCTTTGACGGTCGGACCGAGGACGTCCTTTTCTGATCTTGCTCAGAACTCCTGACAAAGGCGTTTCACCGTGCCGGTGTGTGATGAGGCAGGTGGCGAGGCCGAGGAAGGCTTAGTGGATGTCGTCTCGCCCAAACGTTCGAGGCCAGCCATCAGGGGGCCCGCGGCGGCACTGATGCCGTGACCAGGCCGCTCTCGTAGGCGACGATCACCAGCTGGGCACGGTCGCGGCAGTTGAGTTTGGCAAGCAGTCGGCCGATGTGGGTCTTCACGGTGGCGAGGCCGAGGTACAGCTGTGCAGCGATCTCGGTGTTGGACAGTCCGCGCGCCACGAGGACGAGGACTTCTCGTTCGCGTTCGGTCACCCCGTCCAGGGTGTCCGGCAGCTGTCGCGACGGCTCGGGCCGGCGAGCGAACTCGGCGATCAGGCGCCGCGTCACGGCCGGTGCCAGCAACGCGTCACCGGCCGCTATCACTCGTATCGCCGCGATCAGTTCGCCCGGAGGCGTGTCCTTGAGCAGGAAGCCCCCGGCGCCGGCCCGCAGCGCGGCGTAGACGTACTCGTCCAGGTCGAACATCGTCAGTATCAGCACCTTGACACCGGCGGTCGCGGGAGATCCGCAAATCTGCCGGGTCGCCTCGATTCCGTCCATGCCCGGCATCCGTACGTCCATCAGGACGACGTCGGGGAGATCCTGCCGGGCACATCGCACCGCCTCCGTACCGTTCGTCGCCTCGGATGTGGCCACCATGCCGGGTTCGGCGTCTATCAGCACGCGCAGGCTGCCACGCAACAGCGTCTGGTCGTCGGCGATGAGGACCCGGACCGGGACCCCGGGCGGCTCGATGCCATGGGGCAATGGAGCTCCGTGCGAAGGCTCTGCGGCATGGGAGGGGCGCTCCCCCGATACTGCGGGGCGAGTCATGGGCTCTCCTCGATCGGCAGGGTCGCCTGTACTTCGAAGCCGCCCGCCGGGCGCGGGCCCGCGTAGAACGAGCCGCCGTGCAGGGCGATGCGTTCTCGCATGCCGATGATGCCGTGGCCACCTGGTGCCGTGGCCGGGCGCGATGCTCGGGGGGTTCGGGAAGCCCGCCCTCCCCCGTCGTCCGTGATCTCGATCCGCACCTCGTGGTCGTCCGCGTGGACCATCACGTGGCAACGTGTCCCCGGGTCGGCGTGCTTGGCGACGTTGGTGAGTGATTCCTGCACTACACGGTAGACGGCCGGCGCGAGGTCGTCAGGCACGTTGCCGCGCCTTGCCAGCCGCGCGCCGGCCCGCTCGACGAGTTCGGGAAGCGCGTCGATGCCGGGTGCGGGGTCGAGGGGCGCGGACCGTCCCTCGGTCTCACCCTCGGGGGCGCGCAACACCCCGAGCATCCGGCGCATGTCGTTCAGCGCGGTACGGCTCGTGCGCTCGATGACCCGCAGCGCATCGTGCGCCTCCTGGGGCCTGACGTGCAGAACGTGGTTGGCGACTCCGGCCTTGACCGCGATCAGGCCCATGCTGTGCGTGACGACGTCGTGCAGCTCACGGGCGACGCGCAGGCGTTCCTCCGTGACGGCTCTCCGCGCGAACTGCTCGGCCGCCCGGACGGCGAGAGCGCGTCTCTGCCGCACCGCCCGCGCCAGCTCCCATGTGCCGAGCACGACGACGCAACCGAGGAGTGGCAGTCCCGGCCCGTCCTGCCACCAGTAGCCCTCGCCGGCGCGCACCGTTCCGACGGCAGCGGCTGCGAGGAGGACGGCGGTCGCCGGGAGGGGCAGCCACCGTTGCCACCAACGGCGCGACGGCAGGGTGAGGGCGACGGCGTAGAGGGCGAAGGCCACCGACAGGAACGGATCCCATGTGACACCCCGCGCGACGGCCGCCGCCGTGACCGTCAGGACGACCATGAACACGGGCAGGGGCCAGATCCGCCGAACCGCGACGGGGAGGGTCGCCGCGGTTATGAGCATGAGCCGCTCCTCCGTGCCGGGCGGCGTGGCCGAGAAGCCGCCCGTGTCCGGTCCTGTCAGCAGCAGTGCCGCCACGTAGAGGAGCACGAGCGTGCAGTCCAGGGTGATGTGCTGGCGTCGGTTCAGTCGCCGGGCCAGAATCGGGTGGTCGTCCTCGTTCACCTCAGTACCTGCTCGCACCGCTCGACCCTACTCAGGGAGCGCCGCGCACCGCCTCGGCCTCAGGGTCGGTTCAGGTCCTCCACCCTTGGTCGGATGCCTTCGCCAGTTCACAGCTCGTCTCCACCCACGGGTGGACCCGAGCGGGTGGGCCCCGGGCCTGATGCGGCGGACGCGCGGATTCGTGAACCATCACCGGCATGATCGAAGTGTTCGAACTCACCAAGCGTTTCGGGAGAACCACTGCGGTGGATGGGCTCACCTTCCGAGTACGGCCCGGTCTGGTGACCGGATTCCTGGGCCCCAACGGTGCCGGCAAGACGACAACCTTGCGGATGATCCTGGGTCTGGATCGTGCGACTTCCGGAGAGGTGCGGATCGACGGAGCACCGTACCGACGGCTGCGCGACCCGCTGCGGACCGTGGGTGCGCTGCTCGACGCGGGGGCCGTTCACCCGGGCAGGACCGCGCTGAACCACTTGCGGTGGCTGGCCCGAAGCAACGGGATTTCGATGCGCCGAGTCCATGAGGTGATCGAGCAGGTCGGGCTGTCGGGCATGGTGGACCGGCGGGCCGGGACGCTTTCACTAGGGATGGGTCAACGGCTGGGCATCGCGGCGGCTTTGCTGGGCGACCCCGCCGTTCTGATCCTCGACGAGCCGGTCAACGGGCTCGATCCCGAAGGTGTCCGGTGGATCAGGGGTCTGGTGCGGAGCCTGGCGGCTGAAGGTCGTACCGTCCTGATGTCCAGTCACTTGATGAGCGAGACCGCGGTCACCGTGGACCGTCTCGTCGTCATCGGGTGTGGGCGGCTTCTCGCGGACTCCGGAGTTGCCGAATTCGTCAACACGTACGCGGACGCGGGGGTTCGCATGCGTACGCCGGAACCGTGGCGGCTTCGCACCGTGCTGGCCGACGCGGGCATCGCGTTCACCGACCACGCCGACGGCAGTCTGAGCGCGGCGGCCGCTCCGGGACGGATCGGCGCTCTCGTTGCGGCGCACGCCATTTCGATGCATGAAGTGACGAGGAACGCCGCATCCCTGGAAGAGGCGTTCATGCGCTTGACCGCCGACGCCGTCGAATACCGGGCGGAGCCACTGGAGAAGGCGGGGCGACAAGGGCTGGCGCACGGGCCTGTAAGGGGGAGCCGATGACCAACTCGCCCCGGGCGGTGTTCGCCGCCGAATGGACCAAGGCGTGGACCGTTCGCTCGACCGGTCTGACGTTGTCGCTGGCCTTCGTGCTCTGCGTCGGCACCGGCACTCTCGTCTCGTCTTCCTGGCGCGCCGACATCGACCGCGTCGTCAACTTCGACCCACTGGCCGCCGCCCTGTACAGCATGACTCTCGGGCAGCTCGCGCTCGTCGTCCTGGGGGCCCTGCTCGTCGGCTCCGAGTACTCCTCCGGCTCGATCCGGACCTCGCTGGCGGCGGTGCCGGGGCGCGGCCTGTTCTACGTCGGCAAGGTGCTCGTCGGAGCCCTGACGGCTCTCGCCGCCTCGGCGGTGATCGTCGTAGTCACGTTCCTCGCGGCGCAGGCGGCACTCGGCCCGTACGGCACCACGCTGGGCGCGGGCGGGGTCCCGGCCGCGCTCGCCGGGGCCGTGGTCCACCTGACGTCGGTCTGTGCCATCGCCATGGGGGTCACGGCCATGGCGCGCAGCGCGGCGATCTCGATGGCGGTCCTGCTCCCTGTGCTGTTTCTCGGGTCCCAGGGACTCGGCAACGTACCCGCTTTGAAACCGGTCCTGCGCTTCCTGCCGGACCAGGCGGGAATGGTGCTGATGCACATCGCCGCCCCGTCGGGTGACAGCCGCTTCGGCCCGGGTTACGGTCCGGTGACGGCCCTCGGCGTCCTCCTGGCCTGGACGGCGGCGTCGCTGCTCGGCGGCTACCTGGTGCTGCGCGGACGGGATTCCTGAAGCTCGGTCGCCCTCGGCTCGACCGCGAGTGTTACGGGCACGCTGGGCGGCCCTCTGCTCGGGCGACGCGGTGCACCGGGAGATGCGCTGGACCGCCGGGCAGCTCCTCGAGCTGAGACGCCTCGATGTATTCCATCTCCTTCCCTGTATGCAGCACCCTCACGAGGCGGCGGGATCCGCCGGGGTGGGCCGGGGCGCTGCGCGGTGGTTGGTGGTCAGTAGCCGACGGTGAGGCGCCGGCGGTGATGGCGGGGCTGCTCGATCTCGTCGAGAAGGGCGACGGCGTAGTCCTCGACGGAGATGGTGCTGTCGCCGTTCTCGTCCGTGACGAGGTCGTCGAGGGCGGTCAGGTAGACGCCGGTGCGGTCGCCGGGGGCGATGGTCGCCGCGGGGCTGAGGTTGGTCCAGTCGACGTCGGTGATGGTGCGGTAGTGGTCGAGGGCATCGCCGTGGGCGTGCATGATCTGCAGGAGGAAGTCGGGCAGGCCGGGGGCGTCCCAGACCTGCTTGCCGTCGGGGGTGCGCAGGGAGCCTGCGCCGCCGACGGTGATCAGGCGGGGGGCCCGGGTGCCGAGGGTGCGCAGACCTTCGGTGAGGGCTTCGGCGGCGGGCCGGATGGTGGCGAGGTGGCCGGGGCCGTCGCCACCGCCGACGGCGCTGACCATGACGTCCTGGTCTTCCGCTGCGGCGGTGACCGACCGCGGGTCGAGGACGTCGCCCGTGGTGACGGTCAGGTCGGGGTGCTGTTGGATGAACTTCGCGGGGTCGCGGACGACTGCGGTGACGCGGTGGCCCCGGCGCAGGGCCTCGCGCACGATGGCGGAGCCGATGGTGCCGTTGGCGCCGAAGACGGCGATGTTCGTCATGGGATGTCCTCCGTGGTTCGTGGTGTCGTCGTGCGGTGGGTCAGGTGAGAGTGCGAGTGAGCTCGGCGGCGCCGCCGGCCCGGCGGTCTACGTGGGCGGGGGCGTGTGGCAGCCGGGCGGGGCGGGTGCCTCGGCGGCACCCGCGCACGATGCCGCCTGGGCCGTCGTATGCGGGCGAGCGGTTCACGGCACGAGGACGATGCGTCCGGGCAGGCCGCCCTCGGCGAGTCGTACGTGGGCCTCGGCCGCATCGGTCAGGGTGGGCCTCATGCCAATCACGTGGGCCTCCTGTCAATTCGGCAGCGCCGTCCTCGGCGTGGCATGTTTCTGCCAGATTCGGGGGCGCGGAACCGTATCCTCCTCCCAACTCGCCGAGTAGCGTTCCGAATTGCCGCCGAAAAATTCGGCGCAATTTCATGTTCGTTCCCTGAAAGGAGTCCCCGTGGAAGACCTCGGCGACCTCGAGTTCAACCTCGACGACATTCCGGCGGACGTATTCGAGCTGGCGGACAGCGGCCTCACGGTCGAGTCCCTCACCAGCGGACACGGCCTGGCGGAGAACGGTGCCTCGGCGCCCAGCTGTGGCAGCTCCTGCTCGTCCCTGCCGTAGCCGGCGGGTGGGTGCCGGGAACGCGCGTTCCCGGCACCCACGGGCTGCATCGATCCACGTCAGAGACTGAACGAGGGCTACGGGCAAGGGTGTGGCGTGACTTCGTACGCTGTCGGAACACAGTTCTTCGCACGCGTGGGCGGACTTCCCGCCTCCGTCGTCGACCAGCTCACCCCAGGGCGTGCCTGGCGGCTGGCCGAGCAGGTGCTGGCAATGGACGAAGCCATCGCCACGGATGCCGAAGAATTGAGCGAGATGCTTTTCTCCGTGATCGGTGAACTCTCCGAACCGGCGCTCAGACCGCGTCTGGTGGCGCTGCGTCGGTGCATTCACCGGGGCCGCTTTCCGGCGAAAGGCGAATGGTCCGACGAAATATCGCGATCCCTTCCCTCCGCGGTTTCCCTGCGGGTCCGGGAATGGCTCGACCGTAAACGCCTGCGGGAGAGCACCATAAGCACACTCGCGGCGGCGATGGAGGAGGACGGCGCGGAAGAAGGCAGGAACCTGCAGCGCGTCGCCGCACTTCCCGCGTTCCGGCACGCTCTGTCCCAGGCCAGCCCCGCGCTCCTCGACGAGCTGCTGCGGGCCGAGCGCGACGGGCTTCCGCCGCTCAGGCGACGTACCTCGATCGGGCTGACCAAGTTCGTCTCCCGTGCCGCCACCAAGACGAGTCCGTACAGCACGTTCACCGCCACGGCGGCCGGCCTGTGGCACGAAGATGACACCGAAGGTTCCCCCGCCGCGCCCGCGCTGCTCCCGGAGGGCAGGGGCGACCTGGGGTGCGTGCTCGAACTGGACCGGCTGGTCGTCGAGCAGGTGCTGCGGGCGCTGATGGAGCGCGACCCGGCCGGGGAAGGGCTGAAGGTCCGCCGCAACCCCAGCCTCAGGGAGACCGGCGGCCGCTACACGTTCCTCGGCCGCAGGCCCGCCGAGTCGATCGTGGCCGTTCCGGCGACCCCCGAGATCGCGGCGTGCCTGCGCATCGTCGGCGACGGCTGCACATCCTCGGAGCTCCGGCAGACGCTGGCGGAGCGCGTGGGCAAACGGCCCGAGGACGTGTCGGCCTTCTGCGGTCACCTGGTACGGCTCGGCGTGCTGGAGTACGAGCCGCCCGTCGCCGACCACTCCCGGACCCCGCTCAGCGACCTGATCGCCCACCTCGGCCGCGTCCGGCCCGGCACGCCGCTCCTGCACCAACTCAAAGCCCTGTGCGCGGAGTTCGACCACGGGACTTCACCCGACGACGTCGCCGGTCATCGCGCACAGCAGTCCCGCATCGCCGGGCTCCTCGCGGAGATCGGCGCCGAACTCGGGCTCGACTGGCCGGAGCCCGCCACCCTCGGGAAGATCGCGTTCCACGAGAACGCCATGGTGCCGCACGGGCGGCTGAACGCGTCGAAGACCGCGTGGCGGCCCGTGCTCGACGACCTGGACGTGCTGCGCCGCTGGCTCGGGCTGCACGACCGGATGCTTCCGGTACGCCTGGCACTGGCCCGGTACGCCGAGCAACGGTTCGGCGCGGGAGCGACCGTGTCCTTCCTCGAACTGCACGCGGCGGTCCAGGCCGACCTGGCGCTGCCCGACGACGCGTGCCCCGGCCGGCTGCTACCTCTGCGCCCGTACCTCCAGCTCAGCAGCCCCGTTCCGGCCGACGCGCTGGAGCGCAGCCCGGTGCCCGAACTCGCCCTGCTGCACCGGCTGCGCCAGGAGTCCCTGGCCACCGTGCTCTCGGGGGACCGGGACGGCACGGTCGTGCGTACCGACCCCAAAGTCCTCGTCGAACTGGCCGAGAGCTGGCCGGCCTGGGTGCGCACACCGGCATCCATCGGCTGCTACCTCCAGCTCCTCGACGGCTCGGAGGAGGACGGTCCGCTGCGCGCCGTCGTCAACACCGTGAGCGGCGGATTCGGGAAGGGACGCGGCCGGTGGTCCCGGCTGCTGGCCCAGGCGGGCGGTGAGGCGGCCGGAGCGCGGTGGCCCGGGACCGACGGCGCGGAGGACGGGCCGCTGCTCGCCGAGCTGTCCGGGACCTTCGGGGTCTCGGTCAATCTGCGCGAGCCCGTCGCCCCGTACGAGATCGATTATCCGTACACCGCCGGCACCCGCCCCGCAGGGGAGCGCATCCCCCTCGCCGATCTGGTCGTGCGCACCGACCCGTCCAGCGGGCTGCTCGCCCTGGTGTCCGGCAGCCGGGACCGGCGGGTCCAGCCCACGCACCTCGGCATGATGGCCGATCCGCTGATGCCGCCGGCGGCCCGGCTGATGCTCGCGGCCTTCGGTCAGTCGTATCTGCTGCACCCCAGCCTTTCGCTGCTCAAACCAGCGGCCGGTGCCCGGTCCCCCGAGGTGGAGCTGCTGCCCCGTGTGGAGGTGGGACGGCTCGTGGTGCAGCGGGCCGAGTGGTCGGCGCCGACCGCCTTGGTGCCGGTGCAGCGCCCCGGCGAACCGGACGCGGAGCACCTGCTGCGTCTCGCCCACTGGCTGCGCTCGCACGGCATACCCCGGCGCTGCTTCGTCCGGCTCCAGTCGACCGACGGTGACTGGGTGAGCAGCGTCTTCGCCAAGTCCCGCAAGCCGATGTTCCTCGATCTCGCCAGCGTGTCGATGCTGGCCGTGTTCCGCCACATGACGAAGGGCTTCACCGGCCGGGTCGCCTTCGAGGAGGCGCTGCCCGACCCCGCTTCGGCCACCGACTCCGGCTGGGGTCCGGCCAGGGTGACCGAGTGTGTCGTCGAACTGTCGTCGGAGGGTGGGCGATGAGCAAGGAGGCGTGGGTGGGCGACGGTGGCTGGCTGAGCGCCCATCTCTTCCACCAGGGCGATCTCAGCACGGTGCTGGTGGATCTCGTGGGGCCGCTGACCGGCGAACTGCGCGCGCGCTCGCTCGCCGACCGCTCGTTCTTCCTGCGCTACTGGGACGGCGGCCCGCACATCCGGTTGCGGGTGCTGCCCAGGGACCCGTCGGTGGCCGCCGAGGCGGCCCGGCTGATCGAGGACAGGGCCGGCGCGTACTTCGACCGGCACCCCTCCCCCGATGTGCTCGGCCAGGAGGCGTATCTGCGCTCCGCGCGGGAGATCGGCGCCTGGGAGGGCGTGGCCCCGACGGAGCTGATGTATCCCAACAACTCGGTGCGGTTCATCCCGTACGTCCGCGAGCACGGCCGCTACGGCAGCGGCAAGGCGATCGAGGCGGTGGAGGAGCACTTCACGGAGTCCAGCGCCCTGGCCCTGTCCGTGCTGCGGAGCGAGCCGGGCCGGCACAGGCGGGAGACCGCTGTGCTCTGCTACCTCATGCTGTCCTGGTTCCTCGCGTCCGGCGACGTACGCGCACTGGCGTGGCGGCAGCTCGCCAAGGCGCCGCCGTCCGCCGACGCCGCGCGGGCGCTGTACGAGCGTCAGCGACCGCAGGTGCTGACGCTGGCCGCCGGCATGCACAAGGCGGCACGCGGCTGGACCGCGCTGCCCGCCGGCAGCACGGTCCGGCAGTGGGCCTCCTCGGTGTCGCGGGTCGTGGACGTGTTGCGCACGCACCACCACGAGGGCGATGGCCGGCCGCCGTCCGCCGAGAGCGTCGCCGATCTGTGCGCGCACCTCTTCGCCAACCGCATCGGCGTACGGATCGATGCCGAAGGATCGCTCCGCTATCTGGTCGCCCGCGCGATCACGGAGCCCGCCGCACTCGAGGGGGCATGATGTGGCGCAGCTTTCACGTCCACTACTACGAGCAGGACAGGACGGCGCTGCTCCTGGACGCGGTACGGCCGTTCGTGGAGCGGATAGCCCCTCGGGTGAACGGGGTCCACTATCTGCTGCACTGGCTGCGCGGGCCGCATGTGCGCCTCCAGGTGGACGCCGAGCCCGAGGTGTTCGACGCGCTGGTGCTGCCCGCGCTCGACGAGCTGGTGCGGGGCCATCTGGTCGCGCGTCCTTCGACGGCCGTGGTGGACGCGGCGGCGATGCTCGCCCAGCACGAGCGGCTCGCCGGGCTGGAGCACGAGACGGGTCCGCTCTCCCCGCTGCTGCCCGACAACACCGTCCGTGAGGCGCCGTACGACCGTCGGCTGCACGTCCACGGCGGGCCGCAGGCGGCGGACCTGCTGGCGGACTTCTACAACGAGACGACGCCCTTCGCCTTCGAGATGCTGGAGAAGCTGCGGGGCGGCGGCCAGTTGGCGGCGCTCGCCTTCGACACGATGATCGCTTCGGCGCACGGGCTCTCCGGTGTGGAACTGCGGCAGGGGTTCGTCTCGTTCCGGTCCCACGCGGAGGCGTTCCTGTCCTGGTGGCCGGAGGCGGAGGGGCTGCGGCAGGCCTGGGACCGGCACTACGCGGCGCACTCCGGGCCGCTGGCGGCGCGGGTGCGGGCGGTGCTGCGGGCGGTGGAGGGCTCCGGGGAGGCGGCGGGAGACGGTGCGGCCGGTCTCGTGCCCCGCTGGCTGGCCGCGGCGGGGCCCGTACTGCGGCGCGGGCGGGCCCTGATCGCGGCGGGTGAGCTGTCCATGGACCCGCCGTGGGCGGGCCGGGTGTCGCTGGACGATCCGGAGGTCGCGGAGCTGGCGCGCAAGAGCACGTTCCACAACCACCGGCGGCCGGAGGGCGTCGAGGTGGACCGGCTCTGGTTCGACCAGTACCGGCTGACCCTCAACTACACGTATCTGCACCTGACCCGGCTCGGGCTCTCCCCCGTCGAACGGTTCCTGCTGTGCCATCTGGCGGCCAATGCCGCGGAGGACCTGTACGGGGTGCCCGCCACCGATGTGCCGCTGCCCGCGCCGGGCGAGCTGGTGTTCTCATGAGCGGTGCCCCCGACCGCGCCCGCAGGATCGTCCGGCTGCGCGAGGGAGTGAACGCGGTGCGCACCGCGACCGGCGTCACCGCGCTCACCGCCTGGCCCCACGTCGGCGCCATCGGCCGGCTCTCCGAGGGCCAGCACGCGGCGCTGCGGAAGCTGGCGGCGGACACCGCGCCCGAGGACCTCGCCCCGCTCTGCCCCGCCGGGGAGGCGGTCGAGCTGCTGGCCCGGCTGCGCGCGGGCGGCTGGCTGATCGGCACCGTCGTCGGCGGTGACGGCACCGCGCTGTTCACCACCCGGCACCTGTGGCCGCCGAAGAAGCCCGCCCCGCCCGCCGAGCCGCGTACGCTCTCCCGCTTCGCGGCGGTCCGCCGTGACGGCGACGCCCTCCTGGTCGAGTCGCCCGTGGCCTCCTGCGTCCTGCGGCTGTACGACAGCAGGCTCGTCGAGACGGTCGTCACGGCCGGGGCCGGCGAGCCGTCCCGCAGTGGTCTCCCCGCCGGGCTGGTGGAACTGCTGCTCGACGATCTGGCCGACGGCGGCTTCCTCGCCTCCGCCGCCGAGACCGACACGCTCGGCGGCGCCCAGTGGAGCCCGCACGAACTGGCGTTCCATCACGGCAGCAGGCTGCGGCACGAGCACCGGATGGGCGAGGACTTCGGCGGCACCTACTGGGCGCGCGACACCTTCCCCGCCCCTCCGGGTCCGCATCCCGTGTGGACGGCGGGCGGGATCGAGCTGGCGCGCCCCGATCCGCAGCGGCTGCGCGCCCAGGACCCGCCGCTGGCCGCCGTCATGGAGGACCGGCGTTCCCTGCGCGCGTACGACGAAGCGCGTCCGCTCACCGTCGAGGAGCTGGGCGAGTTCCTCTTCCGTACCGCACGGGTGCGCGCCACCGGCGCGGATCAGGGCCTCGACGTCTCCGACCGGCCGCATCCGGGCGGCGGCGCGGCCCATGAGCTGGAGCTGTATCCGCTGGTGCACCGGGTGCGCGGGCTGGAGAGCGGGCTGTACCACTACGACCCGTACCACCACCGGCTCAGCCGGGTGCCCGCGCGGGCCGGGGAGCTGCGCCGGCTGCTGACCGGGTCGGCGGCCGGGATGACGGGCGACGCCACCCCGCAGGTGCTCGTGGTGCTGGCCAGCAGGTTCGGCCGGCTGGCGTGGAAGTACCGGGCGATGGCGTACGCGCTGACGCTCAAGCACGTCGGCGTCCTTTACCAGAACATGTATCTCGCGGCCACGGCCATGGGGCTCGCCCCGTGCGCCCTGGGGGTCGGCGACTCGGACGCCTTCGCCGCCGCGACGGGGCTCGACGCCCTGACGGAGACCAGTGTCGGCGAGTTCGCGCTGGGCAGCCGACCCCGCGCCGCGCACGAGGAGACCGGATGAGGCCCAGGATCGGGGACGACGTCCTGTTCGCACCGCTGCCCGACGGGGTGGCCCTGCTGGGCGAGGCGGGCGAGCTGACGCTGAAGGGGGCTCATGTCGCCGCCCTCGTGGAGCGGCTGGCCCCGCGGCTGGACGGCCGCCGCACGGTGGAGAAGCTGACCGCCTCGCTGCCGGACGAGCACCGCACGGTGGTCGCGGAGCTGATCCGCGTCCTGGCGGAGCGGGGGCTGGTGGCGGACGCGCACCGGCCCGCTGCGGAGGGCGCGCGGTTCGCCGGGGCGACGGCGCTGGTCATCGGGGCGGGCCCGGTGGCCGATGCCTGTGTCCGGGCCCTGGCGCACAGCGGCGTCGGTGAGGTGGTCGCGGCCGAGCCGGACGCCGGGGTGCCGGAGGGCGCCGCCCTCGTCCTGCACCTCTTCGGCCACGGGGAAACGCCCGTGGCCCGTCGCATCGCCGAGGACTGCGCCGCGCGCGGCATCCCGCTCGTCCAGGTGATGCTCGGCGAGACATGCGCGCTGATCGCCCCGCCCGACGGCATCGACTGGGAGGCGGTGCGGCAGCGCATGCTCCCCGCCGAGCGGCACACCTTTCAGGAGGCGGCGGGGCGGCCCGCCGCGACGGAGGCCGCCTGCCGGGTCCTCGCCGCCCATCTCGCCCTGCGCCTCCTCCGGCTCGCGGAGGCCGGGGACGCGCACGGGGACGCGCGGCTCGCTTGCTTCGACCTGAACACCCTGGAACTGTCCCGGCACCACGTCCTTCCCACGCCGCCGCCCGGTGCCGGACGGCCGCGCTCCGCGGCCGGATTCGAGGAAGCGGTACGGGTGTTGCGCGACGGACCCCGCTGCGACGAGGAGGAGTTCTCCGCCCGTGTCGTGACGGCCATCGACGCGCGGTTCGGGGTCGTCCTCAGCCTCGGTGAGGACGACCTTCCCCAGGTGCCGCTGCGCCGGACACGTGCCGTCGTCGTGAATCCGGCATCCTCCGGGCGCACGGTCACCGTGTCGGCGTGGGGCGCGGATTTCGCCACGGCCCGGCACCGCACCGCATTGCGGGCGCTCGGTGTGCACCGCGCCCTGTCCTTCGACGCGCCGTGGGCGTGGGGGCTGCGGCTGCGCGACGACGTGGCGTGCCGGGTCGACGCGTCCGCCCTGGAGGCGGCGCCGGTGGGCGTCGGCCTGGACTGGCCGGAGATGGTCGCCGACGCGCTGCTCGCCCGCTGCCGCCAGGAGCTGATCACCGGCGCGGGCGCGGGTCCGGGCGCCGCCGCGAGGCCCCTCGTCGGCGTCCGCGTCCCCGCGCCCGGCCGGGAGGAGGACCGGGTCGCGGCCCACCGGCTGCGGCTGCTCGCCGTGCTCGGGCTCGACGTGCGGCTCCTGGATCTGACCGCGGCAGCCGGGGTCCCGGCCGTCGCCGCGGTCGTCGGCGGGTCCGTGCTCGGTCTGGTGTGCCGGGCGCGCCGCGCCGAGGCCGTCCGCGACGTCCTGGCGGAGCTGATCGTCACCGTGCAGTCGGGGCAGGACGCTCCCGCCCTCCTCACCGGAGTCGGCACCGCCGACGGCCCCGCTCCCGCTGCCGATGACAAGGACGTGGCCGCCGGTGCGGTCGCCGCGCTGCGGCGCTCGGGCCGGGAACCCGTGCTCGTCCCGCTCGACCATGATCCGGCGCTCGGCCGGATTCTGCCCTGCGTCGGAAAGGTCGTACTGGTCGATGCGTGAGAGGCTTCCGGTCCGGGTCATCGGGGAGGGCGTGCTCCGTACCGCTGTGGACGCCGCGCTGGGCAAGCCGGAACCGCCCGCGCCGGGCGTTCCGGCGGCCCCCCTGGCGGTGGTCGTCGTCTCGGACGCCTGGGAGCCCGACCAGGCCGCGCGGGCGGGCCGCGTCTCCGTGCCCCTGCTTCCCGTCAGGACCGAGCCGGGTCATGTGGTGATCGGGCCGCTCACCGCTCCGGGCACCCCCGGCTGCTGGTCCTGCGCCGATCTGCGGCGGGACCGCAACCATCCGGGGCGGGCCGCGGTGTTCGCCCGGCACCGGGACGTCCTGGCCGGGCGGCCGTCGTCCGCGCTGACCGGTTTCGCCGCCGACGCCGTCGGCGCGCTGGTCGCCGCGGAGATGGCGGCGCTGTCCGACGGTGGCGTGCCGCGTACCAGGGGGGCGTTCCTGCGGGTGGCTCTCACCGATCTCACCGTGCGCACGCACCGGGTGCTGGCCGACCCGCTCTGCCCGTGCTGCGGCGAGCTGCCCGACGACACCCCGGAACGCGCCACGATCGTGCCGCGGCCACGGCCGAAGCCCCACCCCGGCGCGTTCCGGCTGCGCTCGGTCACGCGCGAACACCGCTCGCTCCTCCACCACTTCGTCGACCCGGAGTCCGGTCTCATCGGCGAGGTCCGGACCGGTGACGAGGGCGGCCTGCCGGTCGCCCGCGCCCCGCTGGCGATGCGCGGCACCACGGCGGAGGAGGCCGGCTGGGGCCGGAGCGACAGCTACCGGGCCAGCGAGCTGACGGCGGTCCTGGAGGCCGTCGAGCGGTGGGGCGGGCTCCAGGCCGGCGGGCGGCGCACGACCGTGCGCGGCTCCTACCGCGCCCTGCGCGAGGACGCCGTGCACCCCGCGTCGCTCGGACTGTACGGCCCGGAGCGCTACGCGGAGCCCGGCTTCCCCTTCGTCCCCTTCCACGAGGACCTCGAACTGCGCTGGGTGTGGGCCCACTCCTTCGCCCGCGACCGCGCCGCCCTCGTGCCGGAGGCGTACGCCTACTACGGCGCGCACGTGCTGCACCGGGACGAGCCGAGGCTCGCGTACGAGATCTCCAACGGCTGCGCGCTGGGCAGTTGTCTGGAGGAGGCGATTCTCTACGGGCTCCTGGAGGTGGCGGAGCGCGACGCGTTCCTGATGGCGTGGTACGGCCGCAGACCGCTGGCCCGTGTCGATCTCGCGTCGGCGCGCGACCCCCGGGTCCGGCTGCTGGCCGCGCACCTGGAGGAGGAGACCGACCGTACGGTGACCGTCCTGGACACCACCGTCGAGCAGGGCGTCCCCTGTGTGTGGGCGATCGCCGTCGACCGCACGAACGACCCCGGCCGGGCCAGGGCGCTGTGCGCCGGCGGATCGCACATCGACCCGGAGCGGGCGGTGCTCAACGCACTGTGCGAGCTGGGACCGATCCTGGCGAGCGTCGACCGCGCCTTTGCGGGGCAGCGGGCGCGGGTGTCGGAGATGGCGGCGGATTCCGGGCTGGTGCGGACGATGGGCGACCACTCGCTGCTGTACGCGGACGCCTCGGTCTTCTCCCGGCTGGAGTTCCTGTTCGCGTCGGGGCGGAGCGTGGCGCTGCCCGACATGGCGCGGCGCAGTGTCCCCGTCTCCCCCACCGACCTGACCGAGGACGTCCTGCGGACCGTGCGCCGGTACCTGGAGACCGGACTGGACGTGCTGGTCGTCGACCAGACCACCCCCGAGCAGGAGGGGGCGGGGCTCTCCTGCGTCAAGGTGATCGTCCCCGGCGCGCTGCCGATGACCTTCGGCCACGGCATGCGCAGGGTCGATGGCCTGCCCCGGCTGTTCGAGGTGCCCCGGCTGCTCGGTGATCCGGCTCCGCCGGCGTCGGCTGCGGACCTCAATCCCTTCCCGCACCCGTTCCCCTGACGGGCCCCGGCCCCAGATCCGCGCCATCCGTACGAGAGGGACCAGGAACCGCCCGATGACCACGACCGGTGAGCACGCAGCAGTCGCCTACCCCTTCCACCCGCCGCGGGGGGTTCGCATCGATCCCGAGTTCGCCCGGCTGCGCGGCGAGCGGCCACTGGCCAGGGTCACCATGCCGTACGGCGGTGAGGCGTGGCTGGTGACCCGGTACGAGGACGTCAGGACCGTGCTGGCCGACAGCCGGTTCAGCAGGGCGGCCACGCTCGGCGAGGACGTGCCCCGGCTGGTGCCGCTGGTGCAGCAGGTGTCGAGCATCCTGACGATGGACCCGCCCGATCACACCCGGCAACGACGCCTGGTCGCCAAGGCGTTCACCGCGCGGCGGATGCGGGAGCTGCGTCCGAGGGTGGAGTCCTTCGTCGGGCAGCTGATCGACCGGATGGTCGCCAAGGGCTCCCCGGCCGATCTCGTGGCGGCGCTCACCCGTCCGCTGCCGGTGCTGGTGATCTGCGAGCTGCTGGGCGTGCCCTTCGCCGAACGGCGGCTGTTCTACCTGTGGTCGGAGGCGATGCGCTCCACCGGGGCCGACGCGGTCGCGAAGATGCGCAGGGCGGGCCGGCTGCCCTGGGACTACCTCGCGGAACGGATCGCCGTCGAGCGCGAGAACCCCTCCGACAACCTGCTGGGCACCCTGGTCCGGGCTCGGGACGACGAGGACCGGCTCAGCGAGCAGGAGTTGGTGAGCTTCGCCGTGACGCTGCTGCTGGCGGGCCATGAGACGACCACGGACGAGCTGGGCAACTTCGTCTACACGCTGCTCACCCATCCGGAGCACCTGGAGCGGCTGCGTACGGAGCCGGACCTGCTCGAACCGGCGGTCGAAGAGCTGCTTCGCTTCGTGCCGATCGGGACGCTGTCCGGTTTCACCCGGATCGCGACGCGGGACGTACGGCTCGGTGGCGGGCTGGTGCGGGCGGGCGACGCGGTCGTGGTGCAGGCGGACTCGGCCAACCATGACGAGTCGGTGTTCGAGGACCCGGAGGAGCTGGACTTCGACCGGGTCAACAACCGCCATCTCGCCTTCGGTTACGGTCCGCACCGGTGCCTGGGGGCGCAGTTGGCGCAGATCGAGCTGCAGGCGGCGATCGGGGCGCTGGTCACCCGGCTGCCCCGCCTCGCGCTGGCCGTGCCGGAGCACGAGGTGCCGTGGAAGCTGGGGCGCTCCGCGCTGGGCCCGGAGGCGCTGCCGGTCACCTGGTAGCTCCGAGGGCTCGGACGACCTCCGTCACATGGGTCACGTACGCCTCGGCCAGGGTGTGCGCGTCGGCGGCGGGGATCGCGTCCTCCCGGTAGCGCAGCACGCCGCCGACGGCGGGGTGCGGCCAGAGTTCCACGGTGAGCTCGGGTCCGGCGTTCGCCGAGGGCACCCGAATCAGCTCGGCGTCCGCTTCCCCCAGTCGCAGTGCGGCGGGCGGCAGTTCCTCCTGGAGGAGGTACGCCTGGAGCAGGGGGTGGCGCCGGTATCCGGCGGGGAGTTCGGGCATGACGGCCCCCATCGGCACCAGGGGCGGCCGCATCGCCGTCCGCAGTTCGGCGGCGGCAGCGGTGGCCAGCTCGGCCGGGGTCGTGGCCGTGGCGGGCAGCCGCAGCGGGAGCAGCCCCGCCATGCAACCGATGAGCCCGCTCTCGTCCTCGGTGTAGCGGCCGCTGACCGGGACGGCCACCGCCGGGTCGGGGGCGCCCGTGTAGGAGCGCAGCAGCATGACGTAGGCGGCGTAGAGGACCGACATGGCCGTGCCCTGGACGGTGGCCGCCGCCGCACCCACGTCCGCCAGCAGCCGTGCGTCGATCGCGAGGGGCACCTCGGCGGCGGGCCCGGTCCACGGCAGGCCGGTCCGCGCGAGGGGGAACGCCAGCTCGGGGGCGTCGGCCATCCTGCGGCGCCGGGCCCAGATCGCCTTGGGCATCAGCTCGCGGTGGCGCGCGCGGTGGGCGGCGATGATGCGGAAGTACGAGGGCGGCGGCGCCGCCGAAGGTATCCGCCCATCGGCCAACTCTGCGTACACACTGGCCAGTTCGTCGCTGAACAGGCGCGCCGACCAGCCGTCGAAGAAGATGTGGTGGGCGCTGATCGCCAGGACCGCGTCGTCGCTGCCCGCCACCGGGAAGAGTTCGGCCCTGATCGGGCTTCTGGCCGCCAGGTCGAAGGGGCGCATCGCCGCAGCGGTGGCCGCGCTCTCCGCGGCGGCCAGGTCGGCGCTCGTACCGTGGCGCCGCAGCACTCCCCCGGCCTCGCTCGCCGGCAGGACCCGGACCGAAGGCCGGTCGGGGTCGTCACCGAACCGGACGCGCAGCACTTCGTGGCGGGCGACGAGGTGGTCCAGGGCGGCGGCCAGCAGGGCGGGGTCGGTCTTGCCGCGCAGCCGGTAGACCACGGGCACCACGGCCTCGTCGAGGCGGTTGCCCCCGCGCATCGCGGTCCAGAAGCTGCCGAAGATGAACGGCAGCTCCTTCGGCACGTACCCGGTCTCGGGGCCGGGGTCCGGCTCCGCCGCTCCCCCGTCGTCCGGTGTCCGGGTGGCCGGCGCGCCGGCCAGGATCGCGGCGATGCGGCGCGGCGTGCGGGCCCGGAAGATGTCCGCCGGGCCGATGTCCCTCGCGTGCAGCCGGCCGAGCCGGGTGGCCAGGCGCATCGCGGTCAGCGAGGTGGCGCCCCGGTCGAAGAGGTCGTCGCCGGGGCCGACGGGGTAGCCCAGCAGTTCGGACGCGACCGCGCGCACGGCTTCGACGGGCCCGTCGCCGTCCGGCCCCCCGGCCCGTGTGCTGGCGTCCGATCCGTCCGATCCGTCCGACCCTCCGGCCGCCACGCCCGTGTCCGGCCCGTCCGACCCCCCGGCCGCCGCGTCCGTGTCCGCCTCGTCCGGCCCGGTCCGCGGCCCGGCGTCGGCGCGCGCCGCCTCCCGGTCCGCCACGAGCGCGGCGAGGGCTCGCTGGTCGGCCTTGCCGTTCGCCGTGAGGGGGAACTCTTCGACGGCGAGCAGCAGATCGGGGACGAAGCCGGCGGGCAGCGCGGCGGCCACCGCTTCCCGCACCCGCGTGGGCGGCACCGCGTCCTCGGGCGCCGTGTCGCTCCGGTAGAACGCCGCCGTCCTGGTCACGTTCGGTGCGCCGAGCGGCAGCCCGAGCACCACGCAGCGCCCCACTCCGGGCACCCGTTCGATGATGCGCTCGATCTCCTCGGGCTCGATCCGGAGCCCGCGCACCTTCAGCTGGCGGTCCACACGGCCCGCGAAGAGCAGTTCGCCGTCCGGCCCGATCCTCGCGAGGTCGCCGGTGAGGTATGCCCGCACCGGGCTGCCGTCCGTATCGGCGATCGTCACGAAGCGCCGGGCGGTCTGCGCGTCGGACCCCAGGTAGCCGAGGGACACCCCGTCGCCGCTCACGGCGATCTCGCCGGTCCGGCCGAGGGGAACGGTACGGCGCCGCTCGTCCAGGAGGTGAATGTCGGTGTTGGTCACGGGGGTCCCGATGGGCACCTCGTCGCCGGCCCGGTCGGCGCGGGCCGACCAGAGCGTCGTGTTGATGGTGTTCTCGACGGGCCCGTAGGCGTTGACGAGCCGGAGCTCGGGGTGGGCAAGCAGACAGCGCCGCACATGGTCCGCCGAAAGGCGCTCGCCGCCGACGAAGAGCAGGGCGAGCCCCGCGAGGGCTCCGGGGTCGTCGTCGACGAGCATGGCGAAGACGGGCGTGGCCGCGGAGAGGACGGTGACGCCGTCGCGGACGAGTTCGCGCAGGCGCGCGCCGGTGAGGTACGTGCCGTCGAAGAGCACGCAGGTGCCGCCGTTGATGAGCGTCACCCACAGTTCCAGCGCGAAGACGTCCCAGGCCATCGAGGAGAGCTGAAGGGACGTCAGAGGCCCGTCGTACAGGCGCCGTACGTCGATCGCGGTGCGTGCGACACCCCGGTGCGGGGCGAGTGCCGCCTTCGGGGTGCCCGAGCTGCCCGAGGTCAGGAAGACGCAGAACGGGTCGGTGCCGCTGCCGGCCGGCACGGGGGCGTCCGGAGCATGGGCCGCGCTCGCCGCGCGCAGTTCCCGGATCCTCCCCGGGGTGAGGGAGTGCGCGGCGCCGGTCTGGCTCACCAGCTGGGCACACCGGGCCTCCGGCCAGTCGGCCGGCGCGCAGGCGTAGACGGCACCCGCCTTCAGCAGGCCGAGGAGGGTGATGACCGTGTCCGGGGTGCGCTCGGCGCGGACGACCACCACGTCCCCGGCTGCGACGCCCTGGGCGGTGAGGACGGAGGCCATCCGGTTGGCCTCGGCCACCAGTTCGCCGTGGGTGAGCGTGACGTCCCGGTGGCGCAGGGCCGGTGCGTCGGGGCGCTCGGCCGCGACCCGGTCCAGCAGGATCTCGATGCGGTCTCCCCCGGTGTACGGGGCGCGCGGGCCGCGCAGGACGGACGGTGCGGGGGTGGCCGGGGTCTCGGTTTCCTCCATGGCTCGCACACTAATTGGATGCACCGGACTGGCGTGCGGCTTTCGTCTCAACTCGCGTGTTGGGCCAGGTGAACGGAGCTGACGGACAAGCAAATCCTGCACCGCCTGGACGACGCCTCCCTTCCCGCCGTCCGTCACGGCTCCCGGCGTCACGCCCGGCGGGACAGGGCCGTACGGAGAGCCGCGCGTACCCGCGGGGCGTGGCGACGCCACCAGGCGGCGATCCAAAGCGCCTGGAGTCCGACGAGGATCGTGATCGTGGTCACCGCGTCGGCCACCGCCGCCCAGCCGGACGGGCCGGCAAGGGTGTGCAGGGCGCGGGCCAGCAGCGCGAGAGTCACCCGGGTCACCACGAAGTAGGCCAGGACGAGCGACGCGGCGGAGCCGGCCACCATCACGCACGCGTAGCCGCGGACGACACGGCGTTCGGACGCCCGCAGTCCGGCCAGCGGCTGCCGGTCCGCCCCGGCCGCGGGCCGTATGCAGCGCAGGGCGAGGTGCCGTACGTAGACGCTCGCCTCCCGGTACAGGTTGCGGCGCCGGAGCAGGTCCTGGAGCAGGAAGTACACGTCGGTGCGCATGAAGATGAGCAACTCGGTCGCCACGGCGAAGAGTTTGGTGAGTACCACGACCGCCAGGAGGCGCTGGGGGCCGGTCGCCGCCTGCACCAGCACGCAGCCGCCGGCCAGCGCGAGGTCCAGCGCCATGCCCGACAGGTAAACGGTGAACCGGGTGCGCCGGTCGCACAGCCACACGCCCGAGACGTCGGTCTGCATGACGAGGAACTGGAGCCGGGTGCCGAGCCGGATCGTTCCGGGGACGCCTGCGGCCCGCGCGGTGATCAGGTGGGCGAGTTCGTGCAGGAAGAGCAGGGCCCAGGTCAGCGCGGCCTGTCCGGCGAGCACCACCGTTCCCTGCCCGCTCCACAGGACGTCCTGCCAGTGCGGCCGCAGACGCGGATCGGATACGGCCGCCGCGGCGCCGGCGGCGGCCAGGAGCAGGAGCGCGGCGTGCAGAACGGGGCTGAGCGCCCAGCGGACGTGGACGGCACGCAGCCGGGGGAACGACGGCCGGACCGGGGGCGGCGAGTCGACCTCCCTGCCGCCGATCCGTCGGACCAGTCCGAGCGCGGCGAGGGAGGCCACGAAGGCGTCAACCGCTGTCCGCCGGCCCGTCTCCTCCTCCACGCGGCGCGCCGCCTCGGCGGTCGACAGGCCCTGCTGGAGCAGGCAGATGGCGCGGGCGCCGTGGGCGGGGACGGCCACATGGGTCCCGGTGTCGACTCGGCCGACAATCCACTCGCCGCCGTCCTCGCGCATGCCCAGTGGGTGGAACTCCACAGGCTGCACCGGCCCGTTCACCGGCCCGCTCCCTCTCTGGCGGGCCGGGGCGCGGAGCAGTGCGGGCACCCGGGCCGGGGAGGGTGACGTACGAGGACGACGTCGTCCGGGGCGATGAGGTTGATGCCGCGCAGATAGCCGGGTGGAGTCCGGGACACACCGGTGAGCAGGGCGATGATCTCGTACGCCACGAGGTTGCCGGAGATTCCGGCGGACGGGCCGATGACCCCGTTCCCGCCGAGCCGGGGGGCGGGGCCGCTCGGGAGCCGGGCTTCCTCGGCTGAGGCCAGGCACGGGAAGCAGGGGCCCCCGGGGGCGAAGACGCCGACCGAGACGAACGGACCGTCGTAGCCGCCGCCGACCCAAGGCACCCCGGTGTGCGCGCAGACCTGAGTGGCCCACTCCCGCAGGGACCGGGCGTCGGGTTCGTCGGCACACAGGGCCAGGACGTCGTAGCCGGCCGTCACCTCGGCCAGGGCACGCGGTCCGTCCACCGCGCGTGCCTCGTGGGTGACCGTGATCTCGGAGTTGACGGCGCGCAGGCGCCGGGCCGCGGTGAGGGCCTTGGGCCGCCCGAGGTCGTCCTCGGTGTAGAGCACCTGGCGGGCGAGGTTGGCCCGGTCGACGGTGTCCGGGTCCACGCAGTGCACCCGGCCGACCCCGGCGGCGGCGAGCGCCCAGGCGGCGTGGCTGCCGGTGCCACCGAGGCCGAGGACGACGACACCGGCCTGCTTGAGGCGGAGTTGGGCGTCCCACCGGCCGGGGCGCGGACGGAGGTCGGCCATCCGGAAGAACTCCTGGTTGCGGCGGTACCGGTCGCGCTCGGACGGGCTGAGCAGGCGGTCGTCCTCGGCGGCGGCGTCCTCGACGTAGCCGGTCGCGACCAAGGCGTCGACCAGGCATGCGGCCTCGTCCGGGGTCAGGCCGGGGCACCGGTCGGCCAGGTCGCGGACGAGTTCGGCGCTGGTGCGGGTGCCGTCCATGAGACCGAGGGCGGTCCACACCCGGCCGTGCGGATCACGGATCTCGGCCGCGAGTCCGTAGACCCCGCCGCCGATCCGCACCGCGCCGTCGTCGGTCCGGTAGGGCAGGTGCTCGTCCTTGACGTTCGGACGTCGCATGAGGGCTCTCCCTGGAGGCGGGCCGGGGCCGCTGGGAGGGGATCCCACCGGCCCCGGCTGGAGCGTCAGTTGTTCACCGACTTGGTGCCGATCGTCTCGATCCGGTCGAGGACGCGGATCTCGATCACGCCGGTCTCCGCCTCGCGCGGGACCGGGGGCACGGCGGTCTCTTCGTGGAGCTCCTTCTCGTTGGTCATCCAGCTCACCTCCTTTCGGCGTCGGTGGTGCCCGGAGCCGGGACAGGCTCCGGGAGTCGCGGGTCCGGCGGTCGCCGGAACGGGGTGCGATCGTTCGAGCCCGCTCCCGGCCCTCGGGAGATGCGCAGCAGGACCCGGCCGAGGACGAGGTGGTCCGGGCAGAACCCCCAGTGGCGGGAGTCCTCGCTGTGCTTGCCGTCGCCGAGCAGCAGCACGGTGCCTTCGGGCACGGTGTCCCGGTCGCGCAGCCCCGAGGAGGAGCGGAGCCGGTCGGGGACGCGGTCCCCGGCGGTGGCGGCGACGCGCTTGACGACCCAGTCGGCGCGGTCGGCGGCCGGCCGGAGCGCGGGCTGGCCGGCCCAGCCGACGGCCCTGGGCGCGGGGGCGATGACGATGTCCCCGGTGCGCGCCGGAGGGCGGGCCCGCCGCCGCGTGTGCGATCGCGGTCGGGGGCGCGGCAGCGGCCGTACGACCAGCAGCCGGTCTCCGGGCATCAGGGTCGGCGCCATGCTCCGGCCATCGACGGTGATGAGGTACAGGCGCCGGCTCAGCAGACGTACCGTCAGCGCCGAGGCGCCGGCGAGTGCCACGGCCGCGGTGCCGGCGACGGCCGCGAGGCCGGGGGCGGTGAGGCCGGTCATGGAGGGGCCGCCTTTCGTGGTGGGTACGGCCCCGTGGCGGGGCGCGGTCGGGTCGGCTCCGGGCCGTACGGCCTTGGGCCGGGCGGTCAGCGGACGGTGTCCGCGTAGCCCGCTGCCTGGAGCGTGAACAGCCGGTGGTACGTGCCCTCGGCGGCCATGAGAGCGGAGTGATCGCCCCGGGCGGTGATCACCCCGTCCTCCAGGACCGCGATGGCGTCGGCGTCCTTGACGGTGCCGAGCCGGTGCGAGATGAGGAGGCGGGTGGCGCCCTCGGACTCACGCAGCAGCTGGTCGTGGAGGGCTGCCTCGGCCTCGGCGTCGAGCCCGGAGCTCGGCTCGTCGAGGATCACCAGATGGGTCCGGCGTTTCATGAGCCCGCGTGCGACGGCGAGGCGCTGCCACTGGCCGCCGGAGAGGTGTGCGCCCTGGCGGCGCTGCGCCGCCGCGTCCCCCGCGAAGAAGATCCGGCTCAGCAGGGTCTCGTAGCCGTCGGGCAGGGCGCCGAGAAAGTCGTCGGCGCCCGCCTTGCGGGCCGCGGCGCGCACCGCCGGCCGGTCGTCGAGGCGGTTGAGGTCGCCGAGGCCGATGTTCTCGGCCGCCGTCAGGTCGTAGCACATGTAGTCCTGGAAGATGGCGCCGACGCCGCGTTGGTAGTCCTCGGCGGGCACGGTCCGGATGTCGCGGCCGCCGACCAGGATCGTGCCGCGGGTGGGCCGGTAGAGGCCGCTCAGCAGCTTGACCAAGGTGCTCTTGCCCGCGCCGTTGACTCCGACCAGGGCCAGCGAGCCGCCCGCTGGGATGGTCAGGTCGACGCCCCGGAGCACCCAGTCGCCGTCGTCCCCGTAGCGGAACCACAGGTCTTTCACCTCGATGTCCCCCTGGAGGGGCACTCGTTCAGGAAGGGTCGGGACGTCGGAGGCCTCCCGGCCTTCGGCGTCCCGCACCAGGGACAGGGCGGCCGTCCGGCCGGGGCCGGGGTCCGCGTCCGTGATGGCGCGGTAACTGCCGAAGGCGAGTAGGGACTTGTAGCCGTCGCCGATCCCGGTCGCGATCTGCAGAACCGCGCCCTGCACGCCGGCGGCCGCGGCGATGAAGACCGACAGGTCGCCGATGCTCAGCGCCCCGGCCGCCGCGCGGGCGGCCGACCAGACCACGGACGCTCCGACGATCACGGCGGACAGCACCGACAGGGCAGCCTGGCGCTTCAACTGACGTGTGTCGAAGCGCTGTTCCTCGCGGTGGATCGACCGGGTCTCACTGTTCATCCGCTCTCGGAAGAAGTCCCCGAGCCCGAAGACGCGGACCTCCTTCACCGCGTCGATGCTGGTGATGAGCATTCGGTAGAACACCTCGCGCCGGGACGCCTGAACGGTGTCCCCCTCCAGCCGGATCTGCTCGCGGGAGGAGATCAGCCGGCTCAGGAGGACCGGGAGTGAGGCCGCCGCGAGCAGGAGGAAGATCACGGGGCTGATGGCCCACAGGGAGCCGAGCAGTCCGACGGCGACGAGTACGCCCTGGAGCGTGGAGAGGCAGGCCCCCAGCAGCACTTCGGGCGAGGTGGTGCTGGCCTTGAGAGCGAGCTGGACGTGGTCCATCGACCGCGGGTTCTCGAACCAGGAGATGTCCCGGATGCCGTCGAGGGCGCGGAACAGCCGGTCGCGCATCCAGAGCCGTGCGGCGCGCTGGGTGATGGACTGGCAGTGGCGGGCCAGCTGCGGCGTCAGGGCGGAGGCGACACCGAGCAGCGCGAGAATCGATGCCTGCCAGACGATGCCGGCGGTGGTCACACCACCCACGATTGCATCCAGAAGGCCTTTGGTGGACCAGGCGACCGCCGTCGGCACCAATCCACCGAGCACAGTGAAGGAGAGATATCCGAACGCGGGGAGCGGGGCCGCCGAGAATGCGACGCGCAGAATGAGGAACGGGACGGCCAGGTCTCTGCGCGATGCACGCCGGCGCGCGCTCGCCGGTCCATTCGGACGCTTCTCGGAACTCACTTTTGAATTCACCTTCGAGATTGTCGGGGTCGCGGCCCCGGCGGCCGGACCCGATCGAAGGGACCGGGCCGCCGGGGTGTCACGTCATCGCGATTTCAGAGGCAGCTGACACTGCCGTCGCTGTAGCGGCAGCACTCGTGCACGTCGATCTGGCCGGCCAGGCCTCCACCCTCGTACCAGCAGTAGGGCGCGAGCTGTGCGGAGGCCTCGGCGCTGGGGAGCAGACGGCCGAGCATGCGGTCGGCGACCGCGGAAAGGGTGCGGGAAAAAGACATGGGTATACCCGTTCTCGATATGGGAATGACTACTCAAATCCGAAGGTCGAATTACCTCGGACGACTTCGAACGAGGCAGATACAAGCCTCTCGATGCCGAGGTTGTCAAGCGTTCGTTTTGGCTGTCCTGATTTTTCGCACACCAATTGACGATCCGGCGACATTTCATTTTCGAAATAGCCATTGCCGCGCACTTGCATAACGCCTGACATATACCGGGAATCACTGGGTGAATATCGGTCATTCTATCTTTCTGATTGACTTCGGAGAATTTCCGTTGTTGACTCCTCTCGGCCGCTCTCGCTGGAGCCGGCCGGGGCGGATGCCGGCCGTGTCCCCACTCTGTCGCGGCGTCCTTCTCGTGTTCTTCTCGTCCGCTTCTCGCGCTCTTCCCGCGCTCGTTCCGAGCCCTTCCCGTCCGCACGCTCCTCGCGTGCACCGTCATGAGAGGCAGCCGTGCTTCCCGCACTCACCGCACTCGTCGTCCTGCTGACGATCGCCACCGCGGCGAACTTCCTGCTGACGTCCGCCCTCGCGCGGCGGCTGCGCGCCGTCGAACTCACCGGGGTGCGCCCTGCCCGTCGGCCGCCCGTCGGCACCCGGGTGAGCGATTTCGCCGCGCGCTCCGTGTCGGGGCGGGCGATCGAGCGGGCCGACCTGCTCGGTGGCGAACGGCTGGCCGTCTTCCTCCAGGTCGGCTGCGGACCCTGCGGGGATCTGATCGCGGACATCGCGGGAAACCCCGCAGCCGGCGGGCTCCCGACGTACTTCTTCGTGTCGGGGGATCCCTCGGACACGAAGACACGGGAGATGGCCGGGCGGCTGTCGGAGCTCGGCGAGATCGCCCTGGTGGGCACCGGGCCGGAGGTGGGGGCGGCGTTCGGCGGCATCGACGTCTTCCCGACGCTGCTGGTGCTGCGCGACGCGGTGGTCACCGCGTCCGGCCACGATCTGGCGGGTACGCTGCCGGACCGGCCCGGCGAGGCCGCCGAGGGCGGCCGGGGCGACCGGGTGCCGGCCCACGCGGCGGACGGCCGGTGATGAGCCTCGCGCAGCCGGCCTGCCGGGCCCTGCTGGCCGTGGTGTTCGCGGTCGCGGTCGTGGGCAAGGCCCGCAGCCGTACGGCGTTCGCGCTCTTCGTCGGCTCGCTCGCCGACCACCGGTGGCTCCCTGCCGGGCTGCGCGGAGCGACCGCGGTCTCGACGCTGGCCGCCGAGACCGCAGTGGTGGTCCTGATGGTGCCGGCCGGACGGCCTGGCGCCCTCCTCGCTCTCGGCCTGCTCGCGGCGTTCACGGGGGTGACGCTGCGGGCGGGCCGAGCCGGCGACTGCCAGTGCTTCGGCGCCGGCGCGGCCGGGTCCGGACCGGGCGCCTTCGTGGCCCGCAACGCCACTCTGGCACTGGCCGCCGTCGCCGTGGTCCTGCTCCCCGGCAGCCCGGTGGCGTCGGGGCCCGGAGCGGTGGCGGTGCTGTCCGGGGCGGCCGCCGGACTAGCGGTCACCCGCTGGGACGACCTCGCTTATCTGCTCCGGCGCCCGGCTACAGGATGAGCGGCAGTGGGGCGGGGCCGGCACCGGAGCGCCCGGCCCCGCCCCACCGGCTCTCACGCCAGCAGCGCCCGGACCTTCTCCGCGTCCGGACTGCCACATTCCAAGAAGACTTCCAGGGCGTCCTGCCAGTGCGCGCGCGCCTGGTCCGGTTGTCCGCTCGCCGCGAGCGTCTCGCCCAGTTGGTGCAGGATCTGCCCGGTGTGCAGCGCGTCGCCGAGGCGACGCGCCTCGGCGAGGGCGTCCCGCGCGTCCCGCGCCGCCTGCTCGTACCGCCCGCCCCGGTGGCGCACCCGGGCGAGGTTGGAACGGAAGACGTACGACGGCTCGCCCGGCCGGCGGGCGGCCATCACCTCCAGCGCCTCCCCCACCAAGGCCTCCGCGGCGCTGTGCTCGTGCAGGTCCGCCAGGGTGATGCCCAGGTTGGCGAGGGAGACCGTCAGCAACCGCGGGTCGTCGAGAACCCGCGCCGCGGCGAGCGCGCTCTCCTGGTACGCACGGGCCTCCGCCAGCCGGCCGAGGTCGTAGTGAAGGCTGCCGAGGTTGGCCCGGGTGGCCAGGGCCGGCCGCTGCATCCCGGTCCGCTCGTAGAATCCCAGGGCTCGCTCGTACGCGGCAGTGGCGGGCTCGAGTTCGCGGCGCAACGAGTGGACGACTCCCAGGCCGTTGGCCATCCGCGCAGCGGCGTGTTCGTTGCCGATCGCCCGGGCCGCGTCCTCGCCCCGCTGCGCGCACTCGGTCAGGGCGTCGAGCCGGTGGCTGCGCAGCAGATAGCCGAAGTGGTGGTCGGCCAGCTGCCAGACCACCCGGTGATCACCGCGCTCGACGGCCAGCCGCAGCAGGGCCAGCAGATTCTCCGACTCCTCCTCGAACCAGGAGAGCGCGGCCGCGTAGTCGGCGAGCGGCGCGGGATCGTCGAGCGGGTACACGACCTGCACGCCGAGGTCCGCCCGGCCAGGGTCCAGCAGCCGCTCCCCCGCCTTGCTGACACCGATGTACCAGTCGTACAACCGGCCCAAAGCGGCATCCCGCTCGGCCGGATCGCCGTCGGCGCGGCTGCGGGCGTACAGCCGTACCAGGTCGTGCAGGGCGTACCGAGACGGCCCCTGGCGCTCCACCAGGTGGACCGTCTCCAACTCGCGCAGCAGTCTCCGGTTCGCGCCGGCGGCACGGGCCGGCAGCACGGGGCCGGTGTGCGTGAGCGCGGCGGCCGCGGCCGGCCCCAGCCACTGGCCGGGGTGTACGCCCTGCAGCCGGAACGCGCGGGCCAGGTCCGCCCGCAGATGCCGGTACGTGTGGTCGAGGGCCCGGCCGACGGCGCTGCTGTCGTCACCTGGCAGTTCGAGGGCGCCGAGCCGGTCGCTGTCCGTGGCGAGTTCGGCCACCAGCTCGGCCAGCAGCATCCCGCCCTCCAGCAGTCGGGCCGCGGCGATCCGCAGGGCCAGGGGCAACTCGCCGCACAAGCGGGCGAGTTCCCGGGCCGCGTCCGGCTCGGCCGCGATCCGCCCGGGGCCGACGACCCGGCCGAGCACCTCGACGGCCCGCTCGGGCCGCAGAGAATCCACCCGGACTGCCGCGGCCCCCGACTCGACCAGCAGGGTCCCCAGCATGTTGCGGCTGGTGACCAGGGTCAGGCAGCCCGCCGAGCCGGGCAGCAACGGCCGGATACGGCGGTAGTCACGGGCGTTGTCGAGGACCACCAGGACCCGGCGTCCGGCGAGACAGGACCGGTACAGGTCCTCGCGCGCGGCGGTCGACGCGGGGATCTGCGGGGCGGGCACGCCAAGCGCGATGAGGAACCGCTCCAATACGGTTCCGGGCTCCTCGCAGTCGCCCTCGGCATAGCCCCTCAGGTCCACGAAGAGCTGCCCGTCCGGGAACTCCTCGGCCCGCTGGTGGGCCCAGCGGACCACCAGTGCGGTCTTGCCCACGCCCGCCGGACCGGTGACCAGCGCGACACGGGGAACACCGAATTCCTGCTCCCTCACCGCGTCCAGGGCAGCGAGCTGCTCGTCGCGGCCGATGAACCCCGCGGTGTACGGAGGGAGCTGGGCGGGTCGCGGAGCCTTCCCCCACAGGTCCGACCAGCTCAGGCCCACGGCCGGAGTCGCCGGCCCGCCCGGCGCGGCGGACGGGGCGGCCGGGCTGGGTGCGGCGGACGGGGCGGGCTCCGGCCCACCGCCCGCGCCCGGTCCGGTCAAGACGGCGGGCCCGCCCGCACGGCCGGCCCCGGCGACGTCCGAGCCTCCGCCCGGGGCCACCAGCGCCGGGTCGCCGCGCAATACGGCCTGCTCCAGCTCGACCAGCGACCGCCCGGGGTCGAGCCCGAACTCGTCGACCAGCAGTGCGCGCACGGAGCGGGCCACCGCGAGCGCGTCGGTCTGCCGGCCGCTGCGGTACAGCGCCAGCATCAGGCGCTCGGCGATGCCCTCCCGGGCCGGGTGGATCGCGAGCACGGCGGTCAGCTCGGGCACCAACTCGCGGTGCCTGCCCCGGCCGAGCTCGATGTCGGCGAGCAGTTCGTGGGCGGCGAACCGCTGTTCCTCCAGCCGCATCCGCGCCGGTCCGGCGAACGGGGCCGTGATGTCGGCGAGCGCCGCACCCCGCCACAGTCCGAGACCGTCGCGTACGGTACGGGCCGCCTCGCCCGACTCACCGGCGCCGGCGAGTCGGCCCGCCTCGTCCAGCCGGCTGGCGAACTCGTCCGCGTCCAGGGCGCGCGCGGCGACCGTCAGGCGGTAGGTGCCATGGTGCGAGGTGAGCGGCGCGTCCCCGCTCGCACCAAGTATCCTGCGCAGCTCCGAGACTGCGGTGTGGACTTGGCCGCGCGCACTGGCGGGCGGGTCCTGCTCCCAGAGCGCGTCCACCAATTGTTCGGTGGTCACCGAGCGGTTGGCGTGGAGCAGAAGGAACGCGAGGACCGCGCGCCGACGTGGACGGTCAACCCCGACCGGGCGGTCCCCATCGGACACTTCGAGCGATCCGAGAATGCCATAACGCATGTGCTGTGCTCCCGAGCACGTCCATCGATCACGGGGGCCGCACGGGTGCGTGCCAACGGCTGTCATGGGACAGCCGTTCCCCCCGGAAGGATCATGGACCCGACAGGCAGCGTAGCGGAACGCCACCATGCTGTTGAATTGTGGACAGTTGCGGAAGTTCATCCAGGGCTTCCATCGCGGGAGAGAAGCGAGCGGCATCACGGCCAGAAGGTGGCGCAACTGCCCACGCATCGCCCGGGAGCGGCGGTGCGGTAGCGCAGGACGGACTCCTCGATGAGGACGACGTAGCGGTGGCCGCCCTCGTAGAGGAGGCGGGAGCGGGCGGCGACCGCCTCGGCGACGTCGCGGGGGTGCGAACGCCGGTGTCTGGAGGAGGGCGGGGGCAGCCGGGACGCCGCGCCAGGCGACAGCGGTCCGCAGCACGAACAGGACGGCGGCGAGAGCTGTTCGGTCAGGAACACGCAACCGCCCTTCGAAAAAGGCTTCCTGGCCGCAGGAGGCGAAGACGCGCGATTCCGCCGCTCGGGGGGTCGTCCAGGGCTTCGGCCGCGACCCTGAGCTGGAGTCCGACGACGGTGAGGGTGTGCCCGACGACATGGTCACCAGCACACTGCACGAGCAGACCACCAAGACGGGCTGGTCGCGCAGCCGCCTGTCCCGGCACGCCTCCCGCATGGAGGCCCGCGGCCTCATCCACCGCGCACCCGATCCGGCCGACGGCCGAGGCTGCCCTCGGCCACATCGCGCGCAAGCTGCCGAGGGACCAGTAGAAACATACGCAGGCTGACAAGCGGGCGATGAAGTGCCAAGGCGCGCGTCGAGGTACCAGCGAGTTTGGCTCACAACGCACGAAAGGGCATCTCAGCATGCGACGATACGTTCTCACTGGCACGCCGGGCGCGGGCAAGACATCGATCTTGCGGTGCCTGGCGAAACGTGGCTACGAGGTTGTCGAGGAAGCCGCGACCACGGTCATCGCACGAGCACAGGCTCGGGGCGAGAGTGAGCCGTGGAGACGGGCAGCCTTCATCGATGAGGTCGTCGACCTGCAGAAACAACGGCAGTTGGAAGCCCCCGCCACAGACGCTGTCCAGGTGTTCGACCGCTCACCGATCTGCACACACGCGCTCGCGAACTATCTGGGGCGGCCGGTGTCCCGTGTGCTGACGGCGGAGATCCAGCGAATCGCTGTTGAGGAGATCTACGAGCGGCAGGTGCTCTTCGTCCGCAATCTAGGATTCTGTGAGCCCACCAGTGCCCGTCGAATCAGCTTCCAGGAGTCGCTGGCATTCGAGAAGATCCACGAACAGAGCTACCGCGCGTTCGGTTTCGAGCTCATCGACATCCCTGCGGGCGACCTGGCCGACCGTGTCGCCGCGGTCACCTCGGTCATCTCGCGGCCCGAGTCCTGAGCGCCACAGGTCGTCACGCCTTCACCGGCGGCGTCTCGGGCTGGTGCCCCTGATCATCCTTGGCCTCGGGCCGGATGGCGGCCACCACTGCCCGCACGTCGAAGGGTCCGCAGTACCTCATCCGGGCGAAGGCACGCTCGGCGCGGCACCCGGTCGGCAGACGGCATGCACTTCCACTTGTTGCACGATGCGTTATACGCGACCACTGAACGTAACAAGGTGGCCAGAACCGTTGACAAACCTTTAACTCGTCAGAAACCTGTCTCCAAGTATCCGCAAAAACTCGACGCGTTCACTTAAAAATCCACCATCACCCCTCGTGGGTGCGGGACTTCGCCCCACCCGTGGCCCCACCGGCTCCACGCGTCACCACGGTCTCCGGCCCCGGAGGCCGCCGCCCGTCCGGGTCCGTCCGGCCGGGCGGACCGTCCCGCCTCTACTCCCCACCCCTCACCGAACAGAGGACAGCATGAGACGGAAGTCACCCGTCCGACGGCTGGTCGCCGGGCTGCTCGCGGCCTGTCTGATCCCCCTCGGACTGCTCACCTCGACTGCGCACGCCGCCGCGCCCCGGGCGGTCGCCGCCGGGCCCAATCTCGCTCTGGGCCGTCCGGCCACCGCCGGCGGCGCCAACGGCGAGTACGGCGCAGGCAACGTCACCGACGGGAACCAGGCGAGCTATTGGGAGGGGCCCGCCGGCTCCTTCCCGCAGTGGATCCGTGTCGACCTCGGCGTCAGGACGTCCGTCGACGAGGTGACCCTCAAGCTCCCCACGACGTGGGAGGCGCGCGACGAGACTCTCACCGTGCAGGGCAGCACCGACGGCGACACCTGGAGCACCCTTTCCGGCTCCGCCGAGCGCACCTTCACCCCCGCCGCTGCCGGTGCCGTGACGATAGGCTTCGGCGCCACCGACGTCCGGTACGTCCGGGTGCAGATCACCGCCAACACCGGCTGGCAGGCCGCGCAGCTGTCGGAGCTGGAGGTCCGCGGTGCGGGCGGCGGAAGTGACCCCGGTGACCCCGGCACTCCGCCCACCGGCACCAACCTCGCCAAGGGCAAGCCCGTAGAGGCCAACAACTACGTCCACACCTTCGTCCCGGCCAACGCCAACGACGGCGACGTGAACACGTACTGGGAGTCCGCCGGACTGCCGGGGCAGCTCACCGTGAAGCTCGGCGCCGACGCGGAGCTCTCCGCCGTCGTCGTGAAGCTCAACCCCGACACCGCGTGGGGCCCACGGACTCAGGCGATCGAGGTGAGTGGCCGCGGTCAGAGCGCCTCCGCCTTCACCACGCTCAAGGCCCGCGCGAACTACGACTTCAGCCCCGCCGGGAACAAGAACACCGTGACCATCCCGGTCTCCGGCCGCGCCGCCGACCTCCGGCTCGCGCTCAGCGCCAACTCCGGTGCGCCCGGCGGCCAGATCGCCGAGGTCGAGGTCGTCGGCACCGCAGCGCCCAACCCCGACCTCACGCTCACCGACCTGAGCTGGACGCCCGCCTCCCCGTCCGAGAAGGACGCGGTGAGCGTCAAGGCCACCGTCCGCAACGCCGGTACGGCCGCCTCCCCCGCCACCACCGTCGCCGTCAGTCTGGACGGCACCGTCGCGGGCACCGCCGCTGTCGGCGCGCTCGCCACCGGCGCCTCGGCGACCGTCACGGTGGACACCGGCACGCACCCGCAGGGCTCCTACGCGGTCTCTGCCGCCGTGGACCCGAACAACACCGTCGTCGAGCAGGACGACAGCAACAACAGCCGGGCGGGCGCCACGCCGCTCGTCGTCACGCAGAGCCCCGGACCCGACCTCCAGGTCACCGGCATCGCCACCAACCCGGAGAGCCCGGCGAGCGGGGCGAGCGTCAGCTTCACCGTCACCGTCAAGAACCGCGGCACGAGCGCCGTCGCGGCCGGCACCGTCACCCGGCTGACGGCCGGGACGACCACACTGAGCGGCACCACCCCCGCCGTCGCGGCGGGCGCCTCCGTGCAAGTGCCGATCTCCGGCACCTGGACCGCGACCGACGGCGGCGCGACGCTCAGCGCGAGCGCCGACGCGACGAACACCGTCGCCGAGACCGACGAGAACAACAACACCTTCGCCCGCTCGATCGTCGTCGGCCGGGGCGCCGCCGTGCCGTACACCGAGTACGAGGCCGAGAACGGCACGTACACCGGCAGGCTGCTCACCAGCGACGCCAAGCGCACCTTCGGGCACACCAACTTCGCCACCGAGTCCAGCGGGCGCAAGTCGGTGCGGCTCGACAACACCGGTGAGTACGTCGAGTTCACCTCCACGAACCCGGCCAACTCGATCGTCGTGCGCAACTCCGTCCCGGACGCCGCCGGGGGCGGCGGACAGGCCGCGACGCTCAGCCTCTACGCGGACGGGAAGTTCGTCCGCAAGCTCGACCTCTCGTCGAAGCACTCGTGGCTCTACGGCTCGACCGACGACCCGGAGGGCCTGACCAACACCCCCGGCGGGGACGCGCGGCGCCTCTTCGACGAGTCGAACGCACTGCTCGCCCAGACCTACCCGGTGGGCACCACGTTCCGGTTGCAGCGCGACGCCGGCGACTCCGCGGCCTTCTACATCGTGGACCTCGTGGACCTGGAACAGGTCGCCCCGGCGAAGACGAAGCCTTCCGACTGCACCTCGATCACCGAGTACGGTGCCGTCCCCAATGACGGCATCGACGACACCGACGCCCTTCAGCGAGCCGTGATGGCGGACCAGGCCGGGCAGATCTCCTGCGTCTGGATCCCTGCCGGGCAGTGGCGCCAGGAGCAGAAGATCCTCACCCCCGACCCGCAGCACCGCGGCCAGTACAACCAGGTCGGCATCAAGAACGTCAGGATCGTGGGCGCCGGCATGTGGTACTCGCAGCTCTACACCCTCACCCAGCCGCAGGACGCCGGCGGCATCAACCATCCGCACGAGGGCAACTTCGGCTTCGACATCGACGACAACACGCAAATCTCCGACATCGCCATCTTCGGCTCCGGACGGATCCGCGGCGGCGACGGCAACGCGGAGGGCGGCGTCGGCATCAACGGGCGCCTGGGGAAGAACACCAAGATCTCCAACGTGTGGATCGAGCACGCCAACGTCGGTGTCTGGGTCGGCCGCGACTACTCCAACATCCCCGAGCTGTGGGGACCGGGCGACGGCCTGGAGTTCAGCGGGATGCGGATCCGCGACACGTACGCGGACGGCATCAACTTCACCAACGGCACCCGCAACTCGACCGTCTACAACTCGTCCTTCCGCAACACCGGCGATGACTCGCTCGCCGTCTGGTCGAGCAAGTACGTCAAGGACACCTCGGTCGACGTCGGCTCCGACAACCACTTCCGCAACAACACGATTCAACTGCCCTGGAGGGCCAACGGCATCGCGATCTACGGCGGCTTCGGGAACACCATCGAGAACAACGTCGTCTCCGACACGATGAACTACCCGGGCATCATGCTCGCCACCGACCACGACCCCATCCCCTTCAGCGGCCAGACACTCATCGCGGGCAACACCCTGAACCGCACCGGCGGGGCGTTCTGGAACGAGGACCAGGAGTTCGGCGCCATCACGCTCTTCGCGCAGGCGACCAGCATCCCGGGCGTCACCATCCGGGACACCGACATCCTCGACTCGACGTACGACGGCATCCAGTTCAAGACGGGGGGCGGTGAGTACACCGGGACGAAGATCTCCGACGTACGCATCGACAAGTCGAACAACGGCTCGGGCATCCTCGCGATGGGCGGCGCCCGCGGCAACGCGACGCTCTCCAACGTGACGATCTCGAACTCGCGCGACGGCGACCTGCTCGTCGAGCCGGGCTCGCAGTTCACCTTCACGGGCAGCCTCACGAAGAAAGCCACCAAGGACTGACCCGGCATCCTCACGAGGCCCCGCCCGCGTCTCCTCACAGGGATGCGGGCGGGGCCTCGCGCCGTGGGCAGGCGCGCCATGCCGCGCGGAGCGGGCGCGGCGTACGGTGGGGCGTTCGGCAATTCCACGGCCCGCTTGGTCACGGACTCAACCACTGGGCCGTCGTCCACGAGCTTGACCGGCGCCGACGCGCGGCGCCCTTGCCGCGCGCAACCGGGCAACCGTGACGCAAGCACCCCGGCGAGCACCAGCACGCGCCGGCCATGGTTTCCCCGGGAACCGGCAGCCCTCCTCCCGTACTCATAGGATCGACGTGACTTCGGGGATACGGGGTGGTTGTGCGTGGTTCGCGGGGGACCGATACGCGGGTGGCGCGGCTACGGAGTCCTGGCGGCGGTCCCGCTGCTGCTGATGACCGCGTGCGGCGGGGGCGGTGGAGGGGACGGGGACGCGGCGAGGAAGCGGCCGGGCGCCTCCCCACCCGCCACCGGAAGCAGGAGCCCCGAGGCCACTGGAGCGCCCGTCATCGACGCCGACCCGGCACGGCTGCCCACCACCCGCCAAGCGGCCCTCCACCTCATCGGGCAGGTCATCGCGGACCCCGAGAGCTTCGGACCCGGGGTCGTCGCGCGCACCCCGTACGAAAGCGGCCAGGGCACCTGGCCGGTGCTCGACGCCGATTGCGTGTGGCAGCAGCGCAAGCCGGACCCCGGGATCCTGGCCACCCTCACACGCTCCTTCGAGGTCCCCGCGGGCCAGGGCAAGGGGCCGCTGCGGCTCGCCGCGATCGTCACGGTGCACCGCACGGACGACGGAGCGCGCTGGGAGATGGCCGAATCGCTGGAGGAATCGATGCGCTGCCCCACGCAGCAGTTGCGCCGGGGTGAGTTCATCGGCGGGCTCGGCGCGGGCGCCCTGGCCCGGGGCGAGGCCAATCAGACCAACTCCGAGGACACGCTGGTGGAATCCGGTGAATTCCGCAGCACCGAACTCGGCGGCCCCTACCCGTATTTCTGGGAGCAGGACCAGATCCTCCGGTTCACCTTCGCCGTGACAGCCAAGGGCGCCAAGGGGTGGACGGACACCGAGATCGGCGACCTCGGCGTCCAGGCCCAGAGCGCCATGCTGATGCGGCTGCACGCAGCCGTCGGGAAGAAGGGCTGAGAGCACGTGGAAAAGTTGCGGGCCTCGGACCCGTCATGGATCGGCGGACACCGGCTGCTGGGGCGCCTCGGCGCAGGTGGCATGGGCGCCGTCTACCTCGGCAGGACCGCCGACGGGGCGCTGGCCGCCGTCAAGGTGATCCTGCCCGAACACGCCGGCGACGCCGGCTTCCGGGTCCGCTTCCGTCGCGAGGCAGAGGCCGCGCGCCGAGTGGACAGCCCCTGGGCGGTGCGGGTCACCGGCTCCGGCACGGAGGACGAACGGCCTTGGCTGGCCACCGAGTTCGTACCCGGCCCAGCGCTCTCCGAGGCGGTCACCCGGTGTGGCCCCCTGCCCGCGCGGAGCGTCCGGGTGCTCGGTCGGCTGCTGGCCCGCGCGCTGGCGTCGGTGCATGCGGCGGGGCTCGTCCACCGCGACGTCAAACCCGGCAACGTCCTGCTGGGCGCCGACGAGCCGCGACTGATCGACTTCGGCGTCGCACGGGTCACCGGCGCCACCTCGCTCACCGCGACGGGCCTGGTGGTGGGGACCCCCGGCTTCCTCGCGCCGGAGCAGGCCACCGAGGGCGCCACTGTCGGACCGGCCGGTGACGTCTTCTCGCTGGGCTGCCTCCTCGCGTACGCCGCGACCGGACGGCTGCCCTTCGGGAGCGGCGCCGTGGACGCCCTGCTCTACCGCACCGTCCACGAGGAGCCGGACCTCGAGGGCATCGACGACCCCGGACTGCGGACTCTGCTCAACGCCGTGCTCGACAAGGACCCGGCCGCCCGCCCCACCGCCGCCGCAGTCGACGGACTGATCGCCGAGGACGCCCCGAACGGTTCGATCGACTGGCTTCCCGGGGACGTCGTACAACTGATCGCCGACCGGGCCGCCACGGTCCTTGCTTTGCCCGGCATCGACGCCACACTCGCCGACGAATCCGGGACCCCCGCCCCGGCCCGGCGCGGGCTGCTCCTCCTCGCGGGCGCCGGAGCGGTGGCCGTCGCGGGCGGGGCCTTCGCCGTGCGCGAGTGGCTGCGCGACGACGACACCACAGGCTCCCGCGCGGACGCACGGACCTGGACCATCGGCGTGCAGGCCGATCTGTCCGGGCCCCGGGCGGCGGACGGACGGGCCCAGGAACGCGGGGTGCGGCTCGCGCTCGACCGGTTCAACTCCCTTGCGGACAAGCCGTTCACCCTGCGCGTGAAGGTGCTCGACGACCGGGGCGAACCCGCCGCGGCCGAGCGCGCCGCCGAGCGGTTCGCCCGGGACCGCGACGTGCTCGCCGTCGTCGGCCCGACCGACGACCCCGCCACCACAGCGGTGCTCGGAATCTACGACGAGGCGATGCTGCCGCTGGTCACCGTTTCGTCCCAGCAGATCAGTTTCGCCGTACGGTCCATGAGGTCCTTCTTCCAGGCGGTGCCGTCCGACGTCGCGCTGGCGTATCCGATCCGCAACCGGCTGGTGCTCCGGCCCGACGTGCAACGGCTCGGAGTGCTCGTCGACCGGGCCGGCGGCCAGTCCGCGTACCTGACGGGCTACTTCCTGAACCGGATCGTCGTCGATTCCACGGACGGGACCACCTACCCCCGCGTGGTGCCCGCAGGCACCCGCGACCTCGCCCCGGTCGTCGCCGACCTGCTCGCACACCACAGCGACGCCTTCTTCCACGCCGGGGACCGGGCCGGGGCCGCTCGCGCTGCCCGGACACTCGCCGCCACCTCCTACAAGGGCCCCCGCATGGCCATGCATTCGGCCATGGGCGCCCGCTTCCTGGAGGACGCCGGGGACGCCGCTGAGGGCTGGGAGTTCGTCTCGCCCTGCGTCGGCGCGACGGCCCCCGCCGTGAAGCAGTTCGCCGCGGCGCACCGGAAGAAGTACGGCGGCGCCCCCGCTGCCTGGGCCGCCGAGGCGTACGACGCGGCCGGGCTGGTTCTCGCCGCCCTCACCGCCCTCGCCCGGAAGAACCGGCCCCCCGCACGGGCCGACCTGGTCGCGAAGATCGCCGCCTCCTCGTACCACGGCATCTCGCGCGACTACGCCTTCGGCAAGGGCAACCGGCTCAAGGGCCAGGCAGCCCACCTCCACGGTGTCCGCGGCGGTGCGTTCCACTACCTCGGCCCGCTGGCCACGAGCGAGAACTGACCGGGCATGCGGCCACTCACTCCGGACGACCCCCGGACCGTCGGCGCGCACCGCATCCTGGCGCGGCTCGGCGCGGGCGGCATGGGCGTCGTATACCTGGCCCGCACGCCCGGCGGGCAGCTCGTGGCCGTGAAGGTCATCCGGGCCGAACACGCCGCCGACCCCGGCTTCCGGGCCAGATTCCGGCGCGAGGCCGAGGCCGTCCGCCGGGTCACCGGTCCCTGGGTGGTCCCGGTGACGGACGCCGACACCGAGGCCCGTGAACCGTGGCTCACCACCGTGTTCGAACCGGGCCCTTCGCTGGCCGACGTCGTCCTGGCCGGAGGTCCCCTGCCGCCCGCGACCGTCCGCGCGCTCGGGGCCCGCCTCGCCGACGCGCTGGACGCGGTGCACGGAGCCGGTCTGGTCCACCGCGACGTGAAACCGGCGAACGTGCTCCTGGCGCTCGACGGGCCCCGGCTCATCGACTTCGGCATCGCCCGCCACCAGGGGGCCACCGCTCTCACCGCGACCGACGCCGTCATCGGCACCCCCGGCTTTCTCGCTCCCGAGCAGGCATCGGGAGGGCGAGCCGGACCCGCCTGCGACGTCTTCGCGCTGGGATGCGTCCTCGCGTACGCGGCGACCGGCCGCCGTCCATTCGGAGACGGCGGGGCCGCGTCCGTACTGTTCCGTACGGTGCACGAGCCACCCGCCCTGCACGGCCTGCCGCCCGCCCTGCTGCCGCTCGTCGAGGCCTGCCTGGCGAAGGCGCCGACGGACCGGCCCACGGCCCGGGACGTGGCCCGGGTCCTCGCCGCACCGCCCGGCGAGGACCCGGGCGCCTGGGCACCGCCCGGACTGGCCGCGGTGATCGCCGCCCGCTCCGCCGCCGCCCTCGACATCACCGCCCCGGAACCTCCCACCGTCGTCGGGGAATCCGTCGCGACCCGTCCCGCCCGGCGGACCGTGCTGATCGCCGGGGCGGCAGGGATCCTGCTGGCAGGGGGCGGGGTGGCGGCCCGTACGGCTACGCGGCGCCCCGGCGCCGGGGCGTCCCCGGGTCCCCGCACCCCGCCCACCCACACCATCGGCCTGCACGCGGACCTCACCGGACCGGGCCGGGCAACCGGCCTCGCGCACCAGCGGGGCATGCGGATCGCCGTCGACGATCACAACGCCCGCGCCGACGCCCCCTTCCGGCTGGCCCTGCGCACCGAGGACGACGGCGGGAACCCCGCCCGCGCGCTCCGGGCCGCCGACCGGCTGGCCGCCGACCCGAAGGTGCTGGCCGTCGTCGGCCCCACCGAGGACGTCCTCGCGGCGTCCGTAGTCGAGCGCTACGAGAAGGCCGACCTCGCCCAGGTCGTCGTCTCGGCCGGGGCCACCACCGCCGAGATGTCGGCCACGCACACGCTCTGCGTGGCCCGCCCCTTCGACAGCGCGCTGCCCATCGGCATCTCGCGCTACGTGTTCCAGGTCCGTCCGGCCGACCGGGTGGCGATCGTGGAGGACCGCGCCGACATCGAGGGTGCCTGGGCCGGCACGAAGACCTTCCGGGACCCACCGCCCGAAGGTGTCGAGGTGACCGTGCACCCGGTCGCGGCGGACACCGATGACTTCGGCCCGGTGGCCCGTGCGGTGGTCGCCGGGAGCGCGGACGCCGTCGTCCTCGCCTCGACGTCCCCGGCCCGGGGCGCCCGCTGCGCCGCCGCCCTGGCGGCCGCCGGGTTCACCGGAACCCGCGTGTCGACGGGGGCGGTACTGGCGCCCGCCTTCCTCAGCGGTGCCGGGAAGGCTTCCGAGGGCTGGGTCTTCGCCCAGGCGTACAGTGACCCGGCGGCGGTCCCGGCCGCGAAGGCGTTCACCGCCGCGTACCGGAAGCGCTTCGGCACCGCTCCCGCCCGTTGGGCCGCCGAGGCGTACGACGCGGTCGGGCTGATCGCCCGCGCGGCACGCACCACCAGCGCCACCGGGGCGGAGCGCGAAGGCATGGCGCAGCGCCTCTTTCTGACCACCCACCCGGGCATCACCCGGACGCTGTCCTTCGACGCCGTGCGACGGGTGCGGTACGAGGGCGGGATCTTTCTCTACCGGGTCGAGGGCGGACGAGCCCGCTTCCTGGGGCCGTACACGAAGGTCTGAGAGCGAGCTCCGGGCGCGGGGGCCTGAAGCGGACCTTCGGGCGCGCTTTCAGCCGGGTGAAACCCGTCGTTCCGGCTGGGCCCGGTACTGCGTCGGTGCGGCGGGCGACGACGTGCCGCCGGTCGGCAACGCCACGAGCGGGAGGGAGCATTGCCCCAGCGGTCTCGGGTGGTGCCGGCGCACTATCGGCAATCGTCTGGTGCGGGGGCAGCGGTTGCCGTAGGGTGCCGACGATTCATGGGAGCGCTCCCATATGCCCCTGCGACCGCCTCGCCCCGATTGGAGAACTTCGCATGCGCCATCCCCTCCTCGCCGGCCGGCGGCTGCCCCGGCTGCTCGTCGCCGTCGCCTTGACCGGCTTCACGGTGATGGCCGCCACCGGCGGCGCCCCGGCCCACGACCGCCACAGCGGCCGGCCGACCGATGGCTGTGCCCCCGACACGGCGTTACTGTTCTGCGAGGACTTCGAGGGGCTGCCGCGCGGCGCGGGCACCAGCCTGCACTGGGGTGTGGACACCCGGAACGGCACGCTGTCCGTCGAACGCGAGCAGGGCCGCGGACACGGCGGGAAGCGCGGCGCGAACCAGGTGCTCCGGGTGCGCACCGAGGGCAACGGATACGCGTTCCTGGAGGTCGACGAGTTCTCCGCCCCGGACAACAGCTTCTTCGGCCGGATGCGGGTGAAGGTCGACGACTTCCCCACCGCTCCGGACTGGGCCCACTTCACCCTGGTGGAAGCCACCGGCCGGGGCGACGGCAGCGTGGTCCGCCCGATCGGCGGCCAGTACGTACCCACCGTCGGCGACGGGGAGCAGTTGTGGGGCATCGGCTCCGACGGAGGCCCCACGGGCGACTGGACCGACTGGCGCGAGTCCGCCCCGGCCGAACCGGGGAAGTGGACGTGCCTGGAATGGGAGGTGGACGCCTCGGACAACCGCGTGGCGGTATGGATCGACGGCGAGCCCCAGCCCGACATGACCGTCACCACCACCCGGCACGGAGGCAATCCGGTGGACTTCGTCCTCCCCTCCATCGACACCGTCCGCATCGGCTGGCAGCTCTACCAGGGCGATCCCACCCCTGACTCCTACGACCTGCGCCTGGACGACCTGGCCCTGTCAACGGAACGCGTCGGATGCGGCCGCTGACCGGCACCATGAGCCGGCGCCGGCTCAAGGCACGGGCCGATTGAGACTTACGCGCGCGGGGCAACGACGGCCAGTGCCACAGCGGCCCCGGCGGGCAGCGCGTGCAACCTGGCCAACACGCCCTAGGCGTGTACGCCCCCGTGCAGCACCGCGTCCCGCGCCGTGCGGGCGGCCTCCGACGCGGCGTCGTGGTCGAGGTGTTCGTTCATGACGACCGTGCCGAGACTGCCGTCGTCCGCCCAACTGCACGCCACATGTGCGCCGGGAGCCTCCGCGTCGTCCGCGTACGAGACGCAGCGGAGCCTGCCCCCGCCCGGACCGGCATCCGGCTGCCAGATCTCGTTGATGGTCGAGTCCGACTCCGACAGCCCCAACTCGTAGCTCTTCAGGGCCACGTCGGGGGTGCCCCGGAAGTCACCCGTCGCACCGAAGATGAGCGCGTCCGGGCCACTGCTGTTTTCCAGGACCGACAGGTCGCCGTAGAGGTAGGCGAACGCGCCCTCGACGTCCAGGGTCTCCGTCCACAGCGACGCGAGATCGGAGCCGACCCCGTCCACCACCGGCACGGCGGAGGCCAGCGGCTCGCCCCGGAACTCGTACGGCGGCGAGACCGTGTAGCGCGGGTAGTCCGTGGGCTCGGCCGGCACGGACCTGAGCGCCACCGGCGAGACGAGCGCGAACACCGCGAGGGTGAGCGCCGCACCCAGCACCGCGAAGTCACGCAGCCCCGGCGGGGGCGGCGAGGACAGCGGGCTCGCCGGTTCCAATGCGCCCGCCGGGAGCGGCAGAACGCGGTCCGCGGCACGGATGCGGGCGCCGCTCTCCAGCACGGTGAGCAGCCGGTACGGGACGAGGGCCAGTACGGCGCCGGCACCCGCCCAGACCGACCAGCGCGCCGACGCGTCGAGGACAAGCGTAAGGGCGCCCACCGCCAGGACGGCGAGGACGCTCAGATACGGCGCCCTGATCAGCCACAGGAGCAGCGGGCGACCGGGCCGGGTGAACGCGGTGAGCGTCTCGGCGCGGATGGCCAGGCGCAGGCTGTGCGGGTGCTGCCCCGCCTCTTCCTCGGCGAGTCGGGCCGCCTCGGCCAGGCCGGGGGCGGCGGCCAGGGCCTGGCGGACGTCGTGGCGCTGGGTGTGGGCGAGGGAGTGCCGGGGCGTCGCGCTCTGCGTCGTCCAGAGCGGAGCCGGGGCGCGGAGCTGCTGCGCCTCCGGCGAGCCGGGGGCCAGCTCCTCGATCCGCGCCACGAGCCGTGCGGCGCGAGCGGCGCGGCCGGGGCGCTCCAGTCCGTCGGCGGCCCTGCAGAGTTCGGCGTACGCGGCGAGCAGGACCAGGTTGTCGGGGAAGGCGTCGAGGCCCCGACGGTAGACGCGCTCGGCCTCGTCGTCGTGGTCGTCGTCGTCCTCGGCGACATGCGCCCGGCCCAGCAATGCGTACAGCTCCGGGTCGGGGCCGTACCTCTCCAGTGCGGAGGTGGCCCGCTCGCGTGCCTCGCCGTTGCGCTTCGCCGCGAGCGCGTCCCGTACGGCTTCCAGCGCGGCGGCGGCCTCCGGTGACCGCTGCGCCGCCTCCGGCTCTGCCGGCTGTGCCATGTCGGGCGTGTTCGTGTGCCCGGTGTCGTGCATGAAGATCCCCACCCTGTGAAGCGACCGGCGACGGCCGGACGCGTCACTATCGCGGGTGGCCGGGGCGCGGGTCAACGCCAGTTGGGTGACGATTGCGCAGGTCAGCCGGTCCGCACGACAAGGAGGACCGTGCCCTGGCCAGGGTGGCTCCTGATGGTGGCCCTCCGGGCCAGGCGCTGGACGAAGCGCACGAGGTGTGCGCTGAGTTGTCGTCCTGCTGACGCACGCTCCGTACCGGCTCATCGTGCACTAGCTGCCCACGCGTGCGTTGGGCAGGGACGACACCAACCGGCTGCGTGGCATACTCGACCGCCACCTGCCCCGCCGCGGCGGCCGTCCGCCCCGGCACTGAGGTTCGGCAGGGTCCGCGATCTTTGCAGGGGGTTTCGCCATGGCCGAGGGCCGCAGCGCCGAGGGCGTGCACAACGCGCGAACGTCTGACGATTCCGTGGACGAGCAGAGCGCGGTCGAGATGGTGTACCGCCCCCGGCCGGAGGACACACTGGTCGGCCTGCGGGTCCGAGGGCGGATCAAACGGACCGGGTTGCTGCTGCGGGGTGTGTTCCTCACCCTGTGGATCGGGCAGTGGTTGTTCTCCGTTGTGGGTCGTGGGAATTTCGACCTGGTCTCAACTGTTCTGTTCTTGCTCGTCGTTCTGATCGTGTGGGGGTACCCGCGCCTGCAGGCCGCCAGTGTGCAGCGGCTTGTCGGTTGGCAGGGCGAGTACCGCGCCACTGTTTCCCCGGCGGGGATCACCTGCCGGACCGACCACAGCACGCTGACCCTCAAGTGGTCCGTCTTCCAGGGCTACCGGGAGACTGTCGGCCACTTCGTCCTGCTGAGCCGGGACCCCAACATCATGTACCTCAGCGTCCTGCCCAAGCGGGGCCTGCATGAGGCCGAGAGCCTCGAACGGCTGCGGGCCGTCCTGGACCAGCACGTCACTCGCGTGTGAGCAACGCGCATCGAGTCACTCCGCGGGGTGCGGTTTCGGGGCTGGAGTCGGGCTCGCGTCCGCGGCCGCCTGAGGGAGGCGGCCCGTGCGGCGGGCCCAGATTTCGAACGCGACGGTCATGAACGGCGGTACGGCGGCCAGCAGGGCGAAGATCGTGGTCCGGCCCAGCCGCCACTTCAGGCGGATCGCGATCAGGACGGTCAGGGACACGTAGACGATGAAGGCGGCGCCGTGGAGGGCGCCGAAGATCCGTACGCCGAGCTCCGTGGTTTCGGGAACGTACTTGAGGTACATCCCGACCAGCAGACCTGCCCACGTGCACGCCTCGACGATAGCGATCCAGGTGAACGCGCGGAGCAGCCGGCTGGAGCCGGTCCCGGCGGCCCGTGCAGCCGGCGCCACGGCGGAAGGCGGTTCGGAGGTGGGCGTGAACGGAGTCTGCGGGGTCCCCGGGCGTGCGGGCCACAGGGCGCGGTTGCCGAGCAGGCGGACGAGGGCGGGGACCAGAAGCGGACGGATGAGGAAGGTGTCCAGCAGGATGCCGAAGGCCATGGCGAATCCGAACTGGAACAGTTCGCGGATCGGCTGGGTCATCAGGACGGCGAAGGTCGCCGCGAGGATGAGGCCCGCGGAGGAGACGACGCCGCCGGTGCGCGTCAGGGCGGCGGTGATCGCCTTCGCCGGGGGCCGGGTGCGCAGTTCCTGCTTGAACCGGCTCATGATGAAGATGTTGTAGTCGACGCCGAGCGCGACGAGGAAGACAAAGATGTACGCGGTCACGCGGTTGCCGATGCCGTCGTCACCGAGGACGGTCACGGTGAAGAAGGTGGTCGCGCCCAGGGTGGCCAGGAACGACAGGATCAGGGTCGCGACCAGGTAGAGCGGGGCAAGGAGCGAGCGGAGCAGCAGGACGAGGACCGCCGTGACGATGGCCAGGACCAGGAGCACGATGAAGGTCGTGTCGCGGTCGAGGGCGGAGCGGATGTCGGCGTTCTGCGCGGTCTCGCCGCCGATGAGCACCGTGGCGTCCCGCACTCCGGCGGTCCGGGCCGCGGATTGGGTGGCCTGCTTGAGGGGACCGATCGCGTCGAGTGCCTTCGAGCTGTACGGGTCGAGGTCGAGGACGACGTCGTAGAAGACGGTCCTGCCGTCCTCGCCCATGCGGGGCTCTGCGACACGGCTGACGTGAGCGGCGTCGGTGAGCGCGGTGGCGATGGCGGCGGGCGCGGGGCTGGAGCGCAGGTTGTCCCGGGAGCGGACGACGACGGTACTGGGTGCGATCTCGCCGGGCCCGAATTCCTCCTGGATGAGGTGCTGCCCCTGCTCGGACTCGGTGGCAGCGCGGAAGCCGCTGAGGGTGTTGAAGCTCTCCTGGTAGCCGAGCAGTCCCGCACTCAGCACCACGAGGAGTGCGATCACTGCCGAGGCCACCTTGACGGGAGCCCGTGCGATCAGGGCGGCGACGCGGTGCCAGATGCCTGCGCCGCGACTGCGTTCGGCGGCCTTGTCCACGCCCCCGGGCCAGAAGACGCCCCGGCCCAACAGGAGGACGAGGGCGGGGATGAAGGTGAACGCCACCAGCGCCATGACGGCCACGCCCAGAGCGAGATACGGTCCGAAGCCGTGGAGTGCCGGGGAGGCGGCCACGAGCAGGGCGAACATGGCCAGCACGATGGTTGAGGCGCTGGCGAGGACGGACTCGGCGGTGCGGCGCACGGCCGTCTGCATCGCGCGGGCGCGGTCCGGCTCGTCGAGCAGGGTCTCGCGGTAGCGGGCGGTGATGATCAGCGCGTAGTCCGTGCCCACCCCGAACAGCAGCACGGTCATGATCGAGGCGGTCTGGGAGCTGACCGTGATGACTCCGGCGTCCGCGAGAATCGCGCCGAGCGTCTCCGCCACGCGCATGGCCACGCCCACCGCGAGAAGCGGCACGAGTGCCATCAGGGGCGAGCGGTAGATCGCCAGCAGGATGATCAGGACGAGCACGATGGTGGCCAGCAGCAGGACCTTGTCACCGCCGCTGAAGACCTTCACGGTGTCGGTGGCGATCCCGGCGGGGCCGGTCACCGCGACGTCGGCGGGCCCGGCCCGGTCGGACGCGAGGTCACGCACCGCGTCGACCGCGGTCTGGAAGGACTCGTCCGAAGGGCTTCCCTTCATGGGCACGATGACCAACTGGGCGCCCCGGTCCCGCGAGACCAACTCGGCCGCGGCGTCGGGAGCGGTCACCGCGGAGACCACGCTCACGACGTGCTGAGGCCGGCTCGTTCCGGAAAGGGCCGAGGTGATGGCGGCGACCGCCCGCGTGGCGCTCGCCGCGGCGTCGGTGCCCCTGCCCCGGATCACGATGATCGCCGGCGTCGCGTCCTGGCCCGGAAGCTGGGCGCGGACGAGATCACGGGCCTTCATGGAGTCGGAGGCGGCGGGCGGCAGGTTGGCGGACGCGTTGTCCTCGACGGATTCCAGGGCCGGGGCGAGCCCGGCGAGGAGGCCCGCGATCAGGACCCAGAAGGCCACCACCACGGCGGCGCGCTTCTTCGATCCCAGGAGACATCGGAGCAGAGGGAGGGAGGTCATCGGTGGCATCGGACAGCCTTCGGCAGAAAACACGGACAGAACTTAGCGACAGGGTGTCTCTAAGTTTTGGCAAGCTAACATGCTCGCCCGGTCTCCCGGACGTGGGGGTAGGTTGGCGGGAGACGGCACAGCGTCCGAGGTGAAGCGAAGAAAAATGCCCAAGATCGAAGCCGGCAGCGTCCGGGAGCACCGGGCCCAGCGGCTCGCCCAGCTGATCGACGCGGCCGAGGAGCTCCTGAAGGAGGGCGGCGCCGAAGCCCTCACGGCCGGAGCCGTTGCCGCGCGAGCCGGGATCGCCCGCAACAGCATCTACCGCTACTTCAACTCCATCGACGACCTGCTCGAACTCGTCGTCACCCGTGAGTTCCCCGCTTGGATCGACGCGGTGGAGCAGGCCATCGCGGCCGAGACCACGCCCGCCGCCCAGGTCGCCGCCTATGTCAGGGCCAACCTCGAACAGGCCGCCCGCGGCACCCACGGCTGGCTGTCCGCACTCTCGCGCGACGCGCTCTCCCCGTCGGCGCGGGAGCGGGTGCGGAATCTGCACGTCTCACTGCATGAGGCGCTAGCCCGCGTCGTACGCGAACTGGGGCGGCCGCAGCCGGAGCTGATCGTGGCGGTGGTGCAGGCAGTCGTCGATGCGTGCATCCGCAGAATCGACGAGGGCGACGATCTGACGACCGTGTCCGACTTCGCGGCGGGAGCGATGCGTCGCCTGCTCGCGGACGACGACTTGCCGCAGCACCCGTGATACGTGGCGGCGCGGCGCCGCCCGTTCGGCTTCGGCCTCGACCCAGGCCTGCCCGTCGTCGTCCCGGAAATGCAGACAGCCTCTGCCGCACAGGGCTGTGTGCGATGTGGGCACCTGCCCCGTGGGGAGGCCAATGGGCTCGTGGCCGGGGGGTTACGGGGCCGCCGGCCCGGTGGTGAAGAACGCGGTCATCGCCTCCAGGCCCCGCGGGCCGAACGTCGTCTCCAGGCTCTGGGCGGAGTCGGCGGCTGAGGCTTCGCTGCGCGGGAAGAGGGCTTCCTCGTAGGCGTACAGAGCCGCCTCGGTGTCGCCGGGGTGGGCGGCAATGGCCGAGGCGAGATCGGCACCGTCGAACATGGCGAGGTTCGCGCCCTCGCCGGCGAAGGGCGACATCACGTGAGCGGCGTCGCCGAGCAGGGTCACGCCCGGCACCCGGTCCCAACGGTGGCCCACCGGCAGGGCATGGATACGGCGCGGGGTCATGGTGTCGGCATCGGCGATCAGACCGCGCAGGGTCTCCTCCCAGCCCTCGAAGCGGGCGAGCACGGCCTGCTTGGCGGCCGACAGGTCGGTGAAGTCGACCGTGTCCAGCCAGCCCTCGTCCGCTTTGAGGGCGGCGTAGACGTGGACGCTGCCGTCGGTCTCCTTGTGGGCGAGGAAGCCGCGCTCGTCGCCGAGGCAGAGGAAGAACCCGCCACCGACGACGGCCGCGCTGCGCGGGTGGCGGGTCTCGGCCTCCAGCAGGTCGCTCTCCACGAAGGAGATGCCGGTGTAGGCGGGCACGGCGTCGGAGAGCAGGGGACGTACACGTGACCAGGCGCCGTCGGCGCCGATGAGCAGGTCGGTGGTGAGGGCGGAGCCATCGGCGAAGGTCACTTCGTGGCGTCCGCCGCCCATAGCGCGGACGCCGGTGGCCTTCCTGCCCCAGTGGACCGTGCCGGCCGGGAGGGAGTCGAGGAGCAGGTCGCGCAGGTCCCCGCGGTCGACCTCGGGCCGGCCACCGGTGCCGTCGTCCTCTTCCGAGACGTGGACGGTGCCGTCGGGGCCGAGCAGGCGCATGGCCTGCCCGCCTTCGTGGATGATCTGGAGGAAGCCGTCGTAGAGGTCGGCGGCGTGCAGGGCCTTCTGGCCGTTCTCCTCATGGATGTCGAGCATGCCGCCCTGGGTACGGGCCTGCCGGGACGGCTCCAGTTCGAAGACGGCCGCCTCGATGCCGTGGACGTGGAGGACCCGGGCGGCGGTGAGGCCACCGAGACCTCCGCCGATGATCGCGATGGGGTGGTGCGTGCTCATGGGGCTCCTGGGGGTGGGAGGGTGCCGCGGCCGGCCTTGCCGCCCCGCCGTTCCACCGTAACGACATCCGCCGGACCTGCGACGGAACCGATGCGGGATTCGTTTCGGTGTTCTGCTGACGTGCTGACCCGCGTGCTGCCCTGTGGGGAGAAAATCGCTGCCCCGCTCGATCATTGCTGGTGATACTCCGATGCATGGCCTTGACCCAGCAACTCGCACGCGTGTCTCTCCAGTACCTCGACCGGTGTCGTGAAGCTGCCGCGTCCGCGCCGGACGGTGATCCTCACTGGGGCCCGCCTGGCGAAGACACCCTGGATCTGGGCTGGGCGGTCTGGGAACTGCTCAATTTCTACCGATGGGCGCAGCCGGATTCGCGGAATATCGGCATCCTTGAACGGAGCATCTGCGGAGATCTCAACACTCCGGTCGCCTTCCTCGACCATCCTGAGGTGTACGACGGTTTCGATGGCCCTCCCGCTCTGCTGGCCCCTGCGACCGTGACCGAGGTGGCTCGCGCGCTCGCAGCCATGGAGATCGACTCCTTGCTGGCGACACTTCCGGCCTACCGGGAAGTCGGGGGGTTCTCGGCGTTCGCTGGAGACCCAGGTACGTATCTTGCTGAGCACTTCGCACTGCTGCGGAGCTTCTACGGCATTGCCGGTCGGCAGGGCATGGCAGTGGTTGTCTGGGTTGACTGAACATCACCGGGAGCATCGGATTCCGAGCGCAGGTTTGTCCGAACTTGGAGTTGATTTACGGCTGTTGTTTGCCCCGGTTCTGGTCTGCCGTTCAGGTCAGCAATCGGCGGGTCGAGACGGGGGGTGCCAGGTAGCCGAGCAGGGCCTCCAGATGAGCCGTCGGGTTCTTGTGCCACCGAAGCCGGCGGAACTGCTCGATGGGCAGGTCGCGCCATCCGCCGGCGAGGGTAGCGGCCTCCGCGGGCGTGATCGTCAGTGCGGCAAGCGTGTCGGCCGCCGGCGCGTCGGGGCTCCAGTCGTGGTCCGTGCCGTCAGGGCTACTCGGATCGCGCCCGAGGCCGTGGGGATACCATTGCGTCCGGTTTTCGCCATGGCGGGAACTCGACAGTTTCCGTCGGTGCGCGAGATCCTCCGGACCGGATAGACCGTTCCCATGCGATCCATATCCAGACGCCGATACCTCCCCGCCGCCACCGCGCTCACCATGGCGCTCATCGGGTGGGGATCGGTCACCGCCCCGGCGGCCGACGCCGACCCGGGCTCCGGGAGCGGGGCCGGTGTACCGGTCGGCAAGTCCTACGACATCACGCTCGTCACGGGTGATCTCGTGCATTACACCGATCTGCCCGGCAGCCACGACGTCGTGACCGTGGACCCGAGCGGAGCCGAATCCGCCGGCGTCGAGGTGCAGACGCGCGGCGCCGACACGTACGTCATCCCGCTCCGGGCCATGTCGCTGCTCGCCGCCGGAAAGCTCGACGAGCGGCTGTTCAACGTCACCGGTCTGGTGGCGATGGGGTACGACGACGCGCACTCCGACACTCTCCCGGTGATCGCGACCGCCTCGGCCGACTCCCGTACGGCGAAGGCCGCGGCCCCCGCCGCGCCCGCCGGGGCCGAGTCGGTCCGGCGGCTTCCCTCGATCCACGCGAACGCGATGCGCGCCGACAAGAGCCGGGCCGCCTCGTTCTGGAAGGGCATCGCCGCCGGCTCCGATCCCAAGTCCCTGTCGGGCGGCATCGGCAAGCTGTGGCTCGACGGCAAGGTCGATGCCTCGCTCGCCACGGAGACCACGCAGATCAGGGCCACGGACGCCTGGCAACAGGGGCTGGACGGCAAGGGCGTCAAGGTCGCCGTACTCGACACGGGCGCCGACCTCGACCACCCGGACCTGGCCGGACAGGTCGAGGCCAGCGCGAGCTTCGTACCCGGCCAGAGCGTCGACGACGGCAACGGCCACGGCACGCACACCGCCTCCACCATCGCCGGTACCGGCGCCGCATCCGAGGGCAAGGAGAAGGGCGCGGCCCCGGGGGCGCAACTGCTCGTGGGCAAGGTGCTCGGCAACGAGGGCACCGGCGACGAGTCGTACTCGATCGCGGGCATGGAGTGGGCCAAGGCCCAGGGCGCGGACATCGTGTCGATGAGCCTCGGCTCCCCCGAGGGGTCCGACGGCACGGATCCGATGTCCCAGGCCGTCAACGAGCTCTCCGCGGACGGTGGTCCGCTGTTCGTCATCGCGGCGGGCAACGCGTACGACCCGGGCACCATCGGTGCCCCGGGCGCCGCGGCCTCCGCGCTGACGGTGGCCGCGGTCGACGGGAACGACGAGCGCGCACCCTTCTCGAGCCAGGGCCCGCTCACCGGTACGCACGGGCTCAAGCCGGACGTCTCCGCGCCCGGTGTGGACGTGACCGCCGCCGCCTCGCAGTCCGTGCCGGGATGGACGGGCGGTCCGTACCGGACGATGAGCGGGACGTCGATGGCGACCCCGCTCGTCGCCGCATCGGCCGCGATCCTCAAGCAACGGCACCCGGACTGGACGGGCGAACGCATCAAGAGCGCGCTGATGTCGACGTCCGACAAGACCGCTGAGACCCCCTACGAGGTGGGCACCGGCCGGGTGAACGTGGCCTCCGCCATCGGCTCCACCATCGAGGCCACGGGCTCCGTCGAGGCGGCCGCGTACGACTGGCCGAACGCCGACGCGAGGACGACGACCCGCACGGTCACCTACCGCAACGACGGTGACGCGGACGTCACGCTCGCCCTCGCCCTCGACACGGACGCCGACGCGTACACGCTGTCGCGGTCCTCGGTGACGGTCCCGGCCCACGCCACCACCGACGTGACCCTGACGCTCGACCCGTCCCGGGTTCCCGCGGGCACCACGTTCTCCGGCCATGTCGTCGCGACGGACACCGCCACCGGCAAGGCGGTCGCACACACCGGCTTCGCTCTCTTCAAGGAGGCGGAGAAATACGACTACACGATCAGGCTGAGGGGCCGGGACGGGAAGCCGCTGTCGGGCAACGTCGCGTTGCACACGGCGGACTCCTCCGACTCCATACTCATCGCCGTCGACGGCGAGAAGACGCTGCGGCTGCCACCCGGCCGCTACACCTCGACCGCCTACGTCGAAGTGCCCGGCGACACCGCCGACTCGCTCGGCCAGGCCCTGCTCATCTCCGACGAAGCAACGCTCGGCGCCGGCCACACCTCCGGCACGGCCGACCTGGACGCGACGAAGGTACGCAGGGCATACGCGGTCACCGAGGGGGAGAGCGAGGAGACGCAGGCCGTCTTCAACCTCCAGCGCACCTACGACGACGGCTCCGGTGTCAACTGGTCCACCTCCTGGCTGCTGGCCGGCAAGTACGACTCCCTGTACCTGGCACCGACACAGAAGGTGGCGCACGGTTCGCTGCGCGCGTTCCTGCACTGGCGGCTGCGGCAGAAGGCCCTCGACGCCGAGACCGGCACCGGGCGGAACATCGAGCTGACGGCACAGCCGGACACCACGTTCCACGACGGCCCGTCGACCCTGCGCACCGTCTACGCGGGCCGGGGCACGGCGTCCGACTACACGGGCCTCGACGCACGGGGCAAAGCCGTGATCGTCGACCTCGCCGACGACGTCACCGCGACGCAGCGCGCGCAGGCCGCCGCCGACGCGGGCGCGGCCATGCTGATCGTCGTCAACAACGCGCCGGGGCGCCTGTACCAGAGCTACACCGGAGCCGACGGGCTCACCGTCGCCTCCGTCCGGCGCGACGACGGCGCGCGTCTCGTCTCCGCGGCCAAGTCGGGCAGCGGCCGGTTGCATGTGAAGCAGCAGCAGTACCCGGACTACAGCTACGACCTGGTGCAACAGTTCAAGGACGTCATCCCTGACCGGTCCCTGGCGTACGAGCCGGACGACGGCGACCTCGCCCGCGTGAACAACAGCGTGTACGCCGCACCGGGCACTGTCGGCTACGGCGGGCGCTACTTCATCCCGGCGTGGGGTGCGGGCCTGGGCGGTGACGGCTACGAGAAGTGGTCGCGGGCGACGACGGAGTACGTCACCGGCGCCACCACCGCCGTCGGGTCCTGGTACGAGCAGCACACCGGACTCGGTGCGGCGGACGGCTACTTCGAGCGCGGCTCGAAGGACTCGTATGCCGGTGGCCGCCGCTATGACGCCGCCTGGTTCAAGCCGGTCCAGGCCGCGCGCCTGGGTGACACCTACGTCCCGTACCAGACGAGCAGCAACTCCCTGAACTGGAACGTCGCGATGTGGTCCGGCGCGGGCGACGAGAACCACGTCGGGGCCGGTGGTGGAAGCAAGCAGACCTCGCTCTATCGCGGCGACACGCGACTGGCCACGTTCAATGCCCAGTCGGGCCGTGCGTACAACCTGACGGCGGGGTCGTACCGGCTCGTGGCGACGGGACAGCGCACCACCGCCGCGTGGCCGGGCACCACGAGGACGAGCACCACGTGGGGCTTCGACTACAAGCCGCTGCCGACGGGGACGGCTCGTGCCGATGTGCCGATGCTGAATCTCACGTACGACGTCGGCACGGACGTACAGGGCACGGCGAGGGCAGGCAAGCGCCTCGATCTCGGACTGCGTTCGGCGACGTACGACGGAAGGACCGCGGCCACGTCGGCCACGTGCCAGGTCTCGTACGACGAAGGGGCGACCTGGCAGGACGCCGTGCTCAAGCGGACCGGCGACGGCCGCTGGGTGACGGTCCTGGACACGCCGCGTGCCGCGAAGTCGGTGTCGTTGCGGACGACGGCCCAAGGCCCGGGCGGGCTGACGGTCGAGCAGGACGTGATCCGGGCGGTCACCCTGAATTAAGCAGGGCCATGATCAGGGTGGGTGTGGCAGACGGCGGTCACACCCACCCGTGCTGCCCCGCGTACCAGCCCAGTTGGAGCCGCGAGGTCGCACCGGCGTGGGACATCATCAGCTGGATGCGGCGCTGCACCGTCCTCGCCGAAAGCCCCACCTGCGTGGCCACGGCCGTGTCCGTGAGCCCGGCGAGCAGCAGACGCAGAATGTGCACGTCGACGGGGTCGACACCGGCACCCGGCTCCCCCTGGTACGGGCTGCCGCGCTCCCACACCTGCTCGAACAGCTCCCGGGCCATATGGGTGAGCCCGCCGTGCAGAACGACCGCCGGGTCGACGTCGGCGTTCCGGCCGTGCAGGGGCAGCATCGCCACGGAGTCGTCGCAGAGGATCAGCTTGTACGGCACTTCGGTGACGGTCCGCACCTGGACCCCGTCGGCGAGGGACTGCGCGACGTTCTCCGCGGCACCCGGTTCGCGCATGAAGCCCTGGTCGATCACGGCGCGCACCCGCACGTCGCGGGCGATGGCGGTGACTTCCTCACTGTCCGCCGGGGTGACCGCCTGGGGCCTGCCCGCCGAGAAGATGTCGATGGTGTGGCGCGCGGACAACTGCAACTGGCGGTAGCGCGTAGCGATGGCCTCACCACCCTCGACGATCTCCACGAGTTCGCGCTGCGCACGGTCCGCGGTCGCCATGCGGTACGCCTCCGTGAGCCGCGCGACCGTCAGCTCGGCGCGCTGCAGCCGCTCGCGGTGCACCGCCAGCTCGGCCCCCAGGGCGACGGCCGGAGGCGCCGCGGCATAGCGATGGCCGTCGGCGGCACGGACAACAAGGCCCCTGGTCACGAGGGAACACAGGGCGGCCGCGGCCCGTTCGACGGACAGACCGGTCGCGGCACCGATCGCTTCCGCAGGGGCCGGCGGATGGGCGATCAGCATCTGGTAGACAACCGACTCCTCCGGCACGAGCCCGAGCTCGTCCAGTTCCACGCCACCCACCCCTTCCACGGTCCGGTGACACTTCGCGTCACCCCGTGGATGGTAAGCCCGGGCAGACCGGGCATCCGCAGCCGGTCGGGCAGGCGGCACTCCGTTGTCGGCCGGGGCGGGCGCCGGGAGCCAGCGGTGCGGTGCGTTCCTACCGGCGGTGGGTCATGAGACGGCGCGTTGCGTACGCGGCGGCTCCGACGAGGAGTACGGCGGCTCCGATGACGACGCAGGACAGCGGAAGGGCGAAGGCCAGGACGAGGCAGCCGGCCAGACCGGCTACGGGGATGATGCGGGCCGGGCGTCCTTCGGCCGGGGTCAGGGTCCAGGCCGAGGCGTTGGCGATGGCGTAGTAGGCCAGGACGCCGAAGGAGGAGAACCCGATCGCTCCGCGGACGTCCGTGGTGGCGGCCGCGATGGCGACGATGGCGCCGACGAGGAGTTCGGCGCGGTGGGGGACCTTGAACTCCGGGTGCACGGCTGCCAGGGCGTGGGGAAGGTGGTGGTCGCGGGCCATGGCCAGGGTGGTGCGGGAGACGCCGAGGATGAGGGCGAGCAGGGAGCCGAGGGCGGCGACGGCGGCGCCGACGCGTACGACAGGGACGAGCCAGCCGGCGTCGGCGGCGCGCGCGGCCTCCGTCAGCGGGGCCCCGGCGGCAGCGAGACCGTCCGGACCCAGGACGAGCAGGCCGGAGACGGCGACGACGGCGTAGACGACGAGGGTGACGCCGAGCGCGATCGGGATGGCGCGCGGGATGGTGCGGGCCGGGTCGCGGACCTCTTCGCCGAGGGTGGCGATGCGGGCGTAGCCGGCGAACGCGAAGAACAGCAGTCCGGCCGCCTGGAGTACCCCGCCCGCCGTCGCGTCCGCACCGATGTCCAGGCGCGCCGCGTCCACGGCGCCGGAGGTCAGGGAGGTGGCCACGAGTGCGACGAGGACCGCGAGGACGACGGCCACGATGACGCGGGTGAGCAGGGCGGACTTCTGGACGCCGGTGTAGTTGACGGCGGTCAGGGCCACCACGGCGGCAACCGCGACCACGTGGGCCTGGCCGGGCCAGAGGTAGGTGCCCACGGTCAGGGCCATGGCCGCGCAGGAGGCGGTCTTGCCCACTACGAACGCCCAGCCGGCGAGGTAGCCCCAGAACTCGCCCAGGCGCTCCCGCCCGTAGACGTAGGTGCCGCCCGAGGCCGGGTAGAGGGCGGCGAGCCGGGCGGAGGACGTGGCGTTGCAGTAGGCGACAACCGCGGCCAGGGTCAGGCCGAGCAGCAGGCCGGAGCCCGCGGCGCGAGCGGCCGGTGCCAGGGCGGCGAAGATCCCGGCGCCGATCATCGATCCGAGACCGATCGTCACCGCGTCCGGTACGCCCAGGCGCCGCTGAAGTTCGTCCGGCAGCCCGGCTGCGGGTGGGGGCGTACTGCTCACGGTGCTCTCCTTGCCGGATGCGCTCGCGGACAGGTTCCACGGTGCGCGGGCACGATAGGGGATCGACCTGAACGGCACGGGACTCGCCCGGCCTCGGGGACGGGATCGTGGCGTCGGCGGGCGGTCTCTACTCGTCGTGGAGCTCGGCGCGGACGCGGCGGGAGGGCTGGAAGGCGTACAGGTCGAGGACGGCGGGCGGCTCGGCCAGGCCGGGGCCGCCCTCGCGGACCCAGGCGGCGATGTCGGCGGCGGCACCGGGGTCGTTGACCTGACCGAGCCAGACCGGCCTGCCTCCCGCCTTGCGTCCTTCGGCGGAGGGTTGGATGACGACGACGTTGGCGCGCTCGCACGCGTCGAGGCAGTCGGTGCGCCGGATGGCCGCGATGCCGGACAGAGTGCTGCGCAGGTCGGTGAGCTGGGCTTCGTGGTCGAGGCGGGGCACTTTGGCCACGGTGCCGCAGCAGCATCCCCTGCAGACGGTGACGGTGCAGCGTGCCGCACCGCTCGGCGCGGCCGTGCTGTCCCGGCGAGTGCGACGGCTCACCCGGTCCCCTTCGGGAGGGGGTTGGTCCAGGCGCGCTCACGCAGGAGGCGCAGGCCGTTGAGGGCGACGAGGACGGTGGAGCCTTCGTGGCCGGCGACGCCGAGCGGCAGCGGGAGCGTGCCGATCAGGTCCCAGGCGACGAGGACGGTGATGAAGGTCCCGGCGATGACCAGGTTCTGGATGACGAGGCGGCGGGCCTGCCGGGAGAGGCCGACGAGGGCGGGAATGGTGGCGAGTTCGTCGCGGACGACAACGGCGTCGGCGGTTTCCAGGGCGAGGTCGGAGCCGGCCTTGCCCATGGCGATGCCGGTGTGGGCGGCGGCCAGGGCGGGGGCGTCGTTGACACCGTCGCCGATGACCAGGACCTTGCGTCCCTCGGCCTCCCAGCCCTGGACGGTGGCGGCCTTGTCCTGCGGGAGGAGCCCGGCGCGGACGTCGGTGATGCCGACCTCGGCGGCCAGGTGGCGGCCCGCGCGCTCGTTGTCACCGGTCAGCAGGACCGGTGTGCGGCCGGTCAGGGCGGCGAGGGCGGCGACGGTGGTCCTCGCGTCGGGACGGAGCCGGTCGGAGATGCCCAGCACCCCGACCGGTGCACCGTCGCGCAGAACGAGGACTGCGGTACGGCCCCGGTCCTCGAGGGCCCGCACCAAGTTGCCGCTCGCCTCATCCCCCGTAGTGGCGAGCCGGGTTGGCGCGCCGACCTGGACGGTGCGGCCGCCCACGGTGGCGGTGACACCGACACCGGGCTCGGAGGTGAAGCCGGTGGCTTCGGCGGGGGTGAGGCCGCGTTCGCGGGCCGCGGCGACGACGGCGCGGGCCACTGGGTGCTCGCTGGGGTGCTCGGCGGCTGCGGCCAGCGCCAGCAGCTCGTCCCCGTCGAGGCCGGAGGCGGGTGCGGGGCGGGTGTCGGTGACGCGGGGCGTGCCCTCGGTCAGGGTGCCGGTCTTGTCCAGGGCTGCCGCGTCGACCTGCCCGAGGCGTTCCATGACGACGGCGGACTTCGCCAGGACACCGTGGCGGCCGGCGTTGGCGATCGCGGACAGCAGCGGCGGCATCGTGGACAGCACCACCGCGCAGGGCGAGGCAACGATCATGAACGTCATCGCCCGCAGCAGGGCCGAGGAGAGCTCGGCGCCAAAGGCGAGCGGGGCGGCGAAGACGGCGAGGGTGGCGACGACCATGCCGATCGAGTACCGCTGCTCGATCTTCTCGATGAACAACTGGGTGGGGGCTTTGGTCTCGGAGGCTTCCTCGACCATCCTCACGATCCGCGCGATGACCGAGTCGGAGGGATCCCGCTCGACTCGGACTCGCAGGGCGCCGGTGCCGTTGACGGTGCCGGCGAACACCTCGTCCCCGGCCCGCTTGGCGGCGGGCAGGGGCTCGCCGGTAATGGTGGCCTGATCGACGTCCGAGGCCCCGTCGATCACCTGTCCGTCGGCACCGATCCGCTCACCGGGCCGCACCAGGACGGTGTCGCCCACTGCGAGGGAGTCGGCGGGCACCGTCTCTTCTCCCCCGCCGGGCAGGAGGCGGGTTGCGGTGGTGGGCGCGAGGTCGAGGAGCCCGCGCACCGAGTCGGCGGTGCGGGCGGTCGCGACCGCCTCCAGGGCGCCCGAGGTCGCGAAGATGACGATCAGCAGCGCCCCGTCGAGGACCTGCCCGAGGGCGGCGGCGCCGAGCGCGGCGACGACCATGAGCAGGTCCACGTCCAAGGCCTTGTCCTTCAGGGCCTTCAGCCCCTCCCACCCCGGCTCCCACCCGCCTGTGATGTAGGTGGCGGCGAACAGCGCGCCCCAGAGCCAGGACGGTCCGCCCGCGAGGTGGAGGGGCAGCGCGAGGAGGAACAGAACCAGCGACGCCAGCGCCCACCGGGCCTCGGGCAACGCCAGCACCCGCGTGCGGCGCCGCGGAGCCGCCGGCCGCGGCCCGGCGGCGGGCGGTGCGGGCCGTTGGTCGAGGACAGAGGACATGCCGAACAACCCTTCAGGGCGGACTGGGGTGGAGCGGGGCGACACCCTCACCATACATGAATACATGAATAGGTCTTCATGTTTCATCAGTATGATGGCCTGATGGGCCACGGAACCGGCAGGGACAGCAACGCCACCACGCGCGAGCGCCTGGACGCGGTCGGGGCCGCCGATGTCGCCGCCACCCTCCAGGCCCTCGCCACGCCCTCACGGCTGCACATCCTGGCCCGGCTCCAGGAGGGTCCGTGCTCGGTGAGCGATCTCGCCGAGGCGGTCGGCATGGAGGCCTCCGCCTGCTCCCACCAGCTGCGCCTGCTGCGCAACCTGGGCCTGGTCACCGGCGAACGACACGGACGCTCCATCGTCTACGCCCTCTACGACAACCACGTGGCCGAACTCCTTGACCAGGCCCTGTTCCACGTGGAACACCTGCGCCTGGGCATCCGCGATTCCGCCGCTACCGCTCCCCCGACCGTTGCCGCTGACTGATCGACGCGCCGACCACCTGGGCAGCCCGGCCGTGCGCTCGGCGCGCACGTTCGGGTCGACCCCAGGCCGGCCGCGCGCAGCGGGGGCCTGCGCACGGCGGCGGTGCCCGGCACCTACTTCAGCTTCAGGAGCCCAGCGAGGCTTGCCGAACATCGTGCTCGGCCTTGTCCAGCCAGTTGGCGAACCAGCCACCGAAGGTCAAGGGCCTTCCCTCGGCGTCGACAAGAGGCTTGAGGTCCGCGTCATCCACGCGGGGATCAGACCACACAGTGCCGCGGTGGGAGCCGCTGAGGACCAGCCAGTCACGCTGGGCACAGCCGTGGTGGCAGATCACGACGGCGCCGGTGGTGCGTTCGGGGGCGAACATGACGGCTTCCCATCGTTCGTCCCACGTCTCCATGGCGGTGTCGAAGTCCTCGATCTCCTCGAAGTCCTCCTCCTCCGGACACTCGGCCAGCAGTTGTTCGTAGACCTCTGGGTCCAGGCCGGTGCCGGGGAACGGCTCCGCGAGCCTGGACAGATCGGCCAGGTCGGCACCGTCGCCCTCCCAGCGCCAACGACCCTGAACGCGTCGCACGGGAAAGACGCCATAGGACGGCCCCGCGCCCCCGGCGGCGACCATGGCGAGGAAGTCCCGGTACTCCGAAGGCAGTCGGACGCCTATCTGGCCCTCCAGATCTACGATCTCGTCCTCGCCGAGCGGAGCCTCGAGCGCCCACCGATGACCGAGTGCCCCGAACACGTTCTGGCTCGCCGGGAGCGCACTCAGCCCCAGAATCCGCTTCCGCACGTCTGCCCAATCCCGTTCAACCATGCGGCGACCCTATGCGCCGGCACGTCTCAAGCCCACACGACCCGGACGACGGCATGACCTGCCGCAGCCGCCCGCCCGAAGAACCCTCGGAGGCCGTCGTGGTAGTCGAGGAACTCCTGCCTGACCTGCGCCTCGTCCCAGCCGGTCCAGCCGAGCCGGGCACCGGCGGCGTTCCACAGCTCGTCGAATGAGACACGTGCGAGGAAGCTCGCGGCCCGTGACACGCCACGTGGATCCAGAATCCCCAGCGGCGGGTTGGAGGGATCGGCACCGGCACTGTGTGCCACCGGCCGCCCGCCGTAGATCGGCAGGCCCCGGGACTCGTCGGCATCCGCGTCAAGGGCACCGGCAGCGGCGTAGAGGTCATTGACGGAGTCCCAGACCTTGTCCAGCGACTCGGCGATGCCCGCCGCGCACTCGTCGGGGTGGTTCTCCCAGGCCTCCCACATGAACGCCGTGAGCCAGGTGTGGTCGTCCCGGATCTCGGATTCCGCGACGGCTCGCAGGTGCATGTGGATGCTCACGGCGACGAGTCCTCCCGATACGCCGGCCCGCCTCTCGGGCCCGACGAAGAGAACCTAGACGACAGCACTGACGGCGCATCCGGCCCCTGCCGCTCCTCTCCACATGCTGAATCTGGCAGCCCTGCCTCGTCTCCGTCGGTTCGTACGCACGGATGCAGACCATGATCGTCCCCGGAACGCGTGGACCAGCTGCGGACCCGCTACCTCGACCTCACCCTGTCGGCCCTGCGCGCCCCGGCCGCGACTCCGCTGACCGGCCCCGCACCGCAGTGGCCGGAACTGCTGGCGCTCTGGAACGTGCGCGAGGACGACGCCTGAGCCACCGAGCGACGACCCGCCACCGACGTCATGACGCACCCCGGGGAGTCACCGGGGTCCGGGCCGGCTCGCCGTCGGACGGGCCGGCCCGGACGCGTACCCGCGGTCAGGAAGCGCGGCGCAGCGCCACCACGTCGATCTCCACGAGGATGCCCATCAGCCGGGAGCCGACCGTGGTGCGCACCGGCCTCGGCTCGCTGAAGTGCTCCCGGTACACGCGGTCGAAGCCGGCGAAGTCGCGGTGCACGTCCTGGAGGTGGACGGTCGCCTTGACCACGTCGTCGAGTGTGAGACCGTCGGCGGCGAGGAGCGCGCTCACGTTGGCCAGGACCTGGCGGGTCTGCTCCTCGATGGTGTCCCCCAGTTCGCCGGTGGCCGGGTCCTGGGGGCCGAAGCCGGAGGTGAAGAGGTACGGGCCCGCGGCGATGCCCTGGCTGTAGCCGCCGATCGGGGCCGGTGCCCCGGCCGTGGTGACGGCGTGGCGCGGGGTGCGGGAAGGGTCGGCCGTCACTTGGTGAGGTCTCCTTCCGCGGCGTTGACCCCCGCGTAGTGGCGGAGCTTGTCCTCGTCGACGGTGACCCCGAGGCCGGGTCCGTCCGGGACCCGCAGGCTGCCGTCGGACAGCGTGAGCGGCTCGATGATGTCGTCGGCGTGCAGGTAGTACATGGAGTCGATGGCGCGGGACAGCACCGGGGTGCTGGCGACGACCGCGAGGTGTGCCGCGGTGGCGATGCCGAGTTCGCCGCCGCTGTGCAGGTTCATGCCGAGGCCGAACGTCTCGCAGTGCGCGGCCAGCGCCTTCGTGGCGGAGATGCCGCCCCACTTGTAGACGTCACCGTGGATCACGTCGACGGCGTTCAGCCGCATCGCGGGCGCGAAGTCCTCGAACCGGACCACACACATGTTGGTGCACAGCGGGATGCGTATCTTCTGGCGGACCTGGCTCATGCCCTCGATCCCGACGCACGGGTCCTCCAGGTACTCCAGGTCCAGTTCCTCCAGCGCGATGCCGGCCCGGATCGAGTCCGGGACCGACCAGGCGGCGTTCGGGTCGACGCGCAGGTCGACCTCGGGAAGCGCGGCGCGCACGGCGCGCAGGATCGCGACGTCGCCCTGGACGTCCTTGGTGCCCTTGAGCTTCACGGCCGTGAAGCCGCCCTCGGCGACCACGCGCTCGGCGTGCTCGGCCAGGGCGCGCGGCAGGTCCCCGGCCCCGGCTCCGGGGGCGTCGGCGCGGGTGACCAGGGCGGTCAGCGGCACCTCGGCGCGGACCGGGCCGCCCAGCAGGTCGGTGACCGACTGACCGGTGATCTTGCCCATGGCGTCCCAGCAGGCGACGTCGATCGCGGCGAGAGCCGCGTACCCCAGGTAGCCGTAGAAGAAAGGCACCATGTGGTGGCGGCGGTGGAAGGCCTCCAGCGCGAAGGGGCTGGTGCCGATCAGGTCCTCGGCCAGGTCGCGGACGATCGCGGCGACCGGACGGCCCCACATCGTCTCGCCCCAGCCCTCCACGCCTGAGTCGGTCCTGATGCGCACCACGGTGCGCGTCTCGCCGGTCTTCGTCTCGAAGGAGCTGGTGAACGGGTTGACCAGGGGCAGGTTGACGACGTGGACGTCGACCTCGGTGATCTTCATGAGCACTTCCTCGTGTGGGGTGGTGGGGGTCACGCGCGGGGGCGCGACGCGGCGTCGAAGGCGAGTACGGCGCGGGCCAGGCCGCGGGCGCGCCGGTCGAGCAGGCGTTCGCCGTGCTCGGCGTCGGCTCCGGCCGCGTCGTCCGTGGCGCCGCCCACCCGCTCCCACTCGCCGTGCCGCTCCACGGTCAGCCCGGGGTAGGGCGGCTTGTCGAAGAGGGGCGGGGGCTCGACCGGCGCGTGCCCGGCCCGCTCGGCCCGTACCAGCGCCGGCTGCGCGGCGAGCATCAGCGACGTCTCGAACCAGCCGGCGTGTCCGGGCACCAACCCGTCCGGGTCCTCCTCGCCCTCTTCGGGCTCACCGGTGTCGGTGAGCGTCCAGTACGAGCACGCGGCGGCCGTCACCTCGGCGCGCAGCGCGAAGCGCTTGACCGCGAGCCGCATGATCTCGTCGTTGCCCCCGTGGCCGTTGACGACGAGGACCCGGCGGTAGCCGCAGGCGGCCAGTGAGTCGAGGAGCTCGTCGAGCACCATGCCGAGCACGGGCGCCGACAGTGTGAGCGCCGCCGCGAACAGATGGTGCGGGCTGTGTCCGTACGGCAGGGTCGGCAGGCGTACGAGAGTGGGCACGGCCTCGCCGGTGGCGGCCCGCTCGTCGAGCAGGGTCAGGGCCCGGGAGACCACGGCGTCGGCGAGCATGGTGTCGGTGCCCATCGGCAGGTGCTCGGCGTGCTGCTCCTGCGAGCCGATCGGCAGGACGGCGATCGCCTCGGGCGCCGCCGCCCGTGTCTCGCGCCAGGTGGTCTCGGTGAGATTGCGGTGGGTCATGCCGCTGTCTCCCCGGTCCGGGGGCATGACAGAGTCGGCGCATGGCGCATGAACGTATTCCTTTGCGGTTGGTTCCCGATCCGCGGCCGGACGAGCCGGCCGGTCGGGACGGCGGTGTGCTGGGCGCCGTCGAGGTGCTGCCCGGTCTGGTGCGTGCCGCGCTGCTCACCCGTGCCGGAGCCGTGCGCGCGCGGACGGAGGCCCGCTTCGACCCGGCCGGCTCGGACCCGTCCCTCGTGGACGCGGCGCTGCGCGAGGCCGCGGCGGTCTTCGACGGGCAGTCCCTGCTCGGCGTGGGCGTGGCGGCGGCCGGTGTGGTGGACCCGGTGGCCGGCCGGATCATCGAGGTGAACGACGCCCCGGCGCTGCGCGGCCACCCGGTGGCGGACCGGCTCGCGGACCTGGCGGGAGCACCGGTGCGGGTCGAGCACCGGGCGCGTGTGCAGGTCCTCGGTGACCGCTGGTTCGGTGCGGGGCGCGGCCGGCGCTCGTTCGCCTCTGTCGCGACCGGCGACGTGCTGGGCGTCGGCATCCTCTACGAAGGGGAGGTGCTGGCTCCGGCCGGCGGTCGCAGCGGCGCCCATATGACGGTCACCGCGAGCGGGGAGTTCTGCACCTGCGGGCGGCGCGGCTGCTGGAAGACCGTGGCGACGACCCGCTGGCTGCGTGAGCGCGCCGCCGAGCACGGCTTCTCGGGGAGTGCGGCCACCCTGGCGGCCCTGGTCGCGTCCGACGCACCGGCCGCCGCCCGTCTTGTCGAGCGGTACGCGGAGAATCTGGTGCTGGGCCTCGCCACCGTCCAGCAGCTGTTCGCGTGCGGCCTGTTCGTGCTGCACGGCGAGGCCCTGGACGGGGGCGAGCCGTTCCGGGCCCTGGTCGAGTCGCGGCTGCGCGCCGACGCGCTCGGCGGCGGCGAGCTCCCCACCGTGCTCCTGGGTGAGGCCGCGGACACGGGCACGCTGCTGGGGGCGGCGGGGCTGGTCCTGTCGGGGGCCTAGGGCGTGTGTCACGCGCCGACTCCCCCGAGGATCCGGCGGCCGGGTTCCGGAATGGGCACGGCGTCCAGGAGGCGCCGGGTGTACGCGTCCGCGGGTGCGGTGAACACCTGGTCCGCGGTGCCGGACTCGACGATGCGGCCCTGCCGCATGACCGCCACCCGGTCGGCGATCTGCCGTACCACGGCCAGGTTGTGCGAGATGAAGAAGTAGGTCAGACCGAGGCGTTCCTGGAGGTCGGCGAGCAGGTCGAGGACGCGGGCCTGCACGGAGACGTCCAGCGCGCTCGTCGGTTCGTCGAGCACGACCAGACGGGGTTCGAGTGCCAGGGCCCGTGCGATGGAGATGCGCTGGCGCTGCCCGCCGGAGAACTCGTGCGGATACCGGTCGAGGATGCCCGCGTCCAGGCCGACGGCGTCGAGGAGTTCCCCGGCCCGGCCGCGTACCTTCGCCCGGCCCCGCCGTCCGCGCGCCCACTCCTCGTGGGTGACGAGGGGTTCCCCGATGATGTCGGCGATCCGCAGCCGCGGGTTCATGCTGGAGTACGGGTCCTGGAGGACGACCTGCATCTGCCGGCGCAGGGGCCGCAGCGCCGCCCCGTTCAGGGCGAGGAGGTCCGTGCCGTCGAACCGTACGCTGCCCGCGGTGGGTTCCAGCAGTCGCAGCAGCAGCCTGGTGAGCGTCGTCTTGCCGCAGCCGGACTCGCCGACCAGGGCGTAGGTTTCGCCTTCCCGGACGGTGAGGGAGACGTCGTCGACGGCGACGCTCGGGGGCCGGCCGGGGAATTCCTTGCGCAGTCCTTCGATCTCCAGCAGCGGGGTCGTGGTCATACGACGGGCTCCAGTCGAGGGGTGGCGGCCAGCAGCTCGCGGGTGTACGCGGCGGCGGGGCGGGTGAAGACCTGTTCGACGTCTCCGGTCTCGACGACCTCGCCGTGCCGCATGACGACGACGCGGTCGGCCGTCTCGGCGACGACGCCCAGGTCGTGGGTGATGAGCAGGACGGCCATGCCGTGGCGTCGCTGGAGCCGAACGAGGAGCTCCAGGATCTGCCGCTGCACCGTCACGTCGAGCGCGGTGGTGGGCTCGTCCGCGATGAGGACGCGGGGACGGGCCACGAGTGCGGAGGCGATCATGACGCGTTGGCGCAGACCGCCGGAGAGCTCGTGCGGGTACTGGCCGTAGCGCCGCTCGGGGTCCGGGATGCCGACCTCGTCGAGCGCGGTCAGCGCGGCCCGGCGCGCCTCGGCCCGGGTGTGGTCGCCGTGCAGCCGCAGCACCTCGGCCACCTGGTCCCCCACCCGCTGCAGGGGGTCGAGGCTGGTCATCGGGTCCTGGAAGACCATGGATATCCGGGCCCCGCGGATCTTGCGGAGTTCCTTCTCGCGCAGGGCGAGTACGTCCCGGCCGTCGAGCAGCACCTGGCCCCCCGCGTACACGCACGGCGGTTCCGGGTTCAGCCGCAGCGCGGACAGGGCGGTGGCCGACTTGCCGCTGCCGGACTCGCCGACGACGGCCAGGGTCTCTCCGGCGGCGACCGAGAAGTTCACTCCGCGCACGGCGTGCACGGTCGAGGAGGCGAGCGCGAAGTCGACGCGGAGGTCCCGGAATTCGAGGACGGGGGCGGCCGGCGGGGTCTGTTCGGGGTGGGTCATCGGCGGTACGCCTTCGGGTCCGCGACGTCGCGCAGCGCGTCGCCCAGGATGTTGATGGAGAGCGAGGTGAGCATCAGGGCGATGCCGGGGAAGACGGCGATCCACCAGGACGTGCCGAGGTAGAGCTGTCCGTCGGCGAGCATGCCGCCCCAGGTCACCGTCTCCTTGGGGACGCCGAGGCCCAGGTAGCTGAGCGATGCCTCGGCGACGACGGCGGACGCGATGTGCAGCGTGCCGATGGTGGCCAGCGGTGCCATCACGTTGGGCAGCAGGTGGCGCCGCATGATGGCCAGGTCGCCGACGCCGATCGCGCGGGCCTCGGTGACGAAGTCGCGGGTGCGCAGCGACAGGACTTCGGAGCGCACCACCCGGGCGTACGACACCCAGCCGGTGACGCCGATCACGAGGATGACGTAGCCGAGGCCCGAGCCGACGAAGCCGACGACTGCGAGCGCCAGCAGGATCGCGGGGAAGGCGAGCTGGACGTCGGCGAACCGCATCACGACCCGGTCGGTCCAGCCGCCGAGGTAGCCGGAGGCGAGGCCGGCGACGGTGCCGATGACACCGGCGAGCAGGGCCGCGCCCGCACCGACGAGCAGGGAGACCCGGGTGCCGTAGACGACACGGGAGAGCAGGTCGCGGCCGAGCTGGTCGGTGCCGAGCAGATGGGCGCTGTCGCCCCCGGACTGCCAGGCGGGGGGCTGGAGCCTGCCGAGGAGGTTCTGGGCGGCCGGGTCGGCGGGCGCGATCAGGGGTGCGAAGAGCGCGCACACGACGATCAGGAGGAGGAAGACGAGCGCGACGGCGGCGAGCCGGTTGCGGAGCAGCGAGCGCAGCACGGAGGGCTGGGCCGTGGCGGGAGCGGGGGCGGTGGGGAGGGCGGTGGGGGCGGTGGTGGTCATCGGGAGTTCCTCACCCTCGGGTCGAGGAGGCCGTAGGACAGGTCCACGAGCAGGTTGACCACGACGAAGGTGGCGGCGAACAGCAGCACGGTGCCCTGCACCAGGGGGAAGTCGCGGTTGGCGATGGCTTGTACGGTGAGCTGGCCGACGCCGGGCCAGGAGAAGACCTGTTCGGTGAGGATCGCGCCGCCGAGCAGGCTGCCGATCTCCAGGCCGACGACCGTCACCACGGGCAGCGAGGCGTTGCGCAGTCCGTGCCGGAGCACGGTGCGCACCGGTCCCAGGCCGCGGGCGCGGGCCGTACGGATGTGGTCGGAGCCGAGCACGTCGATCAGCGAGGACCGCAGCAGTCGCGCGACGACGGCGACGGAGTACACGGCCAGGGTGACCGAGGGCAGGACGAGGTGGGCGAAGGTGCCGTATCCGGAGGCGGGCAGCGCGTGCAGGCCGACGGCGAACACCAGGATGAGCAGGATGCCCACCCAGAAGGCGGGGGTCGACTGACCGATCAGGACGGCCGTGATGACTCCGCGGTCGGCGGCCTTGCCGCGCCGCATGGCCGCGATCGTGCCCGCGGGCAGGGCGATCACCAGCGTCACCACGAGGGCGCCCGCCGCGAGCAGCAGCGTCGCGGGGATGCGGTCGGCCAGGACCGCGCGGACCGGCTGGTTGTAGAAGAGGGAGTCGCCGAAGTCGAAGCGCGGCAGGCCCCACAGGTAGTCCAGGTACTGCGTGAGCAGCGGCCGGTCCAGTCCCAGGCTGTGGCGCAGCACGGTCTCCTGCTGGGCGGTGGCGTCGGGGGGCAACATCACCTTCACCGGGTCGCCGGAGAGGCGTACCAGGAAGAACACGACGGTGGCGGTGCACAGCAGGACCAGGAGTGCGGTGCCGAGCCGGGAGGCGGCGGGCCGCAGCACGGTCCAGGCACGGCTGGGGCCGGAGAGCCGTACGCCGGGTGCGGTCAGGATCTGGCTCATCACACGGCCACCTTCGCGCTCGCCATGTCCAGCACCCCTGCGGCGCCGGGCGTCCAGCTCGGCCGGGTGTTGTGCACGTAGATGTTGTCGATCTGGTAGAGGGGCACGAAGGGCGCCTCGTCCTTGATCAGTTGCTGGAGTTCGGAGAAGGCGCGACGGCGCACGGACGGGTCCACGGACAGTTCCTCGCGGTCCACGAGCCGGTCGGCGCGCTTGTGGTGCCAGCGGCTCTGCCGGCGGTCGCTGCGCACGTTCGACTGGAGCATGCTCTCGCCGTCCATGGTCCAGACGGTGGACGCGGCCAGATAGACGGGGCCGAGCGCGCCGTGGTTGGACGAGGTCAGGCGCTGCGAGTACGTGCCCGGGTCGAGCAGGTTCACCCTGGCCCGGACACCGGCGCGGGCCAGCAGGCCGGCGATGGCCTCGGCCACGTTCGCGTCCAGGTTGGACGCGGTGATCGAGGTGCTGATGCCGTCGGGGTGCCCCGCCTCGGCCAGCAGCGCGCGGGCCTTGGTGAGCGAACGCTCGAAGGGCTTTACGGACTTGTCGAAACCGAAGGCGCCGCGCGGGATCATCGCGGGGACCTCGGTGGCCTTCCCGCCGAGCACGGCCTTGATGAGCAGGGGCACGTCGATGGCGTGGTTGAGCGCCTGCCGTACGCGCCGGTCGCGCAGTGGCCCCTCGGTGAGGGTGTCGAGTGAGAGGTACGAGGTGCGGATGCCGGTGTGATGGCCGATCCGCACGCCCGGGTAGCCGGCCAGCTGCTGCGCCGCGTCCGGGGTCATGCCCGCCACGATGTCGACGCCCCCGCTCTGCAACGCGGCCAGCGCGGAAGAGGAGTTGGGGGCGGGTACGAAGACCAGCTCGTCGACGTGCGGGCGGCCGTGCCAGTGGTGCTCGAAGGCGGCGAGGCGCAGTTCGTGGTCGCGCTGCCAGTGCCGGAACGTGAACGGGCCGGTGCCCACCGGGTGTGCGGCGAAGCCCTCGTCGCCGACCTTCGCGAGGTAGCGCGGAGGTACCACGACGCCGCCGAACAGGGACAGCTTCGCGGGGAGGATCGGGTCGTGGACCGAGGTGCGCACATCGACCGTGTACGCGTCGACGACCTTGACGCCTTCGACGTAACGCAGCTCCACGATGGGCGACTTCGTCGCGGGGTCGAGCAGCCGCTCGATGCTGAAGCGGACGGCTTCGGCGTCGCACGGTTCCCCGTTGTGGAAGGTGACACCCCGGCGCAGCTCGAACCGCCACACCTTGGGCTCAACGGCCTTCCAGGACAGGGCGATCCGGGGCTGGAGCGAGTTGTCGCGGCCCCGCGTGGTCAGCGTGTCGAACATGTTGATCAGGGCGTTCATCGACGTCATGTCGCCCTGCTTGTGGGGGTCCATCGTCTTCGGGTCCCCGGTCTGGGACACCCGCAGCACGTTGCCGGCCGAGGCCGCCGACGGGGCTCCGCACCCGGTCAGCAGGGCGGGCGCGGCGAGCGCGGGCACCGCGAGGCCGCCCAGCCGCAACACCGAACGGCGGGAGCACCCGAGGCCCGGGCCGCCTCCCCCTTCACGTATTCGTTCCATTGGACAACACACTCGTTCCGGTGAATGGAATGCAGTTCGGGTAAGGTAGGCCACATGGGGAAACCGGTCAACAGTCGTTCGCAGAAGCAGACCTCCGCCGCGGCGCCCGTCGGCGCCGCCGAAGCGGATATCGCACCGCCCGCGCCCGGCCCGGTGGACAAGGCGATGGAAGTCCTGACGGCCCTCGCGAAGGCGGGTGCGCCGCACCGCCTCGCGGACCTCGCCCGGAGTACGGGGCTGGCCAAGCCGACGGTGCACCGACTGCTGCGCGCCCTGGCCTCGTCGGGTTACGCCGAGGCGGGTCCGGGCGGCAGCTACCGACCGGGACCCCGGCTCCTCGGCCTGGCCGCGGGCGCGCTCGCCGACGACGCCGCGCTGCGCCGGGCCGGGCCGCTCCTGGATGAACTCCGCTCGCGGACCGGGCTGTTCGCCTCGTACGTCGTCCGCGACGACCGCGCGGTCATCCATCTGGACGTCCGGGCTCCGGCGCAGGACTTCGGCCTCGACCTGGGCCCCGGCTTCCGTGAACCGCTGACCGCGGGAGCGGCGGGCCTCGCCCTGCTGGCGGCTCTGCCGGCCGAGGAGAGCGAAGCGCTGTCCACCGGCCCCGACGGCGCACCCGCCGACGAGGCGACCCGCGCGGTCATGTCCGCCGCGGCCCGGGACGGCTACGCCTTCGACGGCGCCGATGCCTGGCCGGACCGCCGCGCGCTCGCCGCAGCGGTGCGGGACGCGACCGGCCGCGCGGTGGGGGCCGTCGTGCTCTCCGGCCTCCCCTTCACGCTCGACGAGGCATCGGCGCGGCTGTACGGGCCGATGGTGCGGTCGGCCGCCGCCGCGGTCTCGGCGGGCCTGGCCGCGCAGGCCGGCGCACGGCTCGGAGTGGTCCCGGGCCCCGAACGCGATACAGGTCCCGGCGTGAGCAGAACCGGTGGGGACGACGAGGCGGAGGTGGCCCGGTGAGCGCGGACCGGAATGTGGCGACGCCCGTCGGCGCGCGAGGAACTGCCCCGGACCCGGGCGGCGCGACGAGCGCCGAGGCACGGGCGTCCGCCCGGCGCCGGCTGCTGGAGGCCGGGCGGAAACGCGGCCTCTACTCCGGTGCCGCCTGGTCGCTCGGCGACGCGGACGGGCCGCGGGACCGCGGCTGGACGGGCACCCGGGCACACGGTGGGGCCGCACTGGACGGCAACGACCTGTGGGACCTCGCGTCCGTGACCAAACCATTGGTGGGCCTGGTCGTCATGGCCCTGGTCGACCGGGGCGAGCTGCGCCTCGGGGACACCGTCGGACAGCATCTGGCCCGCTACGCGAACGGCCCGCACGCTCCCCGTACGATCGCCCAACTCCTCGACCACACCTCGGGGCTGCCGGGCGGGGTACCGCTCTACCGCGACCACCCGACCCGTGAGTCCCTGCTCACGGCCCTCGGCACACTGCCCCGCAACGCCGAACCGGGAACCCGGGTCACGTACTCCTCCCAGGGCTTCATCCTGCTCGGCCTCATCGCCGAACGGGCCACGGGCCGGGGCCTGGACGAGCTGATGAACGAGCTCGTGTGCGCGCCCCTCGGCCTCACCGACACCCGTTTCCGCCCGGCCCCCGCCGACCGGGAACGCGCGGTGGCCACCGAAGCCTGCCCCTGGCGCGGCCGGACCGTCGTCGGCGAGGTGCACGACGAGAACGCCGTGGTGCTCGGCGGCGTCGCCGGACACGCGGGGCTCTTCTCCACCCTCGCGGACCTGGAACGCATCGCACTCAGTCTGCTGGGCGGCGGTCCCCCGCTCCTGGAGCCGGACACCCTCGGGCTGATGACCGCCCCGCGCACGGACCACCTCAATCTCCGCCGCGCACTGGCCTGGCAGGGGCAGGACCCGGCCGGCTCGCCGGTGGGCGACACCTTCGGGCCGGCTTCGTACGGTCATACGGGATTCACCGGCACGAGCCTGTGGATCGACCCCGCGGCCGGCCGCTACGCGCTCCTGCTCACCAACCGCGTCCACCCCAGCCGCGAGGAGCGCGGATTCACCGAGCTTCGGCGGGAATTCCACGCGCTCTGATCACGGACTACGACGGCGGCCCGCCCGCACCGGGCGGGCAGACCCATCCGCATCGCATGCCGCAACGAACTACGGGTGTACGGACGGGACCCCGGAGACGTCATGCGTGACCGTAGAGTCCCGGACGAGAACCGAGCGGTGGCCGGCGGGCCCACGAGGGCGCCGCTCCACCGCCTCCGACGCGTTGGGACCACGAGATGTCATTCCCCGATCACTCGAACGGCACCGCCGACACCGCCTCTCTCGTACTCGCCGGCGGCCGCCGCTCCGCGCGGCGCGCCCGGGCGGCGGTCCTCCTGCTCCACGGCGGGCGCGCCGACGCACTGGAGCCCCCGGCGGCGCTCAACCTCCCGGCGCTCCGCATGAAGCCCTTCGCCACGAGCATCCACCGGGCGGTTGCCCACGAGGGCGTACTCGTGGGCCGTGTCCGTTACCGCCACCGCGGCTGGAACGGCCGACACGCCCATCCCGTCGCGGACACCCACCGTGCGCTGAACGAGCTGTACGAGGCCGCGGGCCTCGTCCCCGTGGTGCTCGTCGGTCACTCCATGGGAGCCCGGGCCGCTCTCCGGGCGGCCGCCGATCCGCAGGTGAGGGGTGTGATCGCGCTGGCCCCCTGGTGCCCGCCGGGCGAGCCCGCCTCCCATCTGGCGGGCCGCACGGTGATCGCCCTCCACGACGAGAGCGACCGGATCACCCGGGCCGGGGACACCTGGTCCTACCTCACCCGCGCCCAGGCCGCCGGGGCGGATGCCTACGGCCTTCGCATGCCGTACGGAGGCCACACCATGATGCGCCGGGCCCGCCAGTGGCAACGCCTCGCGACCGAGGCCACCACGGGCCTGCTCGGGCTCACGTCCCTCCCGAACCCCCTTGCGGGCAGCGGCGCATGGTCCGGCGTGCCGGTCCCGGCCGCGGCAAGGAGTCGTTGAACAGGCGTGGCACAGCCGCAGCCGCGTCGGTGGGGCCTTCGCCGGCCGGCAGCCTTCAGTACTCCAGTCGCGGATCGCGCTCGGCGGTCTGTGCCGATGGGGATGACCAGTTCGTCGCCGCGATGGCATCGCGGGCGATGTCGGTGACGGAGCGGCCGTCGGTGGGTACTCGTGCGACCCATGGGGGCGCGGTGGCTTCCAGGTGTTGGGCCATGGCAGTGCTGCGGGTGACGTGGGCGTCGAGTTGGCTTCCGATCTCGCGCATGCCCAGGCGCTGCCGGGCGGTTGCGTCGTCGGCGGTCAGAAGGACCGCGGTGATGCGGGGTGTGCCGCCCATGGCGCGGGCGATGAGGTCGGGTTCCAGAACGGAGACGGTGTTGGTGTAGATCAGCCTGCGGTACCCCAGAGCGGCGTAGTTGCTCCAGATGGCGGCGAGGTTCGCCTCGGTCATCCTCGTGCGGGCGGGGTCGTCGGCCGGGGCGGGAAAAGCCTGGTCCAGGTTGTCGCCCTCGATCAGGCAGTGGGCGACGCGCAGGCCTTGCAGTTGCGCGGAGATCTCCCAGCCCACCGTGGACTTGCCGACTCCGGAACGGCCTCCGATGAGCAGTGCTTCGTATGCTGCGGCCTGCACAGGTGGTCTCCTCGCGTTCGCAGGGGCCGATGCGACAGGGGTGCAACCACCGTTGCTCATCGGTGTGACACAAACGATCATGCGGCGGCCGCGGGTCATAGCGTAGACAGGTCCTCACGCGGCCGGAGCCCGCAGAAAAGACTTTCCGCCGCACGCCTCCCCTCGGCGGGCAGGGTGGTTCGAAGCGGGGCGGGTCCGCTGGGGCGGGGCCGTCGGCCCTATGCTGTGCGGACACTTGTGGCCAGGGGGACGGTTTGATTCAGTACCGTGCGTTTCGGACGTGGCAGGCGATGCAGAAGCGGTCGAACAACAGCATCCTGGCCCTGTCGGTGGGGGCGAACCATGCGCGGCGGGAACTGGACCAGGCACCGGATCCGGAGAGCAGGGCCCGTTCGCTGCTCAGCGCCGTGCCGCTCACGGAGCGGCTCGATGTCACGGCCGCCGAAGCAAGGAAGATCTTCGAGTCGGCGGCGACCGACATGGCGTTTCTCGCCATACCTCAGGTCGTGGCGCTGCACATCGAGTTGTGCGTCGGGACGGTCGTGGAGTGCCGGCACTTCCAGGGCGTGATCAAGCACCATGACAAGGAGCCCAACTGGTGGCCCGTGCCCTTGCTGCACAAGGCGCTGAGATTCGGCGCGCACAAGACCACGGCGGACCACCTGCTGGCGTTCATTCTGAAGCTGCGCAACACGATGATGCACGGCGCGGGCAAGGTCGACGACGAACTGGTGAAGGTGTGGAAGAACCTGCCTCCAGCGGCAAAGGCCCGCTGGGAAGACCTGGCCGGGCGCCCCTTCACGTACACCAAGGTGGATGTGCTGCCGACACTGGGCTGGCCCGAGGTCATGGCGACCTTGGCGGTGACGAAGGAATCCGCCCATGAGATCAACGCGCGAGTCCGGAGCGCCCTCTCGCGCGGTCAGTGGGCGCAGGTGATCGCCCGTGACTACCGCGACTCGACGGTGGTCGGCCTGCGGCGGTTCAACGCCGTCGCGGCCGGTGACGGCTCGACCGGCCCCGAGCACGACCGGGTCGTGCGGCGACTGCAGGGACATGCCTTGACTTACTACCGCGATCTGGCCATGACTGCCGCCGAGTTGCGTGCCGGCCGAGACGCGGTTCGTTAAGAGCGGACGCTCTGCCATTGAGCTACTAGCCGACGCGAACGTCGACTGGCCCGGACTTGAACCGGGATCTTCCGCACAGTGGCGGCTCCGGCGGCGAACCGGATCCATCCCGAGATGACCGCCTGCCTCCGCAGTCTAACGGAACGGGCCCGGCATGACAGGGCGCTCCAACGCCATCATCACTCTGCCCGTGAGGGCCGCGACCGCGTTCCCCGTCAGTCGCTCCCGCAGGCGGGTGGGGCGCCCAGCAGGCGGTGGACAAGGACGCTCCAGCTGTCGGCCAGTGGGCGGCCTTCGGCCGAGGAGAGGGGTGTGTCGGTCTCGGGCATGGCCAGGAACAGCAGGAGCGGCCCTTCGAGGGCGCCGGTCAGCTGGACGGCCAGGCTGTCCAGGTCGGGGAGATCGACTTCGGCCTGTCCCAGAAGGACGCGCAGGTGCACACGCGTGATCGACGCCGGGCCGGCAGGGACGGGCTGGTTCCGGTCGAGGGCGGCGCGGGCGACGCTGTGATGGTCCAGCAGGAAGGCGATCCGCGCCTGCCCGTAGGCGACCATGCGGTCGAGTGCCGGCGCACCCGGACCCAGCGGAGGCGGGCCGCAGAGCACTCGTTCCTGGAAAGCGCGGTCCTCGGCGTCGAGCAGGGCGCGGAAGATGCCGGCCCGGGTGCCGAAGCGCCGGAAGACAGTGCCCTTGCCCAGCCCCGCGCGTTCGGCGAGGGCGTCCATCGTGACGCTGCAGGCGCCCCCCTCGGCCAGCATCTCCCGGACGGTCGCCAGGAGCAGTTCGCGGTTGCGCACGGCGTCGGCGCGTTCGGGGCGGGGCCGGCCCAGAGGGATGAGGGATGCGTTCACCTGTCCAATCTACCGCCCTTCACATTAACCGGGGTATAGTCCGTTTATGGCGGGCGGGGAGTTCCCACCCCCGGGGCCTTCCGCCGCCCGCCCTCTACGACTGTCTTTGAGGAGTTCCACCATGAACCTGTTCCGTCTGGACGCGAGCATTTTTCCGGCCACATCGGCCAGCACAGAGCTGGCTTCCTTGGTGGAGGCCGAGTGGACTGCCGCACACCCGGGTGCCACCGTGACGCGACGGCACATTGCCACCGATCCCCTGCCCTCCGAGGCGTGGGCCCTGGCGACCACCGCCGGCTTCACCCCCGAGGCGGACCGCAGCCCGGCCCAGCGCGACGCTTCGGCACTCGCGGCCACACTCGTCAAGGAGCTGCGCGACGCGGACGCGGTCGTCCTCGCGGTGCCGTTCTACAACTTCGGGGTCTCCCAGCACTTCAAGACCTGGGTCGACCTCGTGATCGCCGGAGCGGGCCCCACCGACCCCGTGCTCAAGGGCAAGCCCACCGCCCTGGTCACCACCATCGGCGGCGGCTACGGCCCCGGCACGCCGCGCGAAGGCTGGGACCACTCCACTGCGTACCTCGAACGCATCGTCCGGGACGTGTGGCAGGCCGACGTCACCCTGGTCAAGCGCGAGCTGACCCTGGCTGCCACCACACCGGCCATGGAGCAACTGCGGGACCTCGCGGACCAGCACCACACCGCCGCCAAGGAGCAGGCCCGCGAGGCCGGACTGGCCCTGGCCGGCAACTGACGCGTTCCGGCCCTCACCGAGGGTCGGCTTCGTGTTACGTGGCGTTGAGCTCACTCCGGAGCGCCGGGCCCCTGCCCCGTCAGGGTCCCGGTTCCGGTCCGGCCGCCGGACGTCCAGCGGGGGTAAACGGGCGACGGGCCTGGGCGGGAAACCGGCGGGGGTTCAGACGAGCGTGTCGACGAGCATGAACGCCGCGACCGCGAGCAGGGCGTACGCGAAGACGCGCTGCAGCGTGTTGCCGCTGAGGCGTTGTGCGTAGCGTTTGCCGTCCCAGGCGCCGAGGATCGCGGCGCCGGTGAAGGGCGCGATGACGGCCCAGTCCAGATGCGTTCCGGTGCCGGCGCGGGCGCCGAGCGCGGCGATCGAGTTGATGGTGATGACCAGCAGGCTGGTGCCGATGGCTCGGCGCATGGGGAGGTTCAGCACTCGCGCCAGGGCCGGCACGGCGAGGAATCCGCCGCCCACCCCCAGCAGACCGGTCACGGCGCCGAGGCCGGCCCCGGCCGCGCCGGCCCTGACCGGGCGTACCTCGCCCGCGGCCGTGGCCGGTGCGGGGCGCAGCATCCGCAGGGCCGCGAGGCCCGCCACACCGGCGAAGGCGATGGTCAGCCCGGCCTGGGGCAGATGTCCGGCGGCCGCGCCGGTGAGCATGGCGGGGACGATGCCCGCCGCCGCGAACAGCAGCCCGGTCCGCCAGACCACGTTGCCGTCCCGGGCGTGCCCCGCGAGCGCGGTGACGGACGTCAGGGTCACGATGATCAGACTGGCGGTGATCGCCTCCGCCGGTGGCATGCCTATCAGGTAGGTCAGGGCGGGGACGGCCAGGACGCTGCCGCCACCGCCGAGGCCGCCGAGCGCCAGGCCGACGACGGTTCCGGCGACGAGCGCGAGGATCAGGGCGGTCATGCCACCGAGCCTTCGTTTCCGCTCGCACCGACGACCGGGTGTCCGGCGCCCGCCCATCGCCGCAGGCCCCCCTCGACGTCCACCGCGGCCACGCCCCGGCCGCGGAGGAGATCGGCGGCCTGCTGCGAGCGGTTCCCGCTGCGACAGATCACCACGAGGGGCCGTTCCTGGGCGGCCTGCGGCAGGGCCGCACCCGCGGCCAGGGCGGACAGCGGTGCGTGCACCGCGCCGGGCGCCCGCCCGGCGTCCCACTCGCCCCGCTCGCGTACGTCCAGCAGGACGGCCGGGGCGTGGGCACCCTGGGTACGCCGGTGGGCCTCCTCGACGCTGACGCGCTTTTCGTTCCGCAGGGAGGCGATGACGGAGCGGATGTCGGTGCGCGGGCCGCGGTTGTAGGGCAGCTTGGAGAGCATCATGCCCATGGCGCAGGTGTTGCTGAGGGCGGCGAAGGTCAGGCCGGCCCCGATCGCGGTGCCGATCAGATGCATGCCGGGGACGAAGAAGCCCACGATGCCGCTGACGAGGACGATCGAGCCGGCGACGAGGCGGACCTGGCGTTCCAGTTCCCAGTGGCGCGGGCCACGGTCGACCGGGGCGCCGGAGGCTTCCCAGGCCATCATGCCGCCATCGAGGACCCGCAGGTTGGGCAGGCCCGCCTCGGCCAGGGCTTCCTCGGCCTGCGTGGCTGGCGCTCCGGAGCGGCAGACCAGCACCACGTTCTCGTCGAGGTGCCGCCCCAGCTCCATGCGGTGCTCCCGCAGGGTGTCCAGGGGCACGTTGTAGGCGCCGGGGATGTGGCTGGTCCGGAACTCGCCGGGGGTACGCACATCGAGCAGTCGAGGGCCGTCGCCGGTCGTGATCAGGTACTGAAGGGCGGCGGGCGTGAAGGCGGTGGTGCGGGTGGCGTCGGTGGCCATGAAAACTGCTCCGTGGAGAGAAGGCGGAATCGGGGACGGGAAGGGGGGAGCCGGCGCGGCGGCGCGTCAGGCGGCGGCGTTCAGGAGAGCCCAGGCGGTGTAGCCGCCGAGGACGTCGGAGACGTCGGTGAATCCGTGGTGGCGCAGCAGACTCGCGGCGATGGAGGACCGGTGGCCTCCGGCGCAGTGCACGACCACCGGCCGGTCGCGGGGGATCTCGTCCAGCCGGCCCGGCAGTTCCCCGAGGGAGATGTGCAGGGCGTCCTCGATGAACCCGTTCTCGCCGCGCTCGCCGCAGTTGCGCACGTCGACGACGACGGGCGGGGTCTTCCCGTCCAGTTCGGCGCGCAACTGTGCGGCGGTCAGGCGGCTGGCCGGGGCGGTCTCCGCGGCCATGGCGGCCATCGCCTCGTCGGGTGCGGCCAGGTATCCGGCGGCACGGTCGAAGCCGATCCGGGCGAGCCGGGTGACGATCTCCTCCTCACGCCCCTCGGGCGCCACGACCAGCAGCTCCGTGTCGAGCGGCAGAACGGTGCCGGCCTGTTCGGCGAACCGGCCGTCGGCCGGGACGTTGACCGCACCGCGCACGTGACCGGCAGCGAATTCCTGCGGGTCACGCGCGTCGACGACCACGGCCCCCGCGGCGCGGCGGGCCAGGAACTCCGGCGCCTCCAGCGCCTGCGGCGCGCTCTCCGGGTCGAACAGCGCGCGCTCGCGGCGGTTGAGGTCCGCGTCGTAGGCGAAGTACCCGGGAGCCGCCGACTGCCCGGCGGTGACGATCGCGACGAAGTCCTGCTCGCTCATCGGCGCACAGGCGTAGTTCGTCGCACGCTGCTCGCCGACCGTCGACTGCCGCTCGGTGGACAGGTTCTTGCCGCAGGAGGAGCCGGCGCCGTGCGCGGGGAACACGCGCACCTCATCGGGCAGGCCCATCAACTTGTTCTGCACGCTGTCGTGCAGCATCGCGCCCAGCTCCTCGGCGGTCACCCCGACCGAGGCCAGCAGGTCGGGGCGGCCGACGTCACCGATGAACAGCGCGTCACCGGTCAGCACCCCGTACGGGACCGTGTCCGCGGCGCGCTCGTAGACCAGCACGCTGATCGACTCCGGCGTGTGCCCCGGGGTCTCCATGACCTTCAGCGTCACCTCGCCCAGGCTGATGGTGTCGCCCTCGGCCAGTTTGCGGATCTCGTACTCGGTCTCGGCGCGCTGCCCGTAGCCGATCCACGCACCGGTACGGGAAGCCATCTCCAGGTGGCCGGCGACGAAGTCCGCGTGGAAGTGCGTGTTGATGACGCCGACGACGGTGAAACCGCGGGCCTCGGCATCGTTCAGGTACTCCGAGACATCGCGGCGCGGGTCCACGACCACGGCCTGGCCGGTGGTCTCGTCGGCGATCATGTACGACGCCTGGGACAGGCACTCGAGGTAGTACTGCGAGAAGAACACGGAAACCTCCGGAACGAACACAGGCCGATGCCCCGCGCGGGGTGTCCATCGGACCGAGAGATGGCCCGCGCGAGAGTGCCCGCGCCGGGCAGGGGTGCGGCTTGCGGGACCCGGGCCGACCTGTTCGGCGGCGACCTCGGTCCCCGATCCACTGAATACCCCGTGGGGTATTACGCTTCCGACCGTACGAAGCCCCGCCCGCCTTGTCAAATACCCAGGGGGGTATCTGCAGGCGACAGGCGTCCGCCGGCCGCCCCGCACCAGGGCGGCCGCCTCCGGCGCCGAGCGCACGACCCCGCGCGACCCGCCCCTACGGGAGACCCTGACGCCCCTCCCCTGTCACAAGAAAAGCTGGAGAAACTCTTCCTCGCCCTTGTGTGACCGGCAGAGATCGGAACCACGGGCGCTCTTCGCACCCCGGCGGCGGAAGGCTCCGCAGTCAGTGCGTGCCGGCGGTCTCGCGCGCCGTCGCCGTGCTGCCGCGCTCGATGAGCTCGGGCAGGTCCACCCGCACGGTGCGCGGCGAGCCGCCGTCGAGCAGGGTGGTCAGCTCTCGTGCCGCGAGCCGGCCGAAGGCGACCGGGTCGCGGGAGAGCGCGGTGAGCCACGGGGCGGTCAGCCGGCACAGCGCGGAGTCCTCCCAGGACACCACCGACACATCGCCCGGGACCCGGACCCCGAGGCCGGTCGCCACGGCCACCCCGGCCGCCGCCATCACATCGTTGTCGTAGATCAGCGCGGTCGGCGGGTCGACCCGCTCCAGGACCCGGCGGGTGGCGGCGGCTCCCTCGGTGTCGGAGTAGTCCGTGGTCACCGAGTGCGCCCCGGTCAGGCCGCGCCGGTCCGCCTCCAGGCGCAGCGAGCGGATGCGGCGGTCGGTGTGCGCGAGTGAGGGCAGGCCGGCGATGTGGACGATGCGCCGGTGCCCCAGCTCGTAGAGCCGGCCCACGATCGCCGCCATCGCGCCCGCGTCGTCGGCGCGGACCTGGGAGAGCCCGGGGTGGGGGCCGGTGTCGGTGCCCGGGAGGGCGCCGATGATGACGCCGGGGAGGCCCAGTTCGTCGAGGAGGGAGACGCGGGGGTCGTCCGTGCGCGGGTCCACGACGAGCACGCCGTCGACCCGGTGTTCGGCCCACCAGCGCCGGTAGACCCCGCACTCGTCCGCCACGTCGTCCACCACCTGGAAGAGCAGGCCCAGATGACGCTCGGACAGCACCTCCTGGATGCCGGAGATGAGCTGGAGGAAGAAGGAGTCCACACCGAGGTTGGCCGCCGGGCGCGCCACGACGAGGCCGACGGTGGCCGACCCCTCGCCGGACAGGGCGCGGGCGGCGGCGCTCGGGCGCCAGCCCAGCTGTTCGGCGACGCGCCGCACCCGGGCGCGGGTGACCTCGGAGACACCCGGACGGTCGTTGAGCGCGAAGGAGACGGCGCTCTCCGAGACCCCGGCCCGCTGGGCAATGTCCTTCATGGTCGGCCGCTTCGGAGCCACCGTGCCTCACTTTCTGCCTCGCCCGGGGGTACTGACGGACAGTCGGGCCCGGTCGCCCCCGGGGCATCGTAGAGCCTCCCCTGCCGTTCGGTCGAGAGAGGTCGCCCCACCGACTAATGCGCTTGAGCTGCATCTAGCTAAAGCGCATTAGTGAGCAGGCGTCAATAGCACCTCACAAGCCTTTGAGCTGCACTGATGCAACGAAGAGAGATTACGTTCCGGTGAATGTATTGACTTTGAGAGCAGGCGCATTGCAGGGTCTGTCGGGCGAACGCGGCCCGCCGGGTCAGGGACTCCGGGCCACCGTCCGCGCGCCTGGTCCGAGCAAAGGAGCCGTTCACCGTGCACATCTCCCGCAGAGCAGTCGCCGCTGCCGCCGTCCTCGCCACCGTCCTGCCACTGAGCGCCTGCGGCGGAGGCTCCGGCTCGGACTCGTCCGACGCCTCGGGCAAGGTCGAAGGGAAGATCACCTTCCAGACCTGGAACCTCCAGGCGAACTTCAAGGACTACTTCAACGGGGTGATCGCGGACTTCGAGAAGAAGTACCCGGGCACCGAGGTCAAGTGGGTCGACCGCCCCGGCGAGGGCTACGCGGACAAGATCAGCGCGGACGCGGCCGGGGGCACCCTGCCCGACGTCGTCAACGTCTCGCCGGACCTGGTGGCGCCGCTGGCCAAGGCCGGGATCGCCCTCGACCTCGACAAGGCCGCGCCGAAGTACCGCAAGGAGTACCTGGACGGCGCGTGGAAGAGCCACCAGATACCGGGCACAGAGGGCACGTACGCCTTCCCCTGGTACCTCAACACCGGGCCGATGTTCTACAACAAGCGGCTGCTCAAGGATGCCGGCCTCGATCCGGCGAAGCCGCCGACCACCTATGACGAGGTGTTCTCGGACGGCCTGAAGCTCGCGGAGAAGAGTCACGGCAAGGTCGCCACCCTCGCCAACGTCCCCACCATCGAGGACTTCGGCCGGTACGGCGGGCAGCTGATGAACAAGGAGGGCACGGGCTTCGCCTTCAACGACGCGAAGGGCGTCGAACTCCTCACCCACTACAAGGAGTTGTACGACGCCAAGGCGCTCGACGCGCAGGCGCTGACCGCGACCCCCGAGTCCTCGGGCCACAAGTTCCTCACCGAGTCCGTGGCGATGAATCCGGGCAGCGCGCTGGACCTGGCCAACTTCAAGAAGCAGGCCCCGAGCCTCTACAAGAACATCGGGATCACCGACCAGGTCAGCAATACCGGCAAGGCCAACATGTACGTCATGGGCGTCATGGTGAACGCGCAGTCCAAGCGCAAACCCGCCGCCGTGGCCTTCGCCCACTACGTGACCGACGCGACCCGCCAGATGGAGTTCGCCAAGCAGGTCGCCATCTTCCCGAGCACCGCCGGCTCGCTCGACGACCCGTACTTCACCAAGGAGGACGGGACGGACGAGACCCGCGTCCGTGTCGCCGCCGCGAAGTCCCTGAAGACGGCCGTCAACTACACCCCGGTGTTGTTCAGCGAGCAGATGAAGACCGAGCTGCGCAACCAGATCGCCAAGGCGCTGCAAGGAAAGCAGAGCCCCAAGGAAGCTCTTGACAACGCTGTCAAGGCGTGTGACCGGCTGTTGCAGCAGAGCTGAGCCCTCCCGTGAAATTCCCCTCCCCCACCGCAGCGGCAGGCCGGCCCGCCGGCCGGATCCGCCGCCATCTGCCCCTCAGCCCCTGGCTGTTCGCCGCACCCGGTCTGCTCGTCGTCGGCGCCTTCAGCCTCTACCCGTTCTTCAGCACGCTGGTGAACTCCTTCACCGACCGGCGGACGCTGGTCCCCGGCTCGTTCGTCGGCCTGGCGAACTTCCGGGAACTGCTGCACGACGAGATGTTCTGGACCGGCCTGCGCAACAGCGTGCTGTACGTCGTCGGCGTCGTCCCCGCACTCGTCATCCTGCCGCTGCTGCTGGCGATGCTCGTCCAGCGGCACATCCCCGGCATCACCTTCTTCCGGTCGGCCTTCTACACCCCTGTCGTCGCGTCCATCGTGGTCGTCGGCCTGATCTGGGTGTGGATGCTGGACGACCGCGGGCTGATCAACGCGGTCCTGGAGGCGGTCGGCATCGGCAAGGTCGGCTTCCTCAGCGACCAGTGGCTGCTGCTGGGCAGCGCGATGACGGTCACGGTCTGGAAGGGCCTCGGCTACTACATGATCATCTACCTGGCCGCCCTCGCGAACGTACCGAGGGAACTGCACGAGGCCGCGTCCGTGGACGGTGCCGGAGTCGTACGCCGCTTCTTCACGGTCACCGTGCCCGCCATCCGGTCCACGATGGTGCTGGTCGCGGCCCTCTCCTCGGTCTCCGCCTTCAAGGTGTTCTCCGAGGTCTACCTGATGGCCGGCCCGTCCGGCGGACCCGCGGGCGAGGACACCACGCTGGTGATGCTCGTCCAGCGGGTGGGCACCGGGCTGAGCGGGCGGGTCGGTTACGCCTCCGCCATCTCGGTGGTCATCTTCGTCGTCACCGTCGGCCTGATGCTGCTCGTGCTGCGGGCCGACCGCAAGGAGGACGCGTGAGCTTCCTGAAGACCACCGACGCCGAGGGCCGACGGGTTCCCGCCTGGCAGCTCGTGCTGCGGTACGTGCTGCTGCTGGCGGTCCTCGCGCTGACCGTCGGGCCGTTCCTGTGGCAGCTGTCGACCTCGCTGAAGGGCCCGAACGAGGACATCTTCAGCTCCCCGCCGAAGTTCTTCCCCAGCGATCCGACGCTGGACAACTACAGCCGGGTCGCCGACACGATCCCGGTCTGGGACTACGCGCTGAACTCGCTCTAGGTCGCCTCCGCCAACGTGGTCACCAACTGCGTCGGCTCCGCGCTCGCGGGGTACGCCCTGGCGAGGCTCCGCTACCGGGGGCGCAGGGCCGCGACGCTGGCGTTCATCCTCGCCATGCTCGTACCCGTGGAGGGCATCATCATCGCCCAGTTCACCACCATGCGTGACCTGGGGCTGAACAACACCCTGCTGGGCGTGCTGCTGCCGGGGTCGGTCGGCGCGATGAACGTCCTGCTGATGCGCAACGCGTTCCTCAACCTTCCCGTGGAGATCGAGGAAGCGGCGTTCGTGGACGGGGCCAACGTCTGGCAGCGCTTCCTGCGGATCGCGCTGCCCTCCGTCAGGGGCACCCTCGCCGTCGTCGCGATCTTCGCCTTCATGGGCTCGTGGGACGACTTCCTGTGGCCGCTGATCGTGCTCAGCGACCCGGAGAACTTCACCCTGACCATCGGTCTGAACTACCTGCACGGCACGTTCGCCAACGACGAACGGCTCGTCGCGGCGGGCACGATCATCGCCGTTCTGCCGCTCATCATCCTCTTCGCGGGGCTGCAGCGCTTCTTCTTCCGGGGCGTCGGCGAAGGCGCCGTCAAGGGCTGACCCGGACCGCCCCCTCGCACCACAAGAACCAGGACTCCTGTTCCGTATGAGCACCTCCCCCTTGCGTTTCGGCGCCAACTACACGCCCAGTCAGGGCTGGTTCCACCACTGGCTGGACTTCGACCTCGACGCCGTACGCGCCGACCTCGACTCGATCGCCGGCCTCGGCCTCGACCACATCCGGGTCTTCCCGCTCTGGCCGCTCTTCCAGCCCAACCGCACTCTGATCCGCCCACGTGCCGTCGAGCAGCTCGTCCAGCTCGCCGACGCCGCCGCCGAACGCGGCCTCGACGTCAACGTCGACGGGCTCCAGGGCCACCTGTCGAGCTTCGACTTCCTGCCCGCCTGGACCGGTACGTGGCACCGGCGCAACCTCTTCACCGACCCGGACGTCCTCTCCGGGCAGGCCGAATACCTGCGCACCCTGGCCGCCGCCCTCGCCGACCGGCCGCACTTCATCGGGATGACCCTGGGCAACGAGATCAACCAGTTCTCCGGCGACCCGCACCCCGACCCCGACCGCATCACGCCCGAGCAGGCGGACGCCTGGCTGACCCGGATGCTGGCGGCCTGCGAGGAGGGCGCGCCGGGCAAGCTCCACCTGCACGCCGAGTACGACGCCGCCTGGTACCAGGACGACCACGCCTTCACCCCGGCGCAGGCCGCACGCAAGGGCGCCGTCACCGCCGTGCACTCCTGGGTCTTCAACGGCACCGCCCAGCGGCACGGCCGTACCGGCACCGCCACCGAGCACCACGCCGCCTACCTCATCGAACTCTCCAAGGCGTGGGCGCTCGACCCGCACCGGCCGGTCTGGCTCCAGGAGGTCGGCGCGCCCGCTCCGCTGGTCCCCGCCGAGCACGCCGCCGCATTCACCGAGGCGACCGTGGCCAACGCCCTGGACTGCGAGGACGTATGGGGCGTCACCTGGTGGTGCTCCCACGACGTGTCCCGCTCGCTGGCCGACTTCCCGGAGCTGGAGTACGGCCTCGGGCTGCTGACCAACGACCGCCGGGTCAAGCCGGCGGGCCGGACCATCGCCCGCATCGTCCGGGAGCAGCGCGACCGCGCCCACCGGCCCGCGCCCCGGACCACGGCACTCGTCGTGGACACCGGCGACGACGAGACCGCACCCCGCCGCTCGGTCTGCGCCCCCGGCGGCGCGGTCTTCGAAGCCTTCGCCCGGCTCACCGCCGACGGCGTCCGCCCCACCACCGTCCTCGCGAGCAGGGCGTCCGACCAGGACCACCTGGCCGCCCGGGGCATCACGAAGGTCGTCACGCCCGAAGAGGTCCGCTGACCTCGCGTCACCCCGCACCGCACCGGAATCGAACCCGCACGATACGGAGCACACCATGACCCAGTCCCCACGGCGCCCGTCCGCGCCCAGCCGCCGCACCGTGGTTCTCGCCGGAGCCGGAACCGCCGCCGCACTGCTCGCCCCCGGCCTGGCCACGACCGCCCACGCCGCCGCACCCGCCGCAGCGCAGCCCTGCGCCTCGTACTGGTTCCCCGACTCGCTGCCCACCGGCACGCCCGGCGACGGCATTACCTGGCGGAGCCTGAAGGCCTGGCGCCCCGAGACCGACCCGGACCTGCCGTTCAACACCGCCTCCGTGCCGCTCGCCGACCGCTTCACCCCGGTCCCCGCCAACACCACGGTCCGGACCGACCAGGCGCGGATCACCTCCCTGGTGGCCTTCGGGAACACCGCGGGCAATCCGTCCCAGGGCTCGGCCACCGCCGACTACTACGCCCTGAACCACTGGGCGTACATCGACGAGCTGGTCTTCTGGGGCGGCTCGGCGGGCGAGGGGCTGGTCCTCGCGCCGAACGCCCCGGTCGTCGACGCCGCCCACCGCCACGGGGTGCCCGTGCTCGGGACCGTGTTCCTGCCGCCCGTGCACCACGGCGGCGACCTCCGGTGGACCCGCGACCTCGTGCAGCGCGACGCGGCCGGGCGCTTCCCGCTCGCCGCGAAGCTGGTGGAGGCGGCCGTGGCGCACGGCTTCGACGGCTGGTTCCTCAATGCCGAGACCGAGGGCGGGGACGCCGCGCTCGGCGCCGAGATGCTCGCCTTCGTCACCGAGCTCCGGGCGCGCAGCGACGCGGCGGGGCTGCGCATCACCTGGTACGACGCGATGACGGTGCGGGGCGAGGTCGGCTGGCAGGGCGCGCTCAACGCCGAGAACACCGCGCTGTTCCGGGAGGCGGACTCGATGTTCGTCGACTTCCGCTGGACGCCCGCGTCGCTCGTCTCCTCCGCGGCGAACGCCGAGGCCGCCGGCCGCAGCCGGTACGCCCTGTGGGCGGGTGTGGATGTGGAGTCCAAGGGCTGGGAGGCGCCCGTCGACTGGGACGCGATCATTCCGGCGGACCGCCCGCACACCGTCGGCTACGGCTTCTACCGGCCGGAGTGGACCCGCAGCCATCTTCCGGAGGACCGTACGCCCGCTCAGTTCCACGCCGCCGACCAGCGGTTCTGGACCGGGCGGTCCCTGGACCCGGCCCGGCCGGACCGTGCGGACAGCTGGCGCGCCCCCGCGACGGCGGTGGCCGACCGCTCGACCGTGGACCGGCTGCCGTTCGCCACCACGTTCAACACCGGCCACGGACTGCGCTGGTACGAGAACGGCCGGGTCGCCTCGGACGCCGAGTGGAACCACCTCGGGGTCCAGGACCGGCTGCCGGGCCGCCGCTGGGTCGTCCGCACCGAGGGCCGGCGCCCGTCCGTGGGCTTCGACTTCGAGGACGCCTGGCGCGGGGGCAGCAGCCTCCTGGTCGCCGGGGAGCCGGGCGCCCCGGTCACCGTCGATCTCCATCGCACCCGGCTGCCGCTGTCCCGGGGCACGGTCGTGGAGCTGACCCACCGCACCGACGCGGGGTCGGGCCCGGTCACCGTCGAGCTCGCCGTCGCCCTGCACGAGCCGGACCGGCCGGGCGACCCGGTGGCGTACACGTACGTCCCGGCGGGCGAACTCCGGGCGGGAGGCAGCGGGTGGACCACCTCCACGCTGCGGCTGAACTCCCTGTCCGGTACGGTCCACGCGCTCGGCGTACGCCTCACGGCGGCCGGTCCGGTGCGCTGGCGGCTGGGCGCCGTGGCCGTCCGGGACCGGGCCGAGACGCCCGCCGCGCCGTCGGGGCTCCGCGTCACCGGAGCGACCCGGGGCGCCGGCGGGACCGACCTGCGCCTGCGCTGGCACCGCTCCCCCGGGGCTCCGCGCCACTACGAGCTGCACCGCGTGCTGCCCGACGGGACCCGGCGCTTCCTGGGCGCCACCGCCTCCACCGCGTTCTTCGTGCCCGGTCTGCGCCGGGAACCGGGCGAGAAAGCCGCTCGTTTCCAGGTCAGGGCTGTGGGCGAGCTGTACACGACCTCCGGCACCGCCTCCACCGCGCACCGCTGGTAACCCCCCACCCGACCCACCACTCACAACGGAGCCCCCTCATGCACGACGACCGCAGCCTGGTCGAAGCCCGTCTCAAGCGCGTCCTCGACGAGCGCATCCGTCCCGCCGTATACCCGGAGTCCGTCCCGCTGGATGTCGCCGTCTGGAATGCGCCGGGTGAGCCCGTGCCCGTCGCCGAGGGCCTGGCCGGGGCCACCGAGCCGATCGCGGTCGGCGACCGGTGGGGCGCTCCGTGGGGCACGTCCTGGTTCAAGGTCTCCGGCAGGGTGCCGGAGGCGTGGGCGGGCCGGACCGTGGAGGCGCTGCTCGACCTCGGTTTCGACGAGAACATGCCGGGCTTCCAGTGCGAGGGCCTGGTCTACCGGCCCGACGGCACCCCGGTGAAGGGCCTTAACCCGCGCAATCAGTGGGTGCGGGTGGGCGCCCCGGTGGCGGGCGGCGAGGAGGTGCTGCTGCACATCGAGGCGGCGTCCAACCCGGTGATCCTCGACTACCACCCCTTCCTTCCGACGCGGCTGGGTGACAAGGAGACCGCCGGCAGCGAGCCGCAGTACACGCTGGCCCGGATGGACCTCGCCGTCTTCGACGAGGACGTGTGGAACCTGGTCCAGGACCTGGAGGTGCTGGGCGAGCTCATGCAGGAGCTGCCCGTGGAGGGCGCCCGGCGCTGGGACGTCCTGCGCGCCGTCGGCCGGGCGCTGGACGCGGTCGACCTCCAGGACGTGGGCGGGACGGCGGCCGCGGCGCGCGCGGAGCTGGCCGATGTCCTCGCGACGCCCGCCGCGCCCTCCGCCCACCGCATCAGCGCGGTCGGCCACGCCCACATCGACTCCGCCTGGCTGTGGCCGCTGCGCGAGACGGTCCGCAAGGTGGCCCGTACGACGTCGAACATGACCGCCCTCCTGGAGGACGAGCCGGACTTCGTCTTCGCGATGTCGCAGGCCCAGCAGTTCGCCTGGATCAAGGAGCACCGCCCCGAGGTCTACGCGAAGGTCAAGGCGGCCGTCGCGGAGGGCCGGTTCGTGCCCGCCGGCGGCATGTGGGTCGAGTCCGACACGAACATGCCGGGCTCCGAGGCGATGGCCCGGCAGTTCGTGCACGGGAAGCGGTTCTTCCTCGACGAGTTCGGCATCGAGAACGACGAGGCGTGGCTGCCCGACACCTTCGGATTCGCGGCCGGGCTGCCCCAGATCATCAAGGCCGCGGGCTCCAAGTGGCTGCTCACCCAGAAGATCTCGTGGAGCCAGACCAACAAGTTCCCGCACCACACCTTCAACTGGGAGGGCATCGACGGCACCCGGATCTTCACGCACTTCCCGCCCGTCGACACGTACAACTGCTCGATGAAGGGCAGCGAGATCGCGCACGCGGCGACGAACTTCAAGGACAAGGGCGTCGCGCAGCACTCGCTGGCGCCGACCGGCTGGGGTGACGGGGGCGGTGGCACCACCCGCGAGATGATCGCCAAGGCGGCCCGGCTGCGGAGCCTGGAGGGCTCGGCCACGGTGACGTGGGAGACCCCCACGGACTTCTTCACCAAGGCCGAGGCCGAGTACGCCAACCCTCCGGTCTGGGTCGGCGAGCTCTACCTGGAGCTGCACCGCGCGACGCTCACCAGCCAGGCGAAGACGAAGCAGGGCAACCGCCGCAGCGAGCACCTGCTCCGCGAGGCCGAGCTGTGGGCCGCCACCGCCGCGGTGCGCACCGGCTTCGCATACCCGTACGAGCAGCTGGACCGGATCTGGAAGACGGTGCTGCTGCACCAGTTCCACGACATCCTGCCCGGCTCCTCGATCGCCTGGGTGCACCGCGAGGCCGAGAAGACGTACGCGGCCGTCGCCGAGGAGCTGACCGGCGTCATCGACGCCGCGCAGCGCGCGCTCGCCGGTGACCCGGCGGGCGGACGGGCCCTCGTGTTCAACGCCGCGCCGCACGCCCGCGGCGGCGTCCCCGCCGGAGCGGCGGCCGGCGCCGCGACCGCCGGGGCCACCCGGTCCGCCCCGCGCGAGGGCGGCGGCTACGTGCTCGACAACGGCCTGCTCCGGGTGGAGATCGACGGCCGGGGGCTCGTCGTCTCCGCGTACGACATCGCCGCGGACCGCGAGACCGTCGCTCCCGGCGCGGCGGCGAACCTGCTCCAGATCCACCCGGACTTCCCGAACATGTGGGACGCGTGGGACGTCGACGCGTTCTACCGCAACACGGTGACGGACCTGACCGCTCTCGACGAGCTGACCCCGGTGACGGACGGCGTGCGGATCGTCCGCCGCTTCGGCGACTCGAAGGTGACCCAGCTGCTCACCCTGGAGCCGGGCGCCAAGCGGCTCGACATCGACACCGAGGTCGACTGGCACGAGACGGAGAAGTTCCTGAAGGCCGCGTTCCCGCTGGACGTGCATGCCGAGCGGTACGCCTCCGAGACGCAGTTCGGGCACTTCTACCGGCCGACGCACACGAACACCAGCTGGGAGGCGGCCAAGTTCGAGGCGTGCAACCACCGCTTCGTCCACCTGGAGGAGCCGGGCTGGGGCGTCGCCCTCGTCAACGACTCGACGTACGGCCACGACGTCACGCGCACCGTGCGGGACACGGACGCGGGGACGACCACCACCGTGCGGGTCTCGCTGCTGCGCGCCCCGCGCTTCCCCGACCCGGAGACCGACCAGGGCGTGCACCGCTTCCGGCACGCGCTGGTGCCCGGGGCGGCGATCGGTGACGCGGTCCGCGAGGGGTTCCGGGTGAATCTGCCGGAGCGCCGGGTCGAGGGTGAGCGCGAGGTGGCACCGCTGGTGGGTGTCGACAACGACGCGGTCGTGGTCAGCGCGGTCAAGCTGGCGGACGACGGGAGCGGCGACGTCGTCGTGCGGCTCTACGAGTCGACGGGCGGCCGTGCGAAGGTGCGCCTGGCCCCCGGCTTCCGGGCGACGGGCGTCGTGGCGACCGACCTGCTGGAGCGGCCGCTGGCCGGTGCCCCGGTGCCCGAGAGCGACGGCGAGGGCGTGCGGTTGTCGCTGCGCCCGTTCGAGCTGGTGACGCTGCGGCTGACGCGCGGCTGACGCCGCGACGCTTGGGCTGCCGCCCCCGATGCCGTGGGCATCGGGGGCGGCAGCAGCGGGAGCCGGGCACTCCGGCGCGGACCCTTGTCAATATCCAGAATCCTGTTTACTGTTCCCTATGTGAACGCCTTCGATGAGCGCTTCCTCACGCGCAACGGACTGGCCGCCCGCCAGCTCGCGGTCCTGCTGCTCAACCACGAGCCGGACACGCGACTGCCCCGGGTGCGGGACTACGCGGAGGAACTGGGCTGCGGAAACGGCACGGTCCAGGCGGCCCTGCAGCTGCTGGAGGAGTCCGGCGCCATCAGAACGACCGCCCGGGGACACCTCGGCACCTTCCTCGCCCACTCGGACCGCTCCATACTCTGGCGGCTCTCCGGGCTCGGGACACTGCTGGCCGCGATGCCCCTCCCGTACTCCCGCCGGTACGAGGGCCTGGCCACCGGACTGCGCGGCGCCTTCGAGAAGGCGGGCGCCCCCTTCGCGATCACGTTCATGCGAGGCGCCGGGGCCCGCACCGCCGCCCTGCTGGAAGGCAAGGTCGACCTCGTCGTACTGTCCCGCTTCGCCGCCGACGAGCTGATCGCCGAGCACCCGGTGGAGCTGGTGGCGGACCTGGGGCCGGCCACCTACGTCGGGGCGCACGGCATGCTCCTGCGCCACGGCGTGGACCTGGACACCCCGGGCCTGCGGGTCGCAGTCGACCACGCGTCGGAGGACCTGCGCATGCTGGTCGACCTGGTCTTCGCCGGGCGCCCGGACGTCCGGCGGCTGGAGGCCTCGTACATGCAGCTGCCCGACCTCTTCGCCCGCGAAGAGGTCGACGCCACCGTCTGGAACCTGGACGAGGTGCAGGACCGGCTCGGCTTCGGCGTCGACGTCCTCCCCCTGGGGGACGAGGTGACCCGCGAGCTGTCACTGCGCAACTCGAGCGCGGCCGTCATCGGCCGGACCGAAGGAGCCAAGGCCCTGGCCGCCGTCCGCGACTCCCTGGATCTCTCACTGATCACCTCGCTCCAGCGCGAGGTGATCGAGGGCACGCGCCTGCCCTCGTACTGAGCCCCGGCCCGGGGGCCGGCCGGGAAGGGTCGAAGGTCCCGCCCCGACAGGACCTTCGACCACAACAAAATACAGAATCCTGGTTACTGTCGATTTAAGGAGGATCGCCATGGACGACCAGCTGGCCCTTCGGATTCAGCTCTTCCGCGAAGGCGGACAGATCAAGCCCGAGGTCGCCGACTTCGTCACGGCCGAGCTGGCCGCCCTGGAGGCGGAGGGCAACACCGTGACCGAGGCGACCGCGGGCATGCTCACCAGTCACCTGATGATGGCGCTCACCCGGCTCCTGAACGACGAGGCCATCGAGCAGTTCCTCACCGACGACCAGGTCGCCGCCGAACTGGCCGGACACCCAGAGGCCGTCAGCCGCGCCCGTGCCGTCGCCGAGCGCGCCCGGCGCGAACTCGGTGCCACCCTCCCGGAGTCCGAGGTGAACTTCCTCGGCATGCACCTCGCGGTACTGGCGCAGCAGGCACCCGCCGCGCCCTCCTCCTGAACCACCACCCCTTCCCCACCATCCGGAAAGAAGCAGGACATGACGAAGATCCTCGCCGGCGGCGTCGGCAAGACCGAGGTCACCCACACCATCGAGCAGCTCGGCATCGAGGGCCTGGAGGTCACCGCCTCCAGCGACATGGACGCCGCGATGAAGCTGCGCGTCGCCCAGGCCGACTACTACCTGGGCACCTGCCACACGGGCGCCGGTGCCTCGCTCGGCGTCCTCGTCGGCCTGATGGGCAGCGCCGTCTGCCACACCTTCGGCCGCAACGTCCCCACCGAGGAGCAGATCACCGCCCTGCTGGACGAGGGCAAGAAGGTCTTCGGCTTCTCGATGGACCAGATCGACACCATCGCCCCCCTCATGGCGCGCGCCATCGCCGCCCGCGGCTGACTCCAGCCATCCGCTCTGATCACCCCGGGCACGAAGGAGTGACCCCGTGAGTACGACACTCGCAGCCGGTACGAGCCTCGACTTCTCGCTGGCCCAGCAACTGACCGTCATAGCCCTCTGTGCGCTGACCGCGTACATCTCCCACATGGCGCTGGCCGTCTTCAACGACGGCGTACGGCCGTTTCTCCTGGACTTCATCCAGGGCCGCACCACGCGCAGCGCGACGACGGCGGTCTCGTTCGGCCTCTCGGCCGGGTTCATCTTCGGGCTCGGCGCCCCGATGGCGCTGTCCACCGGTGTGCTGAACCCGTGGCTCCTCTTCCTGCCCACCGACATCCTCGGGATGCTGTCGCCGAAGAAGTGGCTCGCGCCGATCCTCGGCGGCGCCTGGGGCGCGGTCGTCGTCTTCGGACTCAACGGCGCCAACAACGTGGCCCATGACCTGCCGGTCGACTTCATCACCGCCATGCAGCAGATGTCGACCCCGATCCTCTTCCTCTTCACGCTGTTCCCGGTGCTGGCCATCACCAAGCAGTTCGGGCGCAAGTGGGGCGGCATCGCGGGGCTGCTGGAATTCGCGCTCGTCGTCATGACCATGAAGCTGTGGCCCAACATGTTCGCCGGCGCGCTGGCGATGGCCGTCGGTGTGCTGATGCTCATCGGTCTCGCCGTCGCCAAGGACGTCGCCCAGCGCAAGGCGGACAGGGCCGCGGGCGTGAGCGAACCCGTCATCGAGGGTGACGACCCGATGGCCTCGCTCTTCAGCGCGAGTGCCGCCCGGCTGCGCAAGTACCTGCCGCTGTTCATGGTGCTGGGCGCGGGAGTCTGTGTGCTCGCCCAGATGCACATATTCGGCGGCGGCGAGGCAACCAGCTTCCTGATCGCGAAGGGGCAGTACTCCGAGGCGGCGCAGGTCGACTTCTACCGCGTCTTCGGCTTCATCCCGCTGATCGCCACCACCGCGCTGGCCTCCGGCGCGTACGGCATCGCGGGCTTCACGCTCGTGTACCCCATCGGGTACCTGATGCCGAACCCGTTCCTGGCCGCGCTCGTGGGCGCCCTGGTCTTCGCGGCCGAGGTGCTGGCCCTGTCCTACATCGGCAGGCTCCTCGGGCGGCTGCCCAGCGTCCGCGACTCCTCCGAGCACCTGCGCAGCGCGATCAGCGAGACGCTTCAGCTGGCGATCCTCTTCGGCTCCCTGATGGCGGCCAACGCCATGGGCGGCGGTCTGGGCATCCTCGTCGTCGGCGGGCTCTACCTGCTGAACGAGGCGATGGGCCGGCCGGTCGTCCGGATGGCCGCGGCACCGGCCGCGGTGATCGTCGGCGGCATCCTCCTCAACCTCCTGTACTGGATGGACCTGTTCACACCGGTCAAGGGATAGCCCCGCCCCTGGATCACGCAGGCCGACCCGAGAAGGACCCCCCACGATGAACAGCTCCGCCCCTGTGCTGCGTACCGTCCTCGGAGACATCGCCCCCGACGCGGTACGCGGCCCCGCCCTGGCCCATGAACACCTCGTCCTCGACCTCGACCGCCGGGGTGACGGCGGCGCCGTGCTCGCCGCCGGCCGGCATACCGCCGCCGTCACCGCCGAACTGACCGCACTCCGCGAGGAGTACGGACTCGCCCTGGTCGTCGAGCTGACCTGCCGCGGCATGGGCCGCGACGTGCGCACCCTGGCCCGGATCTCCCGGGACGCCCAGGTCGCCGTCGTCGCCGCGACCGGCTGGTACTACGAGCCGTTCCACACCCCCGAGATCGACCGCGGCAGCGTCGGGGACCTCACCGCCACCCTCGTCCACGAGATCGAGGACGGCATCGGCACCACCGGCATCCGCCCCGGCGTCCTGGGCGAGATCGGCAGCCACGGGGACACCCCGACGGCACCGGAGAGCAAGGTGCTCCGTGCCGCGGCCCGGGCCGCCCTCTCCACCGGGCTCTCCGTCGCCACCCACGCCCAGCTCGGCCGCGGCGGCCTCGCCCAGCTGGAACTGCTCACCGGCGAGGGGCTGCCCGCGCACCGGATCTCGCTCGGCCACCAGGATCTGCTGGACGACCCGGCGGTGCACCGGGAGCTGGCCGCGAGCGGCGCGTACGTCGCCTTCGACACCGTCGGCAAGGACGGCTACCAGAGCGACGACACCCGGCTGCGGCTCCTGCTCGCGCTCCTGGAGGCAGGGCACGCCGACCGGGCCCTGCTCAGTTGCGACATCTCCCGCCACGGCTACCTCACCTCCGAAGGAGGCCAGGGTTACGGCCACCTCTTCGGCAGCTTCCTGCCCAAGCTCCGTGCGGCGGGCGTGGACGACGACCTGATCGACCTGCTGACCCGCCGCAATCCGCTGCGCTTCCTCAGCGGCGCGGACGTGGAAGAGAGCTGACCATGCACCCCGTACTCCCCCAGACGTTCCCCCTGGCGACCGTGGCACCGGCCGACGCCCTGGCCCGGCAGTTCCGGCTCATCGAGGCCACCGCCCGTCACTTCGAGGGCCCGCAGCTGTTCGCCTCCGACGCCGGGGTCGTGCCCGGTCTCGGACGCCCCGCCACCACCGCCCGCGTCGAGTCCGTCCTCGCCGACTTCTTCGGTGCCGAGGGCGCCGCCTTCGTCCAGGGCGCGGGCACCGGCGCGATCCGGGCCGCCCTCACCGCCGCCGTCCGGCCGGGCGACCCCCTCCTCATCCACCGGGCGCCCGTCTACCGCACCACCGAGGTGACGTTGCGCGGCCTCGGGGTCCGGACCGTCGAGGCCGACTTCAACGATCCCGACGAGCTGCGCGAGGCGCTGGATTCCGGCAGGTTCCGCTGGGCCTACGTCCAGCACACCCGGCAGCGACTCGCCGACTCCTACGACCCCGGCACGGTCCTCGCCGCCTGCCGGGCCGCGGGTGTCCGCACCGTCGTCGACGACAACTACGCCGTGATGCGCACTCCGGCCGCCGGGGTGGAACTGGGCGCCGACGCCTCCTGCTTCTCGCTGTTCAAGCTGCACGGCCCGGAGGGCGTCGGCATCGTCGTCGGTGCCCGCGACCTGATCGAGCACATCCGCCGCGACAACTACTCCGGCGGTGGCCAGGTGCAGGGCCACCAGGCGCTCGACGCGCTGCGCGCGCTCACCCACGTACCGCTCATGTGGTCCGTGCAGTCCCAGGTCGGCGCCGAGGTCGCCGAGCGGCTGACCGCGGGCGAGGTGCCCGGGGTCGCCGAGGTCAGGCTCGCCAATGCGCAGGACCGGTGCCTGCTCGTCCGGCTCGACCGGCCCGTCGCCAGGGAACTGCCCGCCGTCGCCGCTCGCTTCGGCGCGGCCCCGTACCCCGTCGGTTCCAACTCCCGCTACGAGATCACGCCGCTCTTCTACCGGATGTCCAGCTCCGCCCTGGACGACTCCCCCGAACTGGCCGACTGGACCGTGCGCATCAACCCGATGCGGGCGGGCGCGGACCTCGTCATCGAGATCCTGCGCCGCTCACTGGCCGCGCTGAACGACCCGAAGGGCCACTGACCGTGTTTCTCGACACCCTGCTGACCCGTAACCCCGGGCTCGTCGAGGCCGCGGCCGCACTCCACGACGAGGGCGCGATCCCGCCGGACACCTATGTGATGGACCTGGACGCCGTCGACGCCAACGCCGCGCTGCTGGCCGCCGAGGCCGAACGGCTGGGCCTCTCCCTCTGGTTCGTCGTCAAACAGCTCGGCCGCAACCCGGAACTGATCCGGGCCGTCGCCCGGCACATCCCCCGGTACGCCGCCATCGACCCGCCGGAGGCGCGCACCCTGCACGCTGCCGGCGCCCGTGCCGGCAACCTCGGCCACCTCGTCCAGATCCCGCGCCGCGCCCTGCCGGAGATGCTGGCGTGGCGCCCCGAGACCGTCACCGTCTACGACCTGGACAACGCCCGGGCGGTCTCCGACGCCGCGCGACGGCTGGGGTTCGTCCAGGACGTCCTGATCCGTCTCGAAGGCTCCGAGGGAAACGTCTACCCCGGCCAGGAGGGCGGCGTCCCGCTCGACCGGCTCGACACCTTCGCCGAGGCCGCCGAACGACTGCCCGGCATCCGGATCGCGGGGATCACCGCCTTCCCCTGCGTGCTGTGCGACCCGGCGACCGGTGCCCCGCACGCCACACCCAACTTCGCCCTCGCGCTGAAGGCCCGTGAGACGCTCGCCGCCCGCGGCCACACGAACCTCCTGCTGAGCGCCCCCAGCGCCACGTCGATGGCCTCCCTGCCGCTGCTGGCCGAACTCGGTGCCACCCACGGCGAGCCGGGTCACGCCCTGACCGGCACGACCCCGCTGCACGCCCTCGACCCTGCGCAGCCCGAGACCCCCGCCTACGTGTACGTCACGGAGGTCGCCCACACCCTGGACGACGGCCGCCCCGCCGTCTTCGGCGGCGGGTTCTACGCCCGCTCCCACATCAGGAGCGCCCTGCTGCCGCGCACCGGGGCCCGCCTGGACGTGCTGGACGCGCCCGCCGAGAACATCGACTACTACCGGCTGCTCGACGCGCCGGCCCCCGGACAGGACGTCCGCATCGGCGACACCGCGCTGCTCGCCTTCCGCACCCAGATCTTCGTCACCCGCTCGACCGTCGCCGTCGTCTCCGGAATCTCATCCGGAACGCCCCGTCTCAACGGTCTGTACGACGCTCAGGGCCGGTCCCTGAGCTGAGGAGGCACCCCATGGCCAAGACCGTCATCGTCGTGATCGACGGGTTCGGCATCGGCGCCATGCCCGACGCGGGCACCACGCGCCCCGGCGATCTGACCGCCGACACCTGCGGACACGTGCTGGACCACTGCCGGGAGGCGTTCGGCCGCCCGTTGCGGCTGCCCGTACTGGGGTCGCTCGGCCTCGGCCTCGTCCACCCGCACCCCGATCTCGCCCGGCGCACCCATCTGCCCGTCGCCGCGGGCCGGGCCGCGCTCGGCTATCCGGGCGCCGACACCTTCGCCGGGCACCAGACCATGATGGGGGCCGACTTCAGCCGGGTGACCGTGGCCCGGCTCGCCGACCACATCGACGAGGTGACCGCCGCGCTCGAAGCGGCCGGTCACCGGGTCGGCCGGCTGGACGGCAGACCGCTCCTGGTCGTCGACGGCACGGTGCTGGTCCACGACAACCTGGAGGCCGACCCGGGCATCAACTGGAACGCCTCCGGGCGGCTGGAGGACCTGCCGTTCGACGGGCCGGGCGGCATTCTCGCCGTGGCCCGCACGGTGCGCGCCGTCGCTCCCGTGGCACGGGTCATCGCGGTGGGCGGACACGCGGACGGCCCGCTGGAGCGCTTCGTGCGGGCCGGCGACGAGGGCACGGTCGGCCTCGACACCCCCGCCACCGGCTTCTATCGCAACGGCGGTCTCGAAGTGCAGCACCTGGGCGCCCGGATCGACCACACCCGCCAGCTCCCCGGCCTGGCGGCCCGCGCGGGCATCCCGGTCACGCTGGTGGGAAAGGCCGCCGACATCCTGGCGTGCGAGAGTGCGGCCCGGCACCCGGCCGTGGACACCGCCGACGTCCTGTCGCACACCCTCGAAGCGGTGCGCGCCTGCGGCGACGGTCTGGTGGTCTCCAACATCCAGGAGACGGACCTGGCCGGGCACCAGCAGGACACGGAGCGCTACGGACGCCTCCTGGAACAGACCGACGCGGGTCTGGCCGCGCTCGTCGCCCTGCTGGACGCGCCGGGCGACCGCCTCATCGTGACCGGCGACCACGGCAACGACCCGACGGCCGGGCACGCCTTCCACACCCGTGAGTACGTCCCCGTGCTCATCCACCGCCCCGGCGCGGACGGCGTGGAGCTGCTGCCCGACGCGGCGAGCCTCGCGGATGTCGGCGCGACGGCCGCCGTGTCCCTGTCGCTGGACCCGGAGGGCCTGGCGAACGGCCGGGAGCTGCGGACGGGCCGGGGGGCGGCGGCTTAGGGCGGGTCCGCGAGACCCCGCCCGGACCGCGACGCGCTGTGGGCGTACGACGGGACTTGTGGTTCGGGACCCGCCGACGTCGCGCGGCGCCCCGCCTCCGGGGAGGTGGGGCGCCGCCGGTTCAGCCGTGTCTCACGATCAGTGGTCGTTGAACCACTTGACCGTGTAGTACTTGCTGGTGTGCGGGTCGAGCTGGAAGTACACGTAGTGGTTCTCCAGCGGGTTGTACCTCGCGCCGTCGCTCGCCCGGTGCGACTTGCAGTCGCCCTTGCCCGTGGAGACGGTCATCGAGTAGCCGACGTCGCCGGGGCTGTTCTCGTAGACGATGACTGATGCCGAGCGGCCGTTCTTCGCCGTGTCGCAGACCTTGACGATGTCGCCGTGCTCCTCGAAGTACACGGTCACGCCGTCGTAGGACTTGGTGTGGTCCCAGTCGATGGCGGAGGCGCTGCCGGCGTTCATGGCGAGTGCGGCGGCGGCGAGCATGAACGTGCCTGCCGCGGTGCCGGTCCTGCGGAACTTCATGTGGCTCCTTGCATGAGCGGTCGAACTTCGAGCGAGCCAGACGCTACCCCCATGAAGGTGTTGCATACATGAATCGTGTTCCCCGGTGACACACCTGAGACAGCCACGGGACATCCGGACGCGCCGGGCCCCCTCCCGGAGCATCAGCCGGAGCGGGGACGTCGGCACCTATGAGTACGAACCGTTGCGAGTGCGCTGGTAGCGCGCGGGGGTGGTCCCGACGTGGCGGGTGAAGTGTCGGTTGAGGTGCGCCTGGTCGTGCAGTCCGACGGCTGTGGCGACCTCGGCGGGCCGGTGGCCGTCGAGGAGGAGGCGACGGGCGTGTTCGATCCGCTTGCCGGTGAGGTAGGCGTGTGGCGGAATGCCGTACGTCCGCTTGAAGCAGCGGAGAAGGTGCGTGGGATGGGCGTGCAGGGTGGCCCCGGCCTCCTGCAGGGAGAGACCGGTGCGGGTCCGTGCGTCCAGCAGCTCGCGCAGCTCAGTGGCGAGGCGGTTTGCCTCACGCCCGGGAACGCGGGGCCGGAGCGCAGTGAGGTGGACCTGGAGCCGTTCTCGGATGAACGAGAGGCGGCATTCGGCTTCGAAGGCGTCTCCGGGGTGGGCGAGAGACGTATGCAGCTGGTCGATCCTGCCGCGCAGCTGCTCGTCGTCGAGGACCGGGGTGTCCGCCGCCCGGCCGGCCAGGCTCTGTGGGAGAAGGGAGTCGTCGAGGTAGAGGTTCCGCTTGCGGAATCCGGATGCGGTGACGGTCCGTCCGTCATGCGGGATGCCGGGGGGCAGCAGGAGGACGCTGGTGCTGCCACTCGCTCCGTGGCGGCGGCGGTCGAGCGCGAAGTCCACGGTGCCGTGGTCGAGGATCATCAGGTCCCACGTGTCGTGGGTGTGGGCCGGGTACGCGTGATCGGTGAAGTGGGCGTGGAAGACCTCGGCGATTCCGGGGACCGTCGGCCGCCAGGCGCTGACGGACGTGCGGGGGCGGTCGGGGGTCACGTCAAGAACGTACAAGACGAGCGGATCAGGGGCGCGGCAGGCTCGTCACACCGGCCCGGGGTCCTACCGAGGCCGCTCCCCGGTGCCCGGCCCTGTTGGAAGGATTCCGTATGTCCACGTCAGCTGTCCCCGTCAACCTCGCCGGCAAACTGGCGCAGTTCAGCGAGTTGTGGTCGCAGAAGAAGGTGGCGGCGCTCAACGACTACGAGGTCAAGCTGGCCAAAGTGAAGGGAGAGTTCGTCTGGCACACCCACGAGGACACCGATGAACTGATCATGGTCATCAGCGGGCGGCTCACCATCCGGCTCAGGGACGGCGATGTGGTGCTGGATCCCGGCGAGCTCTTCGTGGTTCCCCGCGGGGTCGAGCACTGCACCGCGGCCGACGAGGAGACCGCGATCCTGTTGCTCGAACCGGCGGGAACGATGAACACCGGCGACGCGGGTGGGCCGATGACCAAGGCGCCCGAAACCCTCGGCTGAGGCACGGCATCGGGCCGTGGTCGTCGAGCGGCGCGGCGCTGCGTGGCCAAAGGCCCGGCCGCGCCGCGCCCGCCCCGGGTCGTGCGGTGCTCATCCGCTGGGCGCGCTCAATGCCCCATGACGTACGCGACGGTCGGGCCCGTGGTCCAGCCGCCGTCGACTGCGAGCTCCGCACCGGTGACATAGGACGCGGCGTCCGAGAGCAGGAAGACGACCGCGCCGGCGATCTCGTCGGCCTCGCCGACCCGGCCCATGGGCGTGTTGGGGTAGTTGCCCTCGCCCCGCTGGATGCCGGTGGCCGCGGTCATCGGGGTGTACGTCATGCCCGGGTGCACGGAGTTCACGCGGATGCGTGCGGTACCCAGCTCCACGGCGCCGATCTTCGTGAGCCCGCGGACACCCCACTTGGAGGCGCCGTAGCCGGCCGTGAGGGCGAGGCCCATCAGGCCTGCCGCGGACGAGATGTTGACGATCGAACCGCCGCCGGCCTCCTTCAGTGCGGGGATCACGGTCTTGATGCCGATGAAGACGCCCGTGAGGTTGATGTCGAGCACTTTGCGGAAGTGCTCGACGGACTCGGACTCCAGCAGGCTGCCGGTCGAGATGCCGGCGTTGTTCACCAGGCCGTGCAGCGCCCCGAACTCGGTGACGGCGAAGTCGGCGACCCGCCGCCACTCCTCCTGCGAGGTCACGTCGTGGTGCAGGAAGCGGGCCCGGTCGCCGAGTTCGCAGGCCGTGCGCTCGCCGTCCTCGTCCAGGACGTCAGTGATCAGGACGCGGGCCCCGGCGGCCACCGCCTGCCGGGCCGCCTCCGCGCCCAGGCCCCGGGCGCCGCCGGTGATGATCAGGTTCTTGCCGGTCAGGTCGTGGTGGGAGGCCTCGTGCATGGTGTGCTCCTTTCCAGGGGCTGATGGGGTCGCGGGGATCAGAAGTGGGTGCCGCCGTCGACGCGCACCTCGGTGCCGGTGATGAACCGGCCGTCCTCCGACGCCAGCATCGCGACGACCGACGCCACCGTCTCCGGACCGGCGAATCCCTGGCCGAGCGCCGGGGAGAGCTTCGCGAACAGGCTCATGTCGGCGTCCTCGGGCAGACCCGGGCCGACGCTCTGACCGCTGGCCCCGCTGCCGTCCGTCATGCCCGAGGAGATGGAGCCGGGCTGCACGGACGTGAAACGGATGCCGCGGCCCGCGTATTCGGAGGCCAGCGCGTGGGTCATCGACTGGATGCCGCCCTTGCTCGCGGCGTAGGCCGCCATGTACGGGTGCGCGAAAGCCGCCGAGGTCGAGCTGAAGTTGACGACGGCCGCGTCCTCGCCCGCCAGGAGCGCCGGGATGGCCTCGCGGATCACCAGGAACGTGCCGACCAGGTTCACCGTCAGGACCCGGGTGAAGTCCGCCAGGCTGGTCTCCTCGGTGTGCGAGGAGCGCAGGATGCCGGCCGCGTTGACGAGGACGTCCAGCCCGCCGAGCGCGTCGGTGGCGGCCCGGACGCCCTCGCGCACCGATGTCTCGTCCGCGATGTCGACGACGAGGGTGGTGAGCCGGTCGGCGTGGGCGCCGGCCTTGTCCAGGGTGTCCTTCAGGCCCGGCTCACTGACGTCCGCCGCGACGACGGTGCCGCCCTCCGCGAGCAGGCGCAGCACGGTGGCCTGGCCTATGCCCGAACCGCCGCCGGTGACCAGGGCACGACGGCCGTCGTAGCGGAGGGAGTGGTTCTCGTGGGTCATGTGCGTCTCCTACTCGGCCCGCCGACGGCGTCGTCGGGCCCTTCCCGGCGCCTGTCTCGGCCTGTCCTGCCCGCGGCGCCCTTGCCTTCCACGTCACCGTACGCCTACGTGGCACGTTTTGCCATCACGTCACAATATGCCTCCGGGTGGTCGCAGGCCGTACGCTTCTGGGGTGAGTACCGAGCCACCACCCCCGTCGCTGACCGAACGCCGCAAGGCCGCCACACAGCTCGACATCGCGCACGCAGCGGCCGAGCTCTTCGCCACCCGGGGCCCGGAGGCCACGACGGCGGAGGAGATCGCCCGGCGGGCGGGGGTCTCGCTGCGGACCTTCTACCGGTACTTCCGCTCCAAGCAGGATGCGGTCGGCCCCCTGCTCACGGTCGGCGCCGACCAGTGGCGCGCCCTGCTGGCCGAGACGCCGCCGGGCACCGCGCTGGGGCCGGCCCTGCGCGGCGCGGTCGAACAGTCCCTGGCCACACCGGACCCGCAGGCAACGGAGGCGCTTCTGCGCACCCGGGGCCTGCTGCGCGCCGCGGCGGAGGATCCCGCGCTACGCGCCGTCTGGTACCGCGTCAACCAGGAGTCCGAGGAGTTGCTCGTCCCGGTCATCGCCCGGCTGACGGACGGCCGCCGCGACCCACTGGACGTGCGCCTGGTCGCCGCCGCGGCCACCGACGCCATCCGGATCGCCCTGGAGATCTGGTCCGGCACCGAGGCGGCGACCGAGGGCCCCGGCTCCCCGGCCGATCTGGCGGTGCGCTGCCTGCGGCGCCTCCTGGGCGGCTCTGCCACGGCGGAGGACGAGGACGACGCGGCCCAACAACACTGACCAGGGCAGGCGGAGGTGGCCTGGTCCGCCCGAAGACCGGGGAGGCCGTCACCGAAGCCGCTGCCCGTCCGGCGCAGTTCCCGTACGGGACCGGCGGCCCTCGCAGCCTCCCCCGTTGCCCCCTGCGCACCGTTTCCCTGTCTCAAGGGCCGGACGATGCTGCCCGGGAGTACCTGGTTCGTCGCTTCCCCGTCCCGTATGCAGGTAGGACCGACTTGCCCACGACGGAAGAGGTCCGTTGCGCAGCCACGAGAACCTCAGGACCAACGGAAGCAAGCCTACCCACAGAGCGGCGCGCGGTCCCGCGTCCGCACCACCCGCGCCGCTGCCGGAGTTTCGCGCTCTGCAAGCCACCATGGGAAACGCCGGGGCGGTCCAGATGCTCCGCCGGGCCGGACACCGCTGGGCCGAGGACGGGCCCGGGAACTCCGCAGGACGGGACCGTGACCGGTCCGAGCGGCCCGCCGTACAGCGTTCCGCCGTCCACGACGTCCTGCGTGCTCCGGGCCGCCCCCTGGGCGACGACACACGCACCGCCATGGAAGCCCGCTTCGGCGCGGACTTCTCCGACGTCCGTATTCACGACGACGCCGCAGCCCACACCTCGGCCGCAGAGATCGGCGCCCGCGCCTACACCTCCGGCGAGCACGTGGCCATCGGCAAGGACGGCGCCGACGAGCACACGCCGGCCCACGAACTCGCCCATGTGATCCAGCAGCGGCGGGGCCCGGTCGCCGGAACCGACAGCGGGACGGGGGTGAGCCTGAGCGACCCCTCCGACCGTTTCGAGCGCGAAGCCGAGATGACGGCGACCAGGGTCATGAGGAAGCCCGCACGGAACGCAGCGCCCCCTCCGGCCACGACGTCGCCGACCGGCGGGACCACTGCCGCCGCTCCGGTCCAGCGCGCCCGTGGCAAAGGAACCAAGGAGGAGAAGGACCCCTGGAAACCGGGGAGCGGAGCAGCGGACGCCGGGGCGGGTGGCCGCTCGCTCAGTTTGAACCAGACCGAGGTCCAGCAGCGGATGGGCTACGTGTGCGCATTGCTCTACGGCAGCCATCTGGGTACTGACGCGGCCGCCACCATGCAGGAATGGCTCGGGGAGCTGAAGCTGAACGGGCTCTGCGGGGGCTGGGTGCGAATTCACCAGCAGGATCCGCTTTGGCTGGAGCCGATGTGGCAGGCGCTGGTTGCCTGGCAGCCCGAGGGAAACCAGGGCGCCCCTGTCGTGGCGGACCTCGAGGAGCTGGCGAGACTGCTGCGAGACAGAGGCGTGGGCGATGTGGGCGACGAGGTGAAGGAAGTCGTCATCGCCGTCAACACGGCGTGGGATGTCATGCGCGCCCTCGAACCCGAGGCCGGATACCGGGATGTGAACGACCTTCTTGGTGACTCCACGGTCGCTCCGCGAGCCTTGGACACCTGGGAGACCGGTACCCACAAGAGAATCGAATGCAAGGTGGACAAGGCAGGGCAAAGCCTGGCCGCCTACATCCTGAAGGCAACGCAGTTCTCCCCGGGCAACGGCAGCGCGGAGCACTACGCGCGGATCGAGACGCCGACCCACCACATGGGCGTACGGCTGAAACGCGACGCGAAGGACCGGCAGGTGATGGTCTGCGAGACGGAAGAGACCGGCGTCGTCCCGTGCGCGTCATTCGCGGAGCTGGCGAGCACTCTGCAGAACGGCTGCGCCCGACACGACGCGGAGACGATCGAACTGGAGGTCACGATCTCCACCCACTAGGTCACCGGCACGCAGGGCCTCCTCGAGAGCCGTCGCGGCCGGACACGTCGGTGCCCAGGGTGACCTCGGGGTGCCGCCAGTCCGCCGACGGCTTCCTGCCCGCAGTCGCGACGCACCTCACAGCGTGTCATCCGACCGGACTCGCCCCGGCGGGGAACTGTGGGTTCATGACGACACAGCTCGGACTTCCCGAAGGCATCCAGGCCTGTCTCTTCGATCTCGACGGGGTGGTCACCAGGACGGCGGTGGTCCACGCCGCCGCCTGGAAGGCGACCTTCGACGCCCTCCTGCGCGAGCGTGACGGAGCCGGCTTCCGCCCCTTCTCCGATTCCGATTACGACCAGTTCGTCGACGGCCGCCCCCGCGCCGACGGCGTCCGCTCCTTCCTCGCCTCCCGAGGCATCGAACTCCCCGAGGGCACCCCCGACGATCCACCGGACACGCGGAGTGTCAACGGTGTCGGCAACCGCAAGAACGAGCTCCTTCTGGAAAAGATCCGTACCGACGGGGTGGAGCCGTACGAGGGCACGCTGCGCTACATCGACGCGGTCCGCGCCGCCGGTCTCGCCACCGCGATCGTCTCGTCGAGCGCCAACACCCGTGACGTGCTGCACTCCATCGCCGCCGAGCAGCTGTTCGACGTACGGATCGACGGCGTGGTGGCCAGAGAACGGAAACTGCCGGGCAAACCGCACCCCGACACCTTCCTGGCCGCCGCCCGGGACCTCGGCGTGGAGCCGTCCCGGTCAGCCGTCTTCGAGGACGCGCTGGCCGGCATGGACGCGGGCCGGTCCGGGCACTTCGGCTTCGTCGTCGGCGTCGACCGCGTCGGGCAGACCGACGCGCTGTACGCCCACGGCGCCGACCTCGTCGTCAAGGACCTCGCCGAACTCGGAGGCAACGCGTGATCACCAACCGGACCTACACCGTCGAGCCCTGGCGGGTGCGAGAGACGGCTCTCGACCTCGATCTCCTGGCACAGAGCGAATCCGTCTTCGCCCTGTCCAACGGACACGTCGGCTGGCGCGGCAACCTCGACGAGGGCGAACCGCACGGCCTGCCCGGCAGCTACCTCAACGGGGTGTACGAACTGCACCCGCTGCCCTACGCCGAGGCGGGCTACGGCTACCCCGAGTCGGGCCAGACCGTCATCAACGTCACCAACGGAAAGCTGCTGCGGCTGCTGGTGGACGACGAGCCCTTCGACCTGCGCTACGGGCGGCTCAGCAAACACGAACGCACCCTGGACTTCAGGCGCGGTGTGCTGGAGCGGAGCTGCGAGTGGACCTCCCCGGCCGGCACGACCGTCCGGGTGCGTTCCACCCGCCTCGTCTCCCTCACCCAGCGCGCCATCGCCGCCGTGCAGTACGAGGTGGAGCCAGTCGACAGCCGGACGAGGGTGGTCATCCAGTCGGAGCTGGTCACCAACGAGAGTCTGCCCTCGTCCGACGGCGACCCGCGGACGGCGAAGGCGTTGCAGTCCCCGCTGGAGCCGGAGGAGGACCAGGCCGTCGGGTCGCGGCTGCGTCTGGTCCACCGCACCCGGCGCAGCGGCCTCAGGGTCGCCGTGGCCGCCGACCACGTCGTGGACGCGCCCGGGGAGATCACCACGAGCAGCGAGAGCAACACGGATGTCGCCCGTCTGACCATCACCTCCGTCCTGGACCCGGGACAGCGGCTGCGGGTCCAGAAGACCGTCGCCCACGGCTGGTCGGGGGCCCGCTCGCGGCCCGCGATGAGCGATCAGGTGGAGGCCGCGCTGGCCGCCGCCGCACATGGCGGCTGGGACGAACTGGTGGCCCAGCAGCGGGCCTACCTCGATGACTTCTGGGCCCGTGCCGACGTCGAGGTGCACGGCGACGAGGAGATCCAGCAGGCCGTCCGCTTCGCCCTCTTCCACGTGCTCCAGGCCGGTGCCCGCGCCGAACAGCGGGCGATCCCGGCCAAGGGGCTGACCGGTTCCGGGTACGACGGTCACGCCTTCTGGGACACCGAGATGTTCGTGCTGCCCCTTCTCTCCTACACCGAGCCCAGGGCGGTCGCCGAGGCGCTGCGCTGGCGGCAGGCCACGCTGCCCGCCGCCCGGGACCGGGCCACCCAGCTCGGACTGCGCGGAGCCGCGTTCCCGTGGCGGACCATCGACGGCTCGGAGGGCTCCGCGTACTGGCCGGCCGGCACCGCCGCCTTCCACGTGGCCGCCGACATCGCGCACGCCGCGGTGCGCCACACCGCGGTGACCGGCGACACGGCCTTCGAGCGCGAGACCGCCCTGGAACTCCTGGTGGAAACAGCACGGTTGTGGCGCTCCCTGGGCCATCACGACCCCCACGGCGTGTTCCACATCGACGGCATCACCGGGCCGGACGAGTACAGCGCCGTCGTGGACGACAACACGTACACCAACCTGATGGCCCGCTCCAATCTCCTCGCCGCGGCCGACGTGTGCGAACGCCACCCGGAGGAGGCGGCCCGGCTGGGTGTGGACGAGGAGGAGAGCGCCGCCTGGAGAGACGCAGCCGAGGCCGTGCACATCCCGTACAACAAGGAGATCGGCGTGCATGAGCAGCATGCCGGCTTCACCCTTCACCAGCGCTGGGACTTCGCGAACACGCGCGCCGACCAGTACCCGCTGATGCTGCATTTCCCCTACTTCGACATCTACCGCAAGCAGGTGATCAAGCAGTCCGACCTCGTGCTGGCCATGTACACGTGCGGCAGCTGGTTCGAAGCCCACTGCGACGACGACCAGCTGGCCGCGAACTTCGCCTACTACGAGCCGCTGACCGTACGGGACTCCTCCCTGTCGGCATGCTGCCAGGCCGTCGTCGCCGCCCGGACCGGGCATCTGCGGCTGGCCTACGACTACACCGCCGAGGCCGCGCTGATGGACCTGGCCGACCTGGAGCACAACACCCGCGACGGCCTGCACATCGCCTCGCTGGCCGGTACGTGGATGGCGCTGGTCGCCGGATTCGGCGGCACCCGGCGGGATGGCGACAGCTTGCGCTTCACGCCCCGGCTGCCCGAGAAGTTCAGCCGTCTGGCTTTCCGGCTCCAGTTCCGCGGCCGGTGCCTCCAGGTGGAGATCGAGCCGGACAGGGCGACGTACTCGCTGCTCCTCGGTGATCCCCTGACGATCCACCACCACGGCACGGAGGTGCACGTGAACGGTGAGGGGCCCGTCACCCTCGCGATCGCCCCGCCGAAGCGGCGGCCCACGCCCGAACAGCCGCTGCACCGCCGTCCCGGCGCCACCGACCGGCCGGGCCCCGAACAGAGGTGAAACCGCTTGGGGAGCTCTACCGGCGGACTGCCGAGATCAGTCCGCCGGGCCGTTCCTCATGCCGCGGAGGGGTGCTGAGCGGGCGGCCATATGCGGCAGCGCGCTCACGCAGGGTGTGGCTGTCGGCCCTCCAGCCGTACCCGCTGAGCCAGCCCACCGGGTCGTCGGGCGTCTCCGAGACCCACATGGACGAAGCCGACCCCGGCTCGGAATCCGCGGCGAAGCGCTCGATCACGCCGCGTGAGCCCAACGTCAGGCCCAGCCAACTGCCCGGCACCGACAGCGCGCTGATCCGAGCCAGCAGCACCTCCACCGCGTCCTGGGGCAGATAGATCAGCAGCCCTTCGGCGATCCACACGGTCGGCGCGGCCGGGTCGTGTCCTGCGGCGGCCAGCGCGCCCGGCCAGTCCTCCCGCAGGTCCACCGCGACCGTGATCCGCTCGCAGCGTGCGACGGCCCGCTCCTGGCGAAGAACCGAGGCCTTGAAGTCCAGCGGCGCGGCGGTGTCGACCTCGAACAGGCGGGTGCCCTCGGGCCAGTCCATCCGAAAGGCCCGGCTGTCCATGCCCGCGCCGAGCAGCACGACCTGCCGGACCCCGGACGCGGAAGCCCGCCGCAACAGGTCGTCGAGGAACTTCGTCCGGATGACGATGGAGATGGACACCGCAAGCCGGCGGCGGCGCGCGGCCTCGTCACCGGCGAGGGGCGGCGAGGAGGGCCACAGTCCGCCGGCGGTGGCGAAGGCCTGTGCCAGCGGGTCGCGGAACAGCGCGTTCTCCCGCTCGGACTCCAGCGCCCGCACCCTGGCCACCCCCACCGCGGTTGCCCACACACCCGACGGCTGCACCTGCTTCGGCTCATCAGTCACCGCACCAGCCTAGAAGAGGGCGGCTGCGCCTTCCCTTACCGGGATGGCCTCTGGCGCAGCGCCTGCTGTGGTTGATGCGACCTGTACCTCGCTCGTTCGAGCTGAACCCCCACGGCGTCGCCCGGGTTCTGAACCACGACCGCCGAGGGGAAGACTCCGTTCGTCACTCACGTCCGGATAGAAATCGGGATTCACCCGGGCAGTATCGCAGCGCCGTGGAGACGCACAAGGTGCAGGCGACACAAGCCCCGGGGGGGCCAGATACTCCGGAAGAGGCAGCCGTTGACGGGGGTTGGGGTCAGGGGCCCGTCAGGGCTCTCTCAGGGATCTTCCGCATGTGCCGGCCCCTCCCCCGGCGGGAGTCTGGAGGCATGGAGAAAAGCGGGGGACGAAGGCGGCTGAAACGCGTACTCATCACGTGCGCGGTGATACTGACGGTGCTGGTGACAGCGGTGGGGGGCGGGTTCGCCTGGCTGTGGACGCGGGCCGACGTCAGCACGGTGGGGAAAGTGCGGTTCAGCCGGCCACTGGCCGTACCGCCTCTCGCGGAGTCGACCGTGGACGCGGACGGCACCCGGGTCTTCGACCTGCGGATGCAGTCGGGCGAGACCGAGTTCCGGGAGGGTCTCCGAACGCCGACCTGGGGTTTCAATGGCAGCTACCTCGGGCCGACGCTGCGCGCCGAACGCGGCGAGCGGGTGAAGGTGCGGATACGCAACGCCCTGGACGAGGCGTCCAGCGTCCACTGGCACGGCATGCACCTGCCCGCCGCCATGGACGGCGGACCGCACCAGATGGTGGCGGCCGGCGCCACGTGGACCCCCAGGTGGAAGATCGACCAGCCGGCCGCCACGCTCTGGTACCACCCGCATCCGCACGGAGCGACCGAGGACCACGTCCAACGCGGACTGGCCGGTATGTTCCTCCTCGACGACGCACGCTCCACGCGGCTGAAGCTGCCCGCGAAGTACGGCGTGAACGACGTCCCGGTCATCGTCCAGGACGTCACGTTCGACGGGGCCCGCTTCGATCACGGCCACGCCTTCCTCGCCAACACGGGTTTCCTGGGCAAGCGGACGATGGTGAACGGCACGCTCGACCCGTACCTGGAGGTCGGTGACGAACGCGTGCGGCTGCGGCTGCTGAACGCGTCCACCGCCCGCATCTACACCTTCGGTTTCGACGACGACCGCACGTTCGACCTGATCGGAACCGACGGCGGGCTGCTGGAGGAGCCCGCGCCGATGAACCGCATACAGCTCTCCCCCGGCGAACGCGCCGAGGTCGTCGTCCGGATGCGGCCGGGCGAGCGGACCGTGTTGCGCAGCTATCCGTGGCGCGAGGGCGGGGCCTGGGAGAAGCGCTTCAACGGGGGTGACGACTCGTTCGACGTCATGCAGCTGCGCGCGGCGAAGCGGCTCCGCCCCTCGCCCCCGCTCCCGGCTGCACTGGGCAAGCTGGAACTGCCGGACGCGAAGGACACCGCACAGGGCCGGTTCTTCGAGCTGCGCAGGTCGGGCATCAACGGCAAACCCATGGCCATGGACCGGGTGGACGACGTCGTGACGCGGGGGACGACGGAGACCTGGACCCTGCGCAATGGCGGCGACATGACGCACAACTTCCATGTGCATGATGTTCAGTTCAGGGTGCTGGAGGTGAACGGCCGCGAGCCGGAGCCGGCGCTCAGGGGGCGCAAGGACACCGTCGCGATCCCCATGGGCACCACGATGAAGATCGTGCTCCGGTTCGACGGCCCGGCCGATCCGGACACTCCCTACATGTACCACTGCCACCTGCTGGACCACGAGGACCACGGAATGATGGGGCAGTTCGTCGTCGTCGAACCCGGACAGCGGGCCGGCAGCCCGAAGAAACACGCGGGGCACTGAGCTTGCGGAGGCCTCTTCGACGGGGAGCGGGTCCCCGCACAGTTGCTCAGGGCCCTGAAGGAGCCGCAGTAACCGACGGGAGGGGGTGCGCCCGTGTGGCCGAGCAGGACAGGCGGCGGACTGCGGACGCGGTGCTCAATGAAAGCGCCGTATCCGTCAGGGCCGGAGCCGAGGAGTGGGCGTGACGACGTTCGACCTGCCGTACGAGGACACCACTGATGCCGAGGACGCGGACCGCGGGTTCGTGGCCGCGCTGGAGCCGGGGGTGGTCAAGGACGCCTCGGGCCGGTCGGTGTGGGACGTGGACGCGTTCGCGTTCCTGGCCGGGGAACCGCAGCCGACGGTCGCCCCGAGCCTGTGGCGCCAGGGCGCCCTGTGCGCACGGCAGGGCCTGTACGAGGTCACCGGGGGCGTTTACCAGATCCGGGGCCTGGACCTGTCCAACATGACCCTGGTCGAGGGCGAGCGGGGCGTGGTGGTCGTCGACCCGCTGGTGTCGGCGGAGACAGCCGCGGCGGGGCTGCGCCTGTACCGGGAGCAGCGGGGCGAGCGGCCGGTGACACCAAGTCGCAGCTGCTCGGTCTGCTCGCCGGCCGCGGCCTGGACGGCGTCACCACCAACGGCGACACCGGCGCCCTGACGCGGCTGCTCGCCGTCCTGGAGCGAGCCCGACCCCGATTTCGCGATCGTCACCCCGTAGCAGTGCGCAACGGCGCCGCATGATGGCGACATTCGGCGGTTGGCACACCACTGGTGCAGCCATGTCCCCGTCGCCTACGTGGACGTGAACTGAACGACCCACTCCCGTCAAGGCCCTTGACGCCCGGAGCCCGAGCAGCGGGGCGCCGGGGTGGCATCCGCGATGGGGTGCGTGCACGCGAGGCTCCGACGACGTGTCCACGCCCACGGGCCCTCACCATCGGTCGATCACGAGGACCTGGGGTGCGATCAGGTCGTGGGACTCGGCGGGCAAGGCGTCACGGGCATGGTTCCTGATGGTGATCAGCTCGTCGCCCCAACGGGCGTCGAGCAGTTCGGCGTCCGTCATGCTCAGTTCGCCGGGGCGTTCCCCGATGGCGGCGAGGTGTCCCAGGTGCCCCCAGGGCAGCCGTTCGATCTCCCACCCCGGCCAGGTCTCGCGCATCCGCGCCAGGCATGGCGGCGGGACGATGTCTGGGGTCCAGTAGCGGAGGCGACGCGCACGCACGTCGATGACCGCGCCATCGGTCACGGCACCTTCGGAGGCCAGGGGGTAGGGCGGCTCCGCGGCCAGGGCGCGGATCATCGGCTCCCCCTGGTGCGCGAGCAGCGGGGCGATGGTGTTGTTCAGTTGCCAGTGCTTGAGGGTCGCGTCGTCGTCGATGACGCTGACGAGGCACGTCGCCCCGGCAAGGGTGTCGGCGATCGACTCGTCGTGGCGAACGGTGATCGTGCGGCCTTCCGGGTCCCAGCCGACGAACCAGTAGTCGCGCGAGGCCAGGCACACCTCGGCCGGGTTGTCCTCCACGGGCCGGGGCGGCGGTGCGGGGAGGACAAGGCTGCGCAGCTCCTCGTCGCCGCCCCAGGCATGGGCGACGTCCCAGCCCGCCCAGCCCGGCGATCCCGCCAGGTGCAGGGCCATGCTCTCCCGATGCGCGGCGCCCGCGCGCGGCATGCTCAGGGCGCAGCTGTAAAAGCGGTAACGCCGCGTGGCCAGGTCGAGGGCGATGCCCTGGCAGGACCGCGCCGTTCCCGGATCCCCGATGACGGGCCTGCCTTCGCCCAGGACCCGCTTCACCAGAGAAGCACGGTCCTCGGCCCCGGCCAGGTGCCACCGGCCGTATTTCTCCTCCGACTCCCGCACGGAGCCGTCCTCGAAGCGTACGAGGTACGCCGTCCAACAGCCCATCTGGCGACACTAGCAACCGAGCGGGCCTTGCGTTCCGCTTGGTCCGACGCGAACCCGTTCGTGCCGGGCGGGGCGGCGCGATGGGGGCAGCCCTTCACAGGAGCCAGTACCAGCGGGCCAGGAGGAGGCCCGTGATGATCAAGAGGACAAGGAGTTCCCAGCCGAGGAACCTCCGGTCTCGGCGCCGGTCCTGACGGGTGAGGATGTGGGTGCGGCGTGCCAGGACCTCGGGCTCCGTTCGTCGGGCGCCGGACCCGCGGGCCGTGGCAGTCGGGGCGTTCCGCCGGTGTCCTCGTTCGTCACTGTCCGGCCGCCACCTTTCCGGTCTTCTCCGTCTTGTCCCAGGTGAGTTCCGTATTCCGCTTCTCCTCGACGTAGGCGGCGACCAGGCAGGCGGCCAGCAGGGAGCCGTAGCCGGCGAGGTGGAGGAGGGGCGGCGCCAGCCGCCGCTGTCGGGTGCCCGCGAGCAGCTTCGCGATCCAGGCGAGGGGCATGGACAGGGTGAGCCAGGCGTAGACGGCAAGCATGACGGGATGCGCCGATCCGTCCGCGTTCAGCAGTCCGGCCCGGTCGAGCAGGGGGGTGAAGACGCCGGGCAGGGCGGTGACGACGAGGATGACGGTGGCCACCAGGCCCGGGTAGATCAGCGCCTCGAACCAGCTGCGGCGGAAGGTTCCGGGGTCGATCACGGCGGCCATCAGCATGATGAGCAGGTAGCAGACGAGGTTCGTCACCCAGAGGTAGTGGAAGAGGGTCCAGGCCCGGTCGTGGTCCGTGTAGTAGAGGAGGACCAGGGCGGCGGAGCACGCGACCAGCAGCACGGGGGTCGCCAGGAGCGAGAACCAGATCAGGCCGACTTGGCGAACCTGCCCCTCGGGAGCACGGCGGGGCCGGGCTCCCGAGGCCATTATCTGGACCGGGGATCACGAACCGGTTTGCCGCGCGCTGCCCGATCCCGATCCACCGGACGCGGCCTTTAATCCCCGTGCGGTGTCACCGATGGAGGGGACAGACTCGCCCCGTGGCGGATTTGCGAGAATTCCTGGCCGCGGTCGACGACTGGGCGGCGGGCGGTCCCGAGGAGCCGGCGCGCGCTCACGCGGTGAGCCTGGGGGTACGGACCGCGGTGCTCCTCGAAGGGCGGAGCGACTTGGCGGCCGTGGAAGCGCTGGCCGCCCGGCGGGGCCGGGACCTGGCCGCCGAAGGGGTGTGCAATGTGCCGATGGGCGGGGCGATGAGCGTGGGCCGCTACGCCAGGCTCCTCGGCCCCGCAGGTCTGGGGCTTCGCCTCACCGGACTGTGCGACGAGGGCGAACGGGACTTCTACGAGCGCGCTTTCGTACGCGCGCAGGCGCCCCTTCGGGACATCCACGTGTGCGGCGCGGACCTGGAGGACGAACTCATCCGTGCGCTCGGGACAGCGGAGGTCGAGGAGATCTTCCGGGCGGAGGGCGACCTGCGCGCCTGGCAGTCGTTCCAACGTCAGCCGGCGCAGGAGGGAAGGCCCCGGCACCTGCAGATGCGCCGCTTCCTCGGCACCAAGAAGGGCCGCAAGATCCACTACGGCCGTCTCCTCGTCGAAGCGCTCCCGCCGGACCGCACACCGCCCCCGCTCGACGACCTCCTCACAAGCCTGTAGGGCCGAAGCCGCCGGTTCCCCTGAGGTTTCGCACCGCCGCGGTTCCGGCGGGCGCGCCGGGCTCGGCCTTTGCCTGCGTCACCGGGGCGTACCTGCCGAGGACATCGTCCTCGGCTACGCGGTCACCGGCGCCAGCGGCAACGCGTCCGCCCCCGGTCCCACCGATACCGAACTGCTGCAGAGGATCCTTCACTTCGCGGGGCCTACGGTGGTGATCGCGCCCCCGATGCCGCCGCGCCGGGGTCGATGGAGCTCAGGTACGAGGCCGACCTGCCGGGCAGGCGAGGCCGTTCCTGGCCCGCGCGGGCACGGGGCGCTGCCCTTGGTCTTCCCGACGGGGCCTGTCTTCTGACGTCGGCGGACCCGAACCTTGACGGCGAGGGCCGTCCGGTTGCGGCCGGGAATGTGGGTGACGTGATGCACGCGAGGCTGCCGCAGCAGAGTCGGCTCCCCGAACGGGTGGCAGGGGTGACCAGGCGGCCTTCCGAGTCCGCTCCCCGGCTGGCTTCCCTGCAGCGCGGCATCGGCAATGCGGCGGTCACCCGGGCGCTGACCGGCACCCCCGTGCAGCGCTACACCGAGCCCGACGCGGAGCGGGACATCACGGACACCGTGACGTACGACCGGATCTCGCAGAACGGGCGGATCGCGGTCTCCGGTCGCCAGGAGGCCTTCGCGGAGGCCGACTTGATCGCATCGGCGAACGCGGCGTTGAACGCGTCGGAGCGGGTCCGCGTCCGCCTCGAAGCGGGCCGCGAGGTGGTGGTCGGGGGCCGGGTGCTGCATCGGGTGCTGCCCGTCTTCGCGTCGCGGGAGGCGGCCGAGGCGGCGCAGGGGAGCAGCGAACACGAACCCGTCGCGGGTGAGAGCGCGGAGGACAGGGCAGCAAAGCTCGACTCCTACCGGCGGAACGTGGTTCAGCCGCCCGCCGCGCTCGGGCTGCTCCTCCAGGACGTCGCCAGGCTGGCGGGCGGGGGCCGCCCCAGCGACGCGAGCGTCAACGGCGTGCACCAACGGCTGCTCGCACTCGCGATGGAGAACCAGGGAGCGACGTGGGCCGCCGAGCACGTCCCGCTGAACCCGCTGCTCGACCCGGTCGATTACCTGAAGACGGCGGGGCGGCTCATCGGCGTGATCGTCATGGAGTACGCCGGCTCCCGGGAGCCGGAGCGCGTGATGCAGGAGCTCCTCATCACGATGCCCAACGACTGCCAGGCCGCCGCGCAGAGACTGCTCGGCACCAGGACGGGTGAGCTTCAACAGGCACCGGCCGAACCCGCGGTCGGCCAGAACCACTACGTGAACCTGAGCGACGCGCCCGGTCGGTGGAACAACCACTTCGGCGCGGTGATCATGCGGGACGGCGACGACACCCTCACCTTCGAGGCGGCGGCGGACAGCACCAGCCGCATCGGCGAGGGCAAGTCACTCGGATACTTCGCGCTGTACGGGAAGCACGGCACCGCGCAGTCGTTCGACGCGGACCTGCGCCGGCAGAACACCGCGGGGAACGCCTGAACAGCACACGGCGGGCACCGGTGCCCAGCAGGGACCGGTGCCCGCCGTGCTCATGGGATCAGCCGAAGTCCACGTCGCTGCACCACATGTAGGCCTGGTCGGTGTGCGAGGCCTGCCAGATGGTGAACACGATGTGGCGTCCGGTGTAGCCGCTGGTGCTGACGTCGAACGTGTAGTTCGTCGAAGGGCCGAAGCGGCCGGTCTGCGTGATGAAGTCGAGGTTGCCCCAGCCCAGGGTCTGGGTCTCGGGGTTGAAGCCCTGCTTGCTCACGTAGACCTTGAAGTAGTCGGCACCGTGTGACGCCTGGTCGGCCACGTGGACCGAGAAGTTGCTGCCGACGCTGGTCGCCTTCCACTGCCCCGGCTTGTCCAGGCTGGCGTTCCTGGACAGGTTGTTGCTGCAGAGGGTGCCGTCAGGGGTCAGCGCCTCGAACTGGCCGCCGAGGCCGTCACGGAGCGCGCTCATCCAGTTCCACATGGTGTCACTGTTGGCCTGGAAGGCCTGCCAGCACATGGGGTCCTCGGTTTGCATGGCCGGGTTCATGTGGTCACTGCCCCACTTCTGCCAGCACTGGTACGCGCGGGAAGGGGGTCCGACGACGGAGCCGTGGGCCTGGGCGGGTGCCGACCAGGCGAGTGCGGCGACCACCACGGTGAACAGCGAGGCGAGCACCGCGAGGGGCCGACGGAGGACGGACCGGGAACGCCCGGTTAATGGGCTTGGTTGACGCATGGGGGGAACTCCTTGTAGTCACGAAGGGCCATGGGAGCGCTCCCAACGGTACGACCCCCCGAGGAAATGTCAATGAAACAAACAAAGTTGATTACAGAGGAGCGGGGTGAGCCGGGGGCGCACCGAGAGCGGTCTCGGGCTCCGCCGCGAGACGGGGCCCGGACCGGTTGTCCGCCCGCCGACGGTCAGCCGCTGACCGTGATGTTCGAGCTCCCGCTGCTCTGATAACCCTCGGTGGCCATGATCATGTAGTACTTGAACTGGCCCATGTTCATGCCCGCGCGCGCCCAGGCGTCGAAGTGGTTGCCGGTGGTGATGGTGCCGGAGCCGCTGGTCACCTTCGACTGCCGGACACTCCAGTACTGGTCGAAGGTGCGGGTGCCCTCGACGGAGGGCGCGTTGTACCGCGTCGTCTTGTAGATGTCGTACGTTCCACCGTCGCTGGAGACGGTGCCCCTGTACTCACCGGTGGGCCGGTAGCTGCCCCAGTTGTCGACGATGTAGTACTCCACCAGCGGGTTCGACGTCCAGCCGTAGAGGCAGCCGTAGCCGTTGCCCGACGGGTTGAAGTAGCCGTTGTAGCGGACCGTCCTGCGCCCGCCGGTGTTCCAGCCCTTGCCGGCGACGAAGTTGCCGCAGTTGCTCCACTGGGTGGTGTAGCTGCCGCCGCCGTTGAGGGTCATGGAGACGGAGCCGCCGCCGTCGGTCCAGAACGAGTAGTACATGCCGTCGGTGCCGGTCTGGCTGGTGGTAATGGTGGTGGCGGCATGGGCGGTGCCGGGCAGCAGCAGCCCGGACGCGGTGGCGAGCGCGACCGTGCCGGCGCCGCCGAGGAAGCCCCGTCGGCTCATGCCTGCGAAGGGGGCGGGGTTCTGCTGGGTCCGGTCCTGCTGCGAGCCGTCCTGCTGCATGGGATCTCCCGATGAAGGCTGGTGGGGGGCGGGCAGCTCCTGCTGCCCGCGGCCTTGCGCGGACCACGGCAAGGCCACCCAGGTCGTCACAACCGCAACGACCGACCGTCGTCACGGCCGCACGGCGCCCCGGGGCCTTCCGTCGTCCGATGGGCCACAGTTTTCGTAGACCGTCATGCCCCTGTCAACAGTTTCGACATGCTTTCGGAAACACTTCCCTGCGGGAAAAGGGTCTCCTGGAAACGCATCCGCAGTTCAGACGCCTGTTCACGTGCCCCGACGCGAGGGCGGGGACGGGACAGGAAGGAAACTCTTCGAACCTGTGTGCACGGCGACCGAAACTTTCGAAGGCGGGGAGATGACTGCATCTGCCCCCAGGAACGGCGGCACACGAACCCCTTTGCTTAGGTCATCGCGAACACCACGCACGCGGCGTCGGCAGGCACGGGGCCGGCGTAGCCGATGCACGGAACGTCGGACATACCGCGAACCCGACACGGATCACGCGCTTCGGTAGTACGCGAGGAACATGTCCACTCCCCGGTCGACCAGGCGTTCGGTGAGCTCGGAGCCGAGGCGTTCGCCATACGCACTGTGGACAATGTGGGGGTAGAGGACCAACGCGTAGAACTGGAGGATCGCCACCTCCATGTCGGGGATGTCCAGCTCTTCACTCAACCGGAGCGCGGCGGCGAGCGGTTCGGCGAAGCGGTCCGGCCCCTGGGTGCGCCAGGCGCGGCCCAGCTGAGGGAAACGGTCGGACTCGGCGGCGATCAGGGCGCGCAGCGCCAGCACCTCCTCCTGGGCAATGCCCTCGACCCAACCGCGGGCCGCGGCGGCGAGCACTTCAGCGATGTCGTCATCGGCCGCGAGCTGTTCGTTCATGACGCGAGCCGATTCACCCAAAGCCTGCTCGAGAGCGTCGCCGACCACCTCGGTGAACAGGTCCTCCTTGCTGCCGAAGTGGTTGTAGATCGTCACCTTCGACACTCCTGCCTCGGCGGCGATCCGGTCCACGCCCACGCCGAAGCCGTGGCGCAGGAACTGCTCTCGGGCAGCACTGATGATCGCCGCGTGCTTGCGAGCCGCGCGTTCCCCGGTCGGCTTCGCTTTTGGAGACGGTCGCGGTTGCCGCTTGCTCGTGGAGTCGCTCATCGACCGCATCGTATCAACCCCCTGAACTGAACAGTTGAGTTCACATGAACTGGTCTGTACAGTTCAGGCCGTCCTCGCCGGTGCCCCTATCAGTTCGATGTCCTCGGCATCTCCAGCAGCCTCCGCCGGCCTCGGCCTGACCGAAGGGAATGTCTTGATGAACGCCTCACCCATGACCACCGTGCACGGCACGGCCGACGAACGATTCACGCCTGTCCGGGCCGAGTTCACCGCGATCGCGGGCGAGGAACCGGGCCTGAGCGCGCAGTTGTCCGTGTGGCTGCACGGGCGCCAAGTGGTCGACCTGTGGACCGGTCCGGACGTGACCGGCGACTCCCTGCTCGCCCTCTACTCCTCCGGCAAGGGCGCGGCGCATCTCGTCACGGCGCTGCTCGTCCAGGACGGCGTGCTGTACCTCGACCGACCCGTTGCCGACGACTGGCCCGAGTTCGCAGCCGGTGGCAAAGCGGGCCTCACCTTGCGCGACTTGCTGTCCCACAAGGCCGGACTCCTCGGCCACCCGAAAGGGCTGAGCACTGCGGAACTGGCCGACGAACGGCAGTTGGCCGAGCTGCTGGCAGCTCTGCGCCCGGCATGGACGCCCGGCACGGGCTACGGCTACCACGCCTTCACCGTGACTGCTCTGACCGGCGAGTTGATCAGCCGCGTCACCGGCCGCACGCTCCAGGACCACTACGCCGAGCGGCTGCGGATCCCGTACGGCCTGGACTTCCACCTCGGTCTGCCGGAGAGCGAGGAGCCCCGCTACCTGCCGGCCCAGCCCGCCCCGGTCGCCCCCGGCCGGCTGCCCACCGGGCTGACCGCCCTCGCCTTCAACGCGCACGCCCAACCGCCCACCGACCTGGTGAAGTACGCCAACACGCGCACGGTTCGCGCCCTGGGCTCCGCCTCATCGGGCAGCGTCGGCACGGCACGCGGCCTGGCCAAGCTGTACGCCGCGGGGGTCTCCGCGGTCGATGGGCGCGCCCCGCTTCTCGGCCCGGACGTGCTGGCGGAGTTCACGGCCCCGCACACCCGCGGAGCCGACCTGGTCACGGGGGAAGAGGACCACTTCCTGCTCGGCTTCGAGGCTCAGGGTGTCCGGTACAAGGGGCTACTGGGCGCGCGGGCCTTCGGCCACAGCGGCGCGGTCGGCGCGCAGTCCTTCGCCGACCCCGCGACTGGCATCGCGTACAGCTACACCCGCCGCCGCTTCGCGCCCGGCGGTGGTGGCGGGGCCCCGGAGAACCACCGCCTGATCGCCGCGGTCGGCAAGGCTGCGGCGACCGCGCGGCGGTGACACCGAAGGCGCGCCACCGGCCTGCAGGGGGCCGGCCGAGCCCGAGCGAGTGGCTCGGCGCTCTACGGCTCGCGGTTCATCAGGCTGAGGAAGGAACGGACGAGGGCAGCGAGCGTGCCGTCGCTGCGCAACGCCCGCGTGGAGTCCGCCGGTTGCGCGCTGCGCAGCCGGCGGACTCCGGGCGCTCATGCGCAACTTCGCCAGGTCCATGCCTTGTCCGGACGCCGGCCACCCGCCATCAGCCGCTGCATGGACAGCAGCCGCTGCTCGCCCTCCCACACGTGTCGCGGTACGCCCACGGGTTCGGCCGGCGGCATGCGTGCCAGGTCTCGGCCCTCCCACGGGCGTTCGCCTCCTCATGCAGGTCGAAGGCCCGCAGCTCCGGCTGGCGGTCGTCGGGCAACGGAAGGTCCTCGCGGTACTCGTACAACAAGGACAGCAGCGCCTCGCACAGGGGGAGGACGAATCCGGCCGCCTGGTCCGCGTCCTGCAGCACAGGACGCAGCTCCCGCGCGCGCAGCCGCAGTTCGCGGTGGTGCCACAGCACCGGCGGTGCGCAGGTCGAGGAAAGCGCAGTTCGTCGTCGGGCGTCCTCGCCGAGAGCCGAAAGCAGGGAGGCGGCAGCCCCGAACACCTGGCCGGCGCGCACCAGCGCGACCCCGAGAAGATGCACACACCCCGGTCTCCATCATCGGCCGCCTTCACGCGCGGGGGCAAGGCCGCCGGCAGTCAGGCCGGGCGCGGTACGGTTCCGTGCTGCCGGAGGTAGAGGTCGCGCAGCAGGGAGATCTCTGCACCGTGATGGATCAGTTCCCTGTTGACGTGCAGGATTCTGTTCTCCATGGGAAACCGCTCGGGGCCGACCGCGGGCGGATGGTCCAGGTCGGCGTCCGACAGCTCGCGGACCCCCGCATTCCATCTCGCGTACATCTCTTCGAGCTGTTTCACCGCCTCGTCAGCGGTCCCCGCGTAGGCGAATGTCCGGGAGTCGACGTCCTGGCCGCCGAAGTGCCATGCCACCCGATATCCCAGGCACGAGACGATGATGTGCCCCAGCCGCCAGGCGATCGTGGTCACCGGGGCCGGAACCGGCGCGGGGGACACGGAATCCATCGTCCACTCCCCCGCGCCACGCGGGCGGACGTTCCAGCAGTCGGGCACCGGTTCCCAGAAGTACTCCTCGTCGGTAAGTCCGTTCAGCCGTGGCCGCAGGTTCTGGTTCCAGTACCAGTCCAACTGGTCCGCAAGTCGCTCACTTCTCGTCACTTGAGCACCCTACGGGCTCCGCCCGCGTGGCGGCCGCACGTGTGTCCGATCCTGCCGCTCAGGCGGTCGCCCGGCCGTCCGGCCGGGCGGTGCGGCGGCAACGGTTCAGGGCCCGGCGGCCCAGGAGTACGGCGCCCAGCCCCAGCGGGACTGCCACGACGGCACCGACGAGTCCGTTGCCGGTGCCGGGACCGCCCCGGGCGGTGGCCAGGTGCAGCACCGCGAGGACCGTGCCGATCGCGCCCGTCGCGATGGCCGCCACCGCGCAGGTGCGCGCGTTGCGGACGCTGATCCGGCCACCGCCGCGCGCCAGGGCCGGCCGGCCGATGGCCAGTCCCAGCGCTCCCGCTGCGAGGGCCAGGTTGGCCCCGGTCCGCCCATCGCCGATGATCCCGCCCTCGGCGGCCGCCATCAGTACCGTTGAAGCGCTCATGCCGCTCCTCCTCGTTTCCTCGTCGCCGCTTCCGAAGCGATGTCCCTGGAGAGCATGCGTTCCGGCCCCCGCACCGGTCGTCCAGCAGATGCGGGCACTTGCCGCTGCCGCCGCCGCGGCAGCCGGTTACCACGGCGGCGGCACGCGGCCCGGTGCTACCGCGCACGCGGTAGCCGACCGCTCGTCCACCAGGCGGATTCGCCGACATCCGCATCCGGCTACGGTGCGCCCATGGACAAAGGACGGTTCGCTGTCCCGGCAGCGGTCACCGACTGGGCAAGCGCCCTGGGCGTGGCGGCACTGCTGCTGTGCACCGGGCTGTCCGGTGCGCACCCGGGCGGACAGCGCGAACTGCTCGGCTCCGTGCTACTGGCGGCCGGCGGGCTCGCGCTGGCAGCCCGCCGCCGGGCACCGCTCGTGGTCCTGGCTGTCACCGGGGCCTGCGCGGTCGGCTCCTTGGGAGCGGGGGTCGAAGTCCTCGCCGTTTCCTATCTGATCGCGGTCTACAGCGCGGTGCGCGCCGGGCACCGCACCGTCACGGTGGCTGTCTCCGTAGGTCTCGTGGTCGTGCTCCATCTGGCGGCCCTGGTCCTTCATGACGGCTCCCCGCGGGAGGCCGTCGGCCAGGCCCGGGCCACCCTTGAGCTCGCCTGGCTGATCGCCGCCTTCGCCGCCGGGGAGGCGGTGCGGCAGGCCGAACGGCGGGCGGACGAAGCCGAGCGCACCCGCGAGGAGACCGCTCGCCGCCGGGCCGACGAGGAGCGGCTGCGCATCGCGCGGGAGCTGCACGACTCGCTCACCCACCAGATCTCGGTCATCAAGGTGCAGTCCGAGGTCGCCGTCCACGTGGCCCGGCGTCGCGGCGAGCAGGTGCCGACAGCCCTGCTCGCGATCCAGGAAGCCGGCCGGGAGGCGAGCCGGGAGCTGCGGGCGACCCTGGAGGCGCTGCGCGACGACGACACGACCCCACCGCGCGGACTCGACCATGTCCCCGGCCTGGTGGAGGGCTTCCAGGTGACCGGCCTGGAGGCGACACTGACGATCGAAGGGCTTCCGCACGCCCTGCCCACCGCGGTGAGCCGCACCGCCTACCGGATCGTTCAGGAGTCGCTCACCAACGTCACCCGGCACGCCGCCGCCACCACTGCCTCGGTGCTGATCGGCTACCGGCCGGACGCCCTGGCCATCCGCGTCGACGACAACGGAAAGGCCACCTCGCGCCACGCACCGACGCCCGGACTCGGGCTCCTCGGGATGCGCGAACGCGTCACGGCCCTGGGCGGCCGACTGCACACCGGGCCGCGCAGCACGGGCGGCTTCACCGTCCAGGCCGAACTCCCCACGAATGGAGCGCCGTGATCCGGGTCCTGCTGGTCGATGACCAGCCACTCATCCGCAGTGGCTTCCGCGCGCTGCTCGACCTGGAAGACGACATCGAGGTGGTGGCCGAGGCCGCGGACGGCCGGGCGTGCCTCGCGCTCGTCAGGGAGCGACTGCCCGACGTCGTCCTCATCGACATCCAGATGCCCGTCATGGACGGCATCGAAGCGACCCGGCGCATCGCCGCGGACCCGGCCCTGGCCGGCGTTCATGTGGTGGTGCTGACCAACTACGGCCTGGACGAGTACGTCTTCGACGCACTGCGCGCGGGCGCCGCGGGCTTCCTCGTCAAGGACATCCTGCCGGAGGACTTCCTCCACGCGGTACGCGTCGCTGCCCGAGGTGACGCTCTGCTCGCGCCCGCCATCACGCGCAAGCTCATCGACCGGTACGTCACCCAGCCGCCGCCCGCCCGTCTCGGCAGCGGCCCGGATGGACTGACCGGCCGCGAACGCGAGGCGGTCGCCCTGGCCGCGTACGGCCTGTCCAACGACGAGATCGCCGACCGCCTCGTCATCAGCCCGGCGACCGCCAAGACCCACATCAACCGGGCCATGGCCAAGCTCCACGCCCGTGATCGCGCCCAACTCGTGGTCCTCGCCTACGAATCCGGCCTGGTCACTCCGTCGACGCCGGCTCCCCGCGGCCCGGGTTCCGGCGGCGCACGGCACGCCTGAGCCGGCCCGATTGCAATGGCAGCTCGCCCACCCGTGACCGCCCTTGCCGTCGAATCGTTGCCCATCCGTACCGGCCGCCGGAGCCGCGAAGGCCGACGAACGCAACGTAGACAGGACAGCGAAGCTGATGCGCGTGGACAGGACAGCCTGCCCCGGACAACCGCCCGTGCCGCCCGGCGAGGAAGTGCTCACCCACTCCCGGGCCCTGCAGTTCTGGCTGGACCCGGCCAATCTCGCGACCTCCCGCGACGAGGCCGATCCGGTCGTGCGGACCCGGACCGGCCCGACGACCGCCTTCCAGGTCAACGACCCCTCGCTCCTGCGCAAGGTCGGCAGTGATGAGGAAACCTTCCGGTTCTGGGGCCCTCACCCGAGCCTGCGCGACTTCAACGAGCACGGGGTGGTCGGCCTCGAAGGTGCCGCCCACCGGGAGCGGCGCGCCGTGATGAGGCCCGCGTTCGCCGCGTCCCGGCTCACCGGCGTCGGCCCCGGCGTCCAGACCTGTACCCAGCGGCTCCTCGCCGACCTGCCCACGGACCGACCGCTCGACATGCGGGTCGAGATGAGCCGGCTCGCCTGCGGGCTCCTCGTGGACTGTGTCCTCAACAGCGAACTGGCTCCCGAGACCCTTGCCGGGGTCGCGGCCGCCCGTTCCACCCTGTCCGGCGGCATCTTCTGGCGCTACGCCCTCTCACCCTGGCCCTGGGTGCCCGTGCCCCGGCGCCGCGCCTCCCGCCGTGCGCTGGCCGAACTGGACGAGGCCGTCCGCCAGGTGCGCGCCAACCACCGGCCCGCCCCGGACGGCCAGGACCTGGTGTCCCTGCTCGAAGCCGCGGCGCCCGGGGAGCCCCACGTGGTGCAGCGCGACATTCGCGCCCTGCTGATGGCCGGCATGGAGACCAGCGCCTCCACCCTGGCCTGGGCCTGCTACGAGCTGGGCCGCCACCCGCACCATCAGCAAGCGCTCCGGGACGAAGCCGACGCCGCGCCCGATCCGAGCCGCCTCCAGGCACACCAGCTCCCGCTGGCGACCGCCTTCCTCCACGAAGTCACCCGCCTCCACGGCATCCCGTTCCTGGTCCGCCGCACCAGCCGCCAGACCTGCCAGGGCGGTGTGCAGATCCCGGCCGGAGCCCTGGTCACCCTGCCTCTCGGGGCCCTGCGCCGCGACAGGAAGCGCTACCCCGCCCCGGAGGTGTTCGACCCGCAGCGCTGGCTCCCCCACGCCGAGCCGCCGGCGGCGCCCGCCGCGCTGCTCGCCTACGGCCTGGGTCCCCGATACTGCCCCGGCGCAGCCGCGGCCGATGCCATGCTGCCCGTGGCCCTGGCCACCCTGGCCGGCTCGCGTACGCTGCGCCCGGCGCGGCCGGGCCGGAAGATCGGCATGAGCCTGGAGCTCACGCCCACTCCCAAGGGGCTCACCATGTACGCCGAGAGCAAACACCCCTGACCGCTCCGTTCCTGTACCCGCAGTCCGTGTTCCGTGGGCCATGAATGAGCCGCACTGCGAACTCTGCTTCTAGTAGGAGTTGAGCCAGTCGCCCGGAATCAACTCACGAAGGCGGTCGAGGTCTTCGGGAGTGCGGCCACGGGCCAGGATGGTCATGCCGTCGTCGCGCAGAAGGACGTCCTGGCCCAGGAACCAGCGAGCCGCGCCTTCCTCGTCACCGAGGGGGCAGGCAGGGAACGGCAGCTGGACGCAGGCTTCTTCCAGCAGTCGGCCGCTGTCGGCATCGGGGTCGAGGAAGTCGCAGGTCGCACCGTCGGCCTGTACGGCCTCGGACAGGACGATCTCGACGAAGCAGAGCGAAAGCCGCTCGGTCCAGCCCTCCCACCGCTCGGCGGACTTGTCGGCCAGGTCGAGCCGGACGAACACCGCGGGATCGTCTTCGCGGAGTTCTTCGATGAGAAGGCCCCATGATGCGGCCCCCTGGTTCTCGTGCCGGAACACCAGGGCCTCTCCGGCGTCATCGACATAGAGGTCCGCCGGGCCCAGCAGCTCGTCGTGGTTGCTGGTGAGATCCCGGCGGCGCCCGAACAGCAGATACGCCTCGCGCAGCGCCGCGGGCAGCCGGACGCCGAGCCTCTCCTCCGCGGCGGCCAGATCGGCCTCCGTCCATCCGTCGCCGTTCCGCAGCGCTTCGCCCCAGTGAGCGGCGAAGCCCTGGACGAAGGTCCACGCACCGCCGCGGTCGGCAACGCCGCCGGCCAGGGATACCGCAAGATCGAACTCCCGTGTCATGCCCGGAGGGTATCCGCCGGATCACCACCTGACCGCGACGGCCTCGTAAATGGGTTGTACGCCCGGCCGGGCTCCCCCGAGGATCTGCCCATGACCACGACCACTGTTCCCGTGCTGCCGATGTGCTCCTCCGCTGCCGCGGGGCGGGGCATGCAGCAGCCCGGCTGTCCGCGGAGGTCGATTCCGCCCCGCTCGTGAGCGCGGCTCTGGTCGCCGGGCTCCTGGCCGGCTACGGCATCGCCATGCCCGTGGGAGCCGTCGCGACGTATCTCGTCGCCCTCACCGCCCGGACGTCGCTCGGAGTCGGTGCGTGTGCCGCTCTGGGTGTCGCGACTGCTGACGGGCTGTACGCGCTCATCTCGGTGCTCGGAGGCTCGGCGCTCGCGCCCCTCATCCAGCCCGTCACGCTGCCTCTGCACTGGGCCTCCGCCGTGGTGCTCGTCGCGCTGGCCTGCCGGAGTGCCAGGACGGCCATCGTCCAGTACCGCAGGCGGGAGGTCGCGGGCAGGACCGGCCGGGGGGCGATGAGTCCGGTGCGGGCGTATACGGAGTTGCTCGGCATCACGATGATGAATCCGATCACCGTGCTCTACTTCGCGGCGCTGGTACTCGCCGGTCAGGGCACCACTGTTCCGGACCGCTGGGGTGAGGCCGTGTTCGTACTGGCGGCCTTTCTGGCCTCCGCCAGTTGGCAACTGCTGCTCGCCGCCGGCGGAGCCCTGCTCGGCCGCGTACTGACGGGTGCTCGCGGACGTTTGCTCACCTCCCTGGTGTCCAGCGCCGTGATCGTCGGGCTTGCCGCCCATCTCGTGGTCGCCCAGTCGTGAGCGGCGGAAGTGAGTGCCCGTCAGTTGGCGTTCACACGTGGGCGCGTGCCCCCTCTACATCGTCGGAACATTGATGTACGGTCCACTCGCATGCGCACCCGACTTGTTCTCGCGTGGACCTCGGCCGTGACGGCCGCATTCGCAGTCGCGGCCGCAATCGGCCCCGCGGCGGCCGCACCGGTCGGCCGCGTGGCCGCGAAGCCGACGGCCCGCTGCCCTCAGCTCTCCGACGAACTCCCCTGGTACGGCGGCAACCGTGCCCAGCTGCAGCGCGTGATCGACGAGCGCGGCACCTGCCACGGCAGAGGTGGACCGCGCCCGGTCGCCGCCTTCGACTGGGACAACACGATCACCAAGAACGACGTCACCGATGCCACCATCAGCTGGTCCCTGCGCCACGACAAGATCCTTCGCCCCGCCAGCTGGAAGGACACCAGCACATGGCTGACCAGCACGGCGGACAAGGCGCTCACCGAGGCGTGCGGAACCGAGGTGGAGGTGGGAACGCCCCTGCGCACCTCAACCAACGCCCGCTGCGCCGACGAGATCCTCGAAATCCGTGAGCACGGCACGACGATGAGCGGCGACGCGGCCTTCGCGGGAGAGTGGAACCACCGGCGTACGGTGCCGCAGTACGCGTGGGTGCCCCAGCTGTTCGCCGGACACACCGTCCCCGAACTCCGTGCGTACGCCGAGGCCGCACGCACGGAGGCCCTGGCCGCGCCCATCGGTGCGACCCGCACCGTCGGCACCCACGTCCTTCCCGCCTACGTCCGCTACTACGACCAGCAACGCGACCTCGTCCGCACGCTCCAGAAGGCCGGGTTCGACGTCTGGATCGTCTCGGCCGGTTCCGAGCCGGTCACCGAGGTGTGGTCGCGCGGCATCGGGATCGACCGTGCGCACACCGTGGCCATCCGGTCCGTACTCGACGGCAAGGGGCGCATCACGACCCGCAACGAGGGCTGCGGCGGCGTCGGCGTCACCGAGGGCGAGGCCATCCCCTACATCGACGGCAAGCGCTGCTGGATCAACCAGGAGATCTTCGGGATCAAGGGCCGGGCCGCCTGGAACCAGCAGGCTCCCCACCGGCGCATCGCGCTGGGCGGCGGTGACGCCGACACCGACGTGACGTTCGTCGGCGATGCCACGGGCGCGCACCTGGTGCTCAACCGGAACAAGAACGAGGTGATGTGCCGCGCCTACGACAACGCCGACGGCCGCTGGGTCGTGAATCCCATGTTCATCGATCCGCTGCCCCGCAAGGCAACGGCCTACCCCTGCGCGACCGCCGCCTACACCGAACCCGACGGCACGCTGAGCCCGGTGCGGCGTGGCGACGGCAGCGTCGTACCGGACCAGCAGGACACGGTGTACTGACGCGGGACCGGCGCCGGGCCGCCGGGGGTGACACCTACGGCCGGAACGTCCGGCCCACGTCCGGTGACGGCTGGTTCTCACACCTTCTGCCGTGGGGCGAAGGGCCCGTGCAGGGCTGCCCACTGCAGGAGCATGATGGTCTTGCCGTCGGTGATACGTCCGTCGTGGGCCATGACGAGGGCTTCGGCAAAGGGAAGTTCGAGCACTTCGATGTCCTCGCCTTCTTCCGCGACTCCTCCGCCCTTGCCGGTCCGGTCGGCCGGGGCGTAGGGAGCGGCGAAGAAATGGAGGCGCTCGGTGACGGAGCCCGGGCTCATGTAGGCGTCGAAGACGCGGGTGAGGGGGCCGAGTCGGACGCCGAGTTCTTCGGCGCTCTCCCGGCGGATCGCGGTGCGGGGGTCCTGCGCGTCGAGCAGTCCGGCCGCCGCTTCGATGAGCATGCCGTCGGGGTGGCCGTTCACGTAGGCGGGGTAGCGGAACTGACGGGTGAGCAGCACACGGCCGCGCCCGGTGTCGTAGGGCAGGACGACGGCGCCGTCACCGCGGTCGTAGGTCTCGCGCTGCTGGGTCTCCCACCGGCCGTCGCGGCGCCGGTAGTCGAAGGTGGTGCGGCGCAGGACGTGCCACCCCTGGGAGGTGAGCTCGACGTCGCGTACCCGCACGCCGGGATTGCGGTCCAGTCCTCGTCCGGCCCGGTCGAGGCCGGTGCGGCCGCGATGGTCGGGGATGTCGATGCCGGGGCGGCCCTTCACGCGGCCTCCTGTGAGGTGCGGGGCGGGATCTCCGCCACGTCGTAGTAGACGGCCAGGCCGCGGCGGCGGGCGGTGGCGACGTCCTGGTCGGCCCCGGCGGATGCGCCCGGCAGGCGCAGCACGGCGTCGCAATGGGCGAGCAGGCGGTCGGCGGCCGGGTAGAGCACCTGGTCGGCGAGCGGGTCCGTCGGGCCGGCGTCGGCCGAGCGCAGGACGGGCAGGGCGATCCATTCCCCGATCACGGGGAGATGTCCCGCCGCGAAGATCGGCCAGGCGGCGGCTTCGAGGCGGGCGAGATTCGCGGCCATGGCCTGCGGGTCACCGCCGGTGCCGGAGCGGTAGGGGCCGGCGATCAGGATGAGCTTGGGCTTGTCGTTCACGGCCGCTACGATACACGCAGAAACGTGCAAGAACAGGAGAGAACGCGAATGCTGGCTGCTGAACGGCGTGACCACCTGCTCGGTCTGCTCGTCCGCGAGGGCAAGATCGTCGCCAAGGACGTCGCCGCCGAACTGGGCATTTCCGAAGACAGCGTGCGGCGTGACCTTCGCGATCTCGCCGCCGAGGGGTTGTGCCAACGGGTGTACGGGGGTGCGCTCCCCGCGTCTCCCGCGGTGGTGGACTACGACGCCCGGCGTGCGGTGGCTCCGGACGGCAAGCGGAAGGTCGCCGCGGCGGCGGCCGCACTGGTACGGCCCGGCGGCTCGGTGATCCTCGACGGCGGCACCACCGCCCTCGCCGTGGCGCAGGCGCTTCCGAAGGACCTCGCCTGCACGGTGATCACCCACAGCCCGACGATCGCCACGCAACTGATCGACCACCCGCGGGCAGAGCTCTTCCTCCTCGGGGGGCGCGTCTTCAAGCACTCCGCGGTCGCCTGCGGTGCCGCCGCGGTCGAGGCCGCGCAGAACGTCTCCGCCGACTTGTGCCTGCTCGGCGTCACCGGAGTCCACCCCGAGGCCGGACTGACCACGGGGGACGCCGAGGAGGCGGCGATGAAGCGCGCCCTCGCCGCACGGGCCGCGGAAACCTACATCCTCGCGTCCTACGAGAAGATCGGCACCGCATCGCCGTACCGCGTCCTGCCGTGGGAGAAGATCACCGGACTGATCACCGACGCCGATCCCCAGGACACGGCCATCGAGCGACTCAGGACACTCGGCGTGGGGGTCCTTCTCGCCTGAGGGCTGTCCCGAAGCCGGTTCGGCCGTCCTGGCCGGTCGCGCTACTTTGGCCTGATGCATCCACAGCAACCGCCCGCGCTCGCACCGGACTCGTCCTCCCGGCACCCGTCCCGCACCAGGCACATGGTGCTCTGCCTCGTCGCGGGGCTCGTTCTCGGCATCGCGGGGACGGGCGCCGCATGGGCGCTGCGCTCCGACGCCATCGATGCAGCAGGGACGCCGGCGGCGGACGCCCGTGCCGCCTGCGCGGCACTCAAGGGGTTCGACCCGGCGAAGTACACGGAGGAGGGAACTGCCGGTGAGGTGGCCGTCAACCGCTACGCGGCCGCCGGGGCGCTCTCCGCGTCGGCGGCAGCGGGCGACGCGACGTACAAGGAGCTCGCACGGACCATCCGCCGCTCCCAGGACCGCCACGCCCAGGTCTTCGAGTTCGACGCGAGGGTGAAGAAGGATCTGAACCGTGCTCGCGAAATATGCCGGGGCCTCTAGGCACGGCCGCCCACATGACCGATGACGACGACTTCAGGGTCGGGGACGTGCTGTCGGTCGCCTGTCCCTTCACCGTCACCCGCGTCGAGCGGGGCCTCAGGTGGAACGAGGTCTCGGTGCGATGGCCGTGGTGGGAGATCGACACGGACAACGAGTTCGCGCGCTGGACCGGGGTCGTCGCCCTCGGCGTGGACACCGGAGGGAACGTCTCGCCCGACGTCGCGGCCGAACTCTTCCGGACGGAGCCCCAGCCCGAGCGGCTGAAGGCGGGGGACGTCTGCCGGGTCGGCGTTCCCCCCACCGTCGTGCACGTGACGGCCGTCGCGCACCACGATCCCCCGCTGGAGACGGCCTGGCTGCCACACCCCACCCGGTCCGTGACCGTACTGCCCCGAGGTGTGTCCTATCGCGAGTTCCCCGACGGAAGCCATCTCGACGGCTCGGGATACACCCTCCACCCCGGCGACGGGATCCCCTTCGCCTTCGAGCTCCTGCTGCGCCCGTACGCGTCCCTCCGACTCGGCGATGAGGTCGCCGATGCCGACGGCCGGGCGTGGCGGTTCGACGGGCCCTGGGACTGGACACCCTTCGACGGGGAACCGGTCGGCACCGGGCCCGCGTGGCCGCTCGTCCTGCTCACCCGGGCGGGAGCGCCGCGCTCCCCCGAGGACGCCGCGGCGGTGGCGGCCAGTACGGCGGAGGGATCCCATCAGGGGACGCTCCGCGGTTGGACGGCGCTCACCGGTGCCTCGCCGACGCCCTGACGCGGCGCGACGCCGTCATCCGACGCCTCGTACGGAACGCGCCGACCGGTGTCGGTCAAAGATCTTCCCGCCGTACCCCTGCTGTTGGCCGGGCCTGGCTACTTTCCAGTCGCCCGGCCCGGCACAGGAGAGGTACGTCATGAGCACCCCGGTCCACCGCACCCCGGCTCGGCAGGCGGTCCTGCCCCGAGCCCCGCAGCAACCGGAGCGGGGCCGGGCCGGGGGTCCGTCCCTCGTCCCGCCGAACCGCCCGCTCCTGGCGATCCAGGCCCGCCTGGGCAATCGGGCCGCAGTCGCGCTGGTGCAGCGCGCGGACGAAGCCGCTCGGTCCGGGGAACCGGAGAACGCCGGTCCGCCGCCCGCCCCCAAGAGCTACCGCGACCGGATCGCCGCGGTCCTCGACAAGGTCAAGAAGAACCTCGAACTCATCGACACGTTCGTCAAGGGCGTCCATGTGCCCGCCAACGCGGGCTTCTCCCAGCAGGCATCCGTGACGGCGAGCGAGGGTCTCAAGCACTCCACCGGCGCGTCGGGCGCCGCCGCGGCGTCCGAGAACCTGGTCACGGAGGCCGCCGGCGCCGCGCTCAGTGGCATGGAGGCGGTCAAAGCCAGGAGGGACGCCACCAAGCACAAGGAGGGGGCCGCCTTCCACACGGCGGACAAGAAGGCCAACTCCAAGACGGCCGACGCGGTCATCGGTGCCGCCGGAGCGGGGAACTACGTGCTCGGCATCGCCAAGGAACTGACGAAGGCACAGATGGCGGCGAACGCCGCGGCGCTGTCCGAGGCCGGCGGTATCGGCTCCGGCGTGGTCGGAGCGGTGAAGGGGGCGCGCGCGGCGACGCGTGTCGGACTGACCGCTCGCAAGTACCACGCTCTGAAAGGGCTTGAGAGGCACGACCGCACCGACGAGGGTGCCATGGCCCGGCTCGACCGGGCCCGGCAGGCGGCCGAACAGGCCGCGGACGACGCGTACGCCGCTCTGGACGGCCACTGGGACCACGAGGGCGAGGACCGGATGGCGCGCGTCTCCGAGGCCATCGATGCCGCCTGGGCGGCGACGGGCGCGGCCCGTGACGCGGCCGCCGACGTACGCCGTGCCGAAGACGCGAACACCATGAACACCGTGCACTCGTACGCCTTGGGCAAGCAGCGCAACAAGATGGGCAAGCAGGCGTTCACCGCTGTGGGCGAGTCCGCCAAGGCGGCCGGAGGCATCGTGACGGCGGTCGCCGCCACCGCGGGAGGAGCCGGGCTGGCGAGCAATCCCGTCGGCTGGGGCCTGGCCGCCGGGGCCGCCGGCCTCATCCTCGGTGTCACCGCGTACAAGGCGGGCCGCGCGGGCATGAAGCGCTACGACGGGGCCCGCCACCCGGAACGCTGGGCGGCGGACGGAACCCACGCCGAACCGGCCTCACGCCCCGATGCGCTCAAGGAGGCCCTGAAGTTCTGGAAGAAGGTCGAGAACGGTGAACGCCAGGCCATGGCGCGCAAGATCTACGGACTGGCGGCGGGCCCGGGGATCGACGGAAGCGGCGAGACGTCGTCCGCCCTGCGGGAATCGGCCAGAGCCCTCCTCATCGCGCTCAAAGCGGGTCCCGCCCACCACGGCCTGACCCCGGACGAGTGGGCGGACTCCCTCGACGACCCCGCCAGGAGCGCCGCGTGGGTCAAGGAGATCGCAGAGCAGCTGTCATCGGCCTGACCCGCGCGCACGGCCACCCTGCGGGGGTGTGACCGCCGGTCGGAGCAGCGCCTTCACCCGCTGGGGCACGCCCTGGTCGCCCGCGTCGTCCGGGCCGGGTAGCGCTCAGCCGGTCCGGGGGAAACCGAGATCGAGACCACCGTGGCTCGGGTCGGCCCATCGGGAGGTGACCACCTTTCCGCGGGTGAAGAAGTGCACCCCCTCGGTGCCGTGTGCGTGGGTGTCCCCGAAGAGGCTGTTCTTCCACCCTCCGAAGGAGAAGTACGAGACGGGCACGGGGATCGGCACGTTGACGCCGACCATGCCGACCTCCACCTCGCTCTGGAACCGCCGGGCGGCACCGCCGTCGTTGGTGTAGATCGCCGTGCCGTTGCCGTACGGGTTGGCGTTGATCAGGGCCAGACCGTCGTCGTAGGAGGGCACGCGGACCACGCAGAGGACCGGGCCGAAGATCTCGTCGGTGTAGACGGGCATGTCGGTGCCGACGTGGTCGAAGAGTGTCGGGGCGAGGAAGAAGCCGTCCCCGTCGGCGTCGACCGCGCCTTCCCGGCCGTCCATGAGCAGCGTGGCGCCTGCCTTGACACCGGCGTCGAGATAGGAGGCGACCCTGTCCCGGTGTTCCCGGGTGACGAGCGGACCCATGTCGCAGCCGCGGGTTCCGTCGCCGGTACGCAGGCGGCGCATCCGTTCGACGATCCGCCCCACGAGCGCGTCGGCGACCGGTTCGACGACGACGAGTACGGAGATCGCCATGCACCGCTCACCCGCCGAGCCGAAGCCCGCGTTGACGGCGGCGTCCGCGGCGAGGTCGAGGTCGGCGTCCGGCAGTACCAGCATGTGGTTCTTCGCGCCGCCCAGGGCCTGGACCCGCTTGCCGCGGGCGGTCGCCTGCTCGTAGACGTACCTCGCGACGGGTGTCGAGCCGACGAAGGACACGGCCCTGACGGCGTCGTCGTGGAGGAGCGCGTCGACGGCCTCCTTGTCGCCGTTGACGACCTGGAGCAGGCCGTCGGGCAGGCCGGCCTCCTTCCACAGGGCCGCCAGGGCGAGGGCGGCGCTCGGGTCCTTCTCGCTGGGCTTGAGCACCACCGCGTTCCCGCAGGCCAGCGCGATGGGGACGAACCACATGGGCACCATGGCGGGGAAGTTGAACGGGGAGATGACCGCGACGACGCCGAGGCTCTGCCGGACGGAGTGGACGTCCAGCCGGGTCGAGGCGTTCTCGGAGTAGTCCCCCTTGAGGAGATGCGGGATGCCGCAGGCGAACTCGGCGACCTCAAGGCCTCGGGTGACCTCCCCGAGGGCGTCCGACAGCACCTTGCCGTGCTCGGCGGTGATCAGGGAGGCGATGTCCCGCTTCTGCGCGTTGAGCAGTTCCCGGAAGGCGAAGAGCACGCGGGCCCGCTTGGCGAGGGACTGTTCGCGCCAGTCCCGCCAGGCCGCTTCGGCGGAGGTGACGGCGGCCCGCACCAGTTCGGCCGAGGCGAGATCGACGGTGGCGGTCCGCTCCCCGGTGGCGGGATTGTGGACCGGCGCGGTGCGTCCGGCCGGTCCGTCCCAGGTCCGGCCGTCGATGAAGTGGGTGATGCGCGGCAGGCTCACGACGAGCTCCTTCTGCGATGGGGTCAGGACTGGTGGCCCGGGCGCGGGGCGGGCGCGCCGTCCCGCTCCCGCTCGGCCGCGGGGGCGAGCAGGGGCCGCTGGGCCTTCTTGTGGCCGGTGTAGGACGCGTGGGCCGCCTGCGTCGAACCGAGCCGGGAGACCGCGCTGACGGGGACGTCCCACCAGCTGTCGCTGTCGGGCGCGAAGACGTGCGGGTCGGTCTCGACGTGGATGACGAAGGGGCCGGCGTCGGCCGGCCACGCCCTGGCCCGGGCGATGGCCGCCTCCAGTTCGTCGCGGGAACGCACCTCGACGACGTGGGCACCGAGGCTGCGGGCGTTGGCGGCGAGGTCGGTGGGCAGGTTCGGGCCGTCCAGGCGCCCGTCGGCGGAGCGGTAGCGGTACCGGGTGCCGAAGCGCTGGGAGCCGAGCGCTTCGGAGAGGGAGCCGATCGAGTGGAAGCCGTTGTTCTGGACGAGCACGACGACGATCTTGATGCGCTCCTGGACGGCGGTGGCGAGCTCGGTCGGCATCATGAGGTAGCCGCCGTCGCCGACCATGGCGAAGACGTCCCGGGAGTCGTCGGCCAGCCGGACCCCGAGCGCGGCGGGTATCTCGTAGCCCATGCAGGAGTAGCCGTACTCGACGTGGTACGCCTTGCGGTCGCGGACGCGCCACAGCTTGTGCAGGTCGCCGGGCATGGAGCCGGCGGCGCACAGGACGACGTCGCGCGGGTCGCTGAGTTCATTGACGCAGCCGAGCACCGTGGCCTGGGTGAGCACGCCGTCGGGGAGCCGGCCGGTCACCTCGGGGGGCGGGTTGTACGCGGCCTCGACCCGCTCGTTCCAGCTGTGCCAGGCCTCGCTCTGCCGCCGCTCGTACGCGGGGTCGACGCGGTGACCCTCCAGCGCCTCGGTGAGGGCGGTCAGTGCTTCGCGGGCGTCGGCCACGACCGCCAGGCCGGCGTGCTTGCCGGCGTCGAAGCCGGCGACGTTGATGTTGATGAAGCGGACTCCTTCGTTCTGGAAGGCGGTCCGCGAGGCGGTGGTGAAGTCGGTCCAGCGCGTCCCGACCCCGATGACGACGTCCGCGTCCCGGGCGAGGGCGTTCGCAGCGGTCGTGCCGGTGGAGCCGATGCCGCCCATCAGCCGGGGGTGGCCGTGGAGCAGCGATCCCTTGCCCGCCTGGGTCTCGCCGACCGGGATGCCGGTCCGCTCGGCCAGCGCGGTCAGCGCCGCCTCCGCTTCGGAGTGGTGCACGCCGCCCCCGGCCACGATCAGCGGGCGCCGGGCCCGGCGTACGAGGTCCGCGGCGGCCGCGAGGCGGGCGGGTTCGGCCGGTGGACGGGCCACGTGCCAGGTGCGGGTGTGGAACAGTTCGGCGGGCCAGTCGTACGCCTCGGCCTGGACGTCCTGCGGGAGCGCGATCGTCACCGCGCCCGTCTCGACGGGATCGGTGAGCACCCGCATGGCCCCCAGGAGAGCCGCGGGAAGCTGCTCGGGGCGGCTGACGCGGTCGAAGAACCGCGACAGGGGCCGGAAGGCGTCGTTGACGGAGATGTCCGCCGCGCCGGGGTGTTCCAGCTCCTGGAGCACCGGGGCGCTGGCTCGGGTGGCGAACGTGTCGGCGGGCAGCAGCAACACGGGAAGGCGGTTGATGGTGGCCAGGGCCGCCCCCGTGAGCATGTTGGTGGAACCGGGTCCGATCGACGCGGTACAGGCCCAGGTCTGCAAGCGGTCCTTCTGCCGGGCGTGGGCGACGGCGGTGTGCACCATGGCCTGTTCGTTGCGGGCCAGGATGTACGGGAGGTCGGGGCGGCCGTCGGCTTCCTGTTCGTGTTCGAGAAGCGCCTGGCCGATGCCCGCGACGTTGCCGTGGCCGAAGATGCCGAGGACACCGGCGAAGAGGGGCCTGCGCCGACCGTCGCGCTGGGACCATTGGGCGGCGAGGAACCTGACGGTCGCCTGTGACACGGTGAGCCGCACGGTCGCGGGCTGTGCGGTGTTCACTCGGCGCCTCCTGGGGTTCGAGGTGTGGGGCGGGCGGGTCCGGCGGGGCGGCAGTGCGCCGCCCGTGCGTCGAAGGGCAGGTCCGGCCATGTCTCGCGGACCCCGGCGTGCGCGGGGTCGTCGCAGATGAGCCAGGCGCGCTCGGGGCCGGGACCGGCCATGACGTTGAGGTAGTACAGGTGGGCGTCGGGCGCGGCGATCGCCGGTCCGTGCCATCCGTAGGGCACCAGGACGACGTCGCCGGTGCGCACTTCGGCCAGGACGTCGATGGGCCGTCCGGCGTCGGAGGTGTACACGCGCTGGTAGCCGACGGGGTCGGTGCAGCGGGCGTCCACGGGCGCGGTCTCGAAGTAGTAGATCTCTTCGAGGGCGCTCTCCTCCCCGGGGCGCGCGGTGTCGTGCTTGTGCGGCGGCCACGAACTCCAGTTGCCGGCCGGTGTCACGACCTCGCAGGCGATGAGGGCGTCCGCGCCGAGCACCTCGGGCGTGCCGAAGTTGCGGACCTGGCGGGAGGCGTTGCCGGCGCCGCGCCGTTCGACCGGTACCTCGGCGGCGCTCAGGTGCCGGAAGGAGTGGCCGCCCGGGACGCCCCGGCGGAGGTCGCCCGTCACTCGCGCGCCCGTGAGGGCGAGCCGGACCGGTCCGGCCGGGGCCCGGAGCGTGATGCGCGACCCCGCGGGGATGTAGGCGGTGTCGGTGGGACCGGCGAACACGTCGGAGCGTCCCGCGAGTTGTGCCTCGTGCACCTGCGCGTCGGAGGTGACCGCGGTGATCTCCGCGCTGCCCGACAGCGGCACGACGATGTGCTCCCAGTCCCCCGCGTCCACCACCCGGCTCTCGCCCGGGGCGAGGGTCGTCACCCGGAGGCTGGTGTGCCGCCAGTCCCGGCCGTCGGCGGTGACAGCGGTGGGCCATGCCGCGTCGGTGGATGTGCCCAGGGGCCGCACCCATCTGCTGTTGTCGCTCATGCGCCGCTCCCGTGGACGATTCCGGCCGCGATGTCGACGGCGGCGGCGACGTCGCCGTCGGGCGGGTAGAGCAGTGCGCGCCCGACGACGAGTCCTCTGGTGGCCGGGAGCGACATCGCTTTGGCCCAGGACGCGTAGGTGTCGTGCGGGTCGCCCTGCGGGTCCCCACCGAGCAGCAGGGTGGGCAGGGTCGTGGCATCCAGGACGCGTTCGAGTTCGTCGACCACCGGCAGCTTCAGCCAGGTGTAGGCACTGGTCGCCCCGAGTGCGCTCGCGATGTGGATCGACTTCATGACGCTGTCGGGGTCGAGGAGGTTGCGTGCGCGGCCTTCTTCGCGGATGGTCAGGAAGGGCTCGATCATGGCCATGAGACCGTGCGCGGCCAGGCCGGTGACGGCGTTGGCGGTGGCTTGGAGGGTGGCCGCGGTACCGGCGTCGTCGAGGCAGATCCGGGTGAGCGTCTTGCCGCCCTCGAGCCCTTGCGCGGCGATCGCCTCGGCGGTGTAGGCGGTGAACCGGTCGTCGAACTCGAAGGACGCGCCCTGGAGTCCGCCGCGGTTCATCGACCCGATGGCGACCCGGTCCTCCAGCGCGCCCATCAGCAGCAGGTCGTCGAGGAGGTCGGGGGTGCCCAGCACGCCGTCCACTCCGGGGCGGGAGAGCGCGGTCGCCAGGCGGTCGAGCAGCATGCTGCGGCTCGCCATGGCCGCCTCGTCGCCGCGCGCGCCGAGGGCACCGCGGGCGGGATGGTCGGCGGCGACGATGAGCAGGCGGCCGTCCTCGCCGGTCAGCGGTCGGCGGGAGCGCTTCTGCCAGGACCGTGCGATGCGGCCCGGCTCGCGGGCCCGGATCTCGGTCAGGTGTGCGGCATCCATCAGGCGTTCCCTTCGGCGGGGGCCTGCGACCGGGACGCGAGGACGGCCTCTACCTCGTCCGGGGTCGGCATGGCGGTGGAGCAGGCGAGGCGGGAGGCGACGATGGCGCCCGCGGCATTGGCGAACTCGACGACGCGGGGCAGGTCCCAGCCGCTGAGCAGACCGTGGACGAGCGCGCCCCCGAACGCGTCGCCGGCGCCGAGACCGTTGACGACCTCGACCGGGAAGGGCGCGACGCGCACCTCTTCGTCCGGGGTCGCGGCCAGGACACCGGCCGGCCCCATCTTGACGACGGCGAGTTCCAGACCGCGTTCGAGCAGGGCGTCCGCTGCCCGCCGGGGATCGGTCTCCCCGACCGCGACTGCGCACTCCTCGCGGTTGCCGACGGCCACGGTGACGTGTTCGAGGGCGAGGCCGGCCTGGTGGCCGGCCTCCTCGGGCCCGGTCCAGAACATGGGGCGGTAGTCGAGGTCCAGGACCGTGCGGGTCCTTCGGCCGCGGGCCTGCCAGGCGGCGAAGTGGGCTGCGCGGCTGGGCTCCGCGGACAGGCCGGTGACGGTCGCCCAGAAGACCGCCGCTTCGCGGATGTCCGTCAGGGGCAGCGTGCCGGGGTCGATCATGAGGTCGGGTGCGGCGCCGTACCGGTAGAAGTGGAGCGGGAAGTCGTCAGGGGGGAAGACCTCGCAGAAGGTGACCGGCGTGGGCGGTCCGTCCGGCGCCGTGAGCGGGGTGATGTAGGTGGTGTCCACGCCGAGGCGGGCGGCCTCCTGCTGGACGTAGCGGCCGAAGGGGTCACGGCCGACGCGGGTGATCAGGGCGGCGTCGCGACCGAGGCGGGCCGCGGCGACGGCGACGTTGGTGGCGCTGCCACCGAGGAACTTCTCGAACGTGCGCACCTCTTCGAGGCCGACGCCGTGGTCGAGGGGGTAGATGTCGACGCCGGTCCGTCCGATGGCCAGGAGCTCGTGGGCCATGGTCAGCCCGCCGTGGTGCCGGCGGCGAGGGAGTGAAGGTGGGCGACCGAGGCGAGGACGTCGTCGAGGGGGCGGGCGCCGCCGTCCTCACCGGGTGCGGCGTGCAGGATGGTGTCCTGTTCGAGCACGTACCATCCGGCGTATCCGTCCGCCTCCAGCAGCCGGACGATGCCCGCGATGTCGACATCGCCGGCGCCCAGGGGAACGTACATGCCGTCGGCGACGGCCTCGGTGTACGTCGTGCGGCCGGCCTTCACCCGGTCGGCCAGGTCGAGGCGCACGTCCTTGAGGTGTACGTGCGCGATGCGTCCGGGCTGGCGGGCGGCCAGAGCGAGGGGGTCGCCGCCGCCGATGAGCAGGTGGCCGGTGTCCAGGCACAGGCCGATGCCCGACCCGTCGAGTACCCGCTGTGTCTCCTGCCCCGATTCGATCATCGTCCCCACGTGGGGGTGCAGGGTGGCGAGGACACCGGCGGCGGTCGCCGCGGCGGAGATCCGGTCGAGGTTGGCGAGGAGGACGGACCACCCCTCCGCGTCGAGCGCGGGCCGTGCGTCGTAGCCGTGGGCTCCGGTCGCCGCCGCGACGACGACGGTGCGGGCGTCGGCTGCCAGCAGCCCGGTCAGCGCCGCCTCGATCTCGGGGAGCGGGTCGTGGTCCGGCTCGTGGAGGACGACCGGCACGAACTGGCCTACGGCGCGCAGGCCGTGCGAGGCGAGCGTGGCCGCCTTCGCCGCCGGGTCGTCGGGCAGGAAGCCTTCCGGCCCGAATTCGGTGGCCGCGAGTCCGGCTTCGCGCATCTGTCGCAGGACCAGGTCGGTGCCGAGCTGGTGCCCCCAGCCCGGGACCTCACAGACGCCCCAGGAGATGGGAGCTCCGGCGATGCGCTGGGTGAGAGGTGCGGTCACGGCCTGCCTCCCTCGGTGACGTGTACGGCGTGGACCGGCCTGATCGGCATGCCGTGCCTCTTCTCTGTTCGTGGTGGGTGTGCCGGACACCTGTCCGGCTCTCGTGATCGAGCTTGCTCCGTCGAGCAGCGACCTGTCAACCTATTGTCCTGACATACTGACTGAGGATTTGTTCCAGCCCGGCGGACACCCGGCTGTCGTCACGACGTTACGCGCGAAGTCCCTCAGTCGACCTCATCCTGCAACAGCGTCACCTCGGTGATTCCCTCGCGATCGGACAGCCGGGGAACCAACTCGTCGTGGACCCCGTTGCCGGACAACTCGAGCAGCACGCCCACCTGGGAGGGCCCGGAGTCCACCGGCGGGCAGCCCGCAGTCCGCAGGCCGGCCACGTGGAAGCCCGCCCCCGTGCACTCCCGGACGATGTCGCGCAGAAGCCCCCGTCCATCCAGGTAACTGACGTGCAGAAGCACCGAGTCCGTTGGCGAGCGGGGCAACTGCCGTGCGAGTGCGGGAAACGCGAACGCCACCAGGAGGTAGGCCCCGGTGACCGCGGTCGCCAGCACCAGCAGCCCCGAGCCCGCCGCCGCGCCGACGGACGCCGCCAGCCACACGCTGGCCGCCGTCGTCAGACCACGGACCGCGTCCCTGCGTACGAAGATCAGTCCGCCGCCGATGAAGCCGATGCCGGACACGATCTGCGCGGCCACGCGCGAGGGGTCCAGTCCCACGCCGGGCAGCCCGAGCATGTCGGCGAAGCCGTACTTCGACACGAGCATGAAGAGCGCCGATCCGAGGCCGACCAGTACGTGGGTGCGCAGACCGGCCGACTTCTGCCGGTACTCGCGCTCCATGCCGATGACGGCGCACAGCGCGAAGGCCACCGCCAGATGGGCGAGTGACGTCCCGTCGTGGTTCACCGCGCCATCGCCCCGCCCGCCGAGCGCACCGCCGCCAGGCGGGCCAGCACGGCGTCGTGCACCAGACCGTTGCTCGCCACCATGGTGTCGTCACCGGGCTGCCAGCCGCGGCCGTCCCAGGTGGTCGCCGCTCCCCCGGCCTCCCGCACCAGCAGCGCACCGGCCGCCCAGTCCCACGGACCGTCGCCGCGTTCCCAGTAGGCGTCGAGCAGGCCGGACGACACGTAGCTCATGTCCAGACCGGCGACGCCGAACCGCCGGACGTCACGCACCCGGAGCACGAGGTCCGCGAACTCCGCCAGATTGTTGTCGGTGCCGGCCCTTCGGTCGCTGGGGAAGCCGGTCGAGAGCACCGCGCGTTCCAGCAGCCGTTCGCCTCCGGCACGCAGTCTGCGCCGCCCGCACCACGCCCCGCGCCCTGCCGAGGCCACGTACAGGCGCCGGTGCGCCACGTCGGCGACGACCGCGGTCTCCAGGCTCCGGCCGTTCCAGAACGCCAGGTTGCAGGCGACCAGGGGGATGCCGCGGAAATAGTTGGTCGTCCCGTCGACCGGGTCCACGAACCACGTCGGCCGCTCCCGGTCGAAGGGCACCGCGCCGTCGCCCTCCTCTCCGACGATGGCCTCACCGGGGAAGTGGGTGGCGAGTCTGCGGCGGATCAGGTGTTCCACCTGGCGGTCGGTCTTCGTCTGGATGTCCGCCACCGACGCCTTCAGCCTCACCCGCAGGGGGCGGGCGGACGTCCTGATCATCGCGGCCGCCTCGCGGACGATGCGGATCGCGCCCGACAGCCTCTCGTCCCGTCTCACTTCTCCTCCTTCGGGTTCGCCGCAGGTACGGTGCGGCCGGGAGCCAGCCGCAGTCCCGGCCGGGCCAGCAGCACGGGGCCGCCGAACCGGGCCGCCGCCGCGGCGAGCGAGCGTCCGGCGTCGTCCCACGGACGCAGATGGGTCACCGCGAGCAGACCGACGCCGGCGGCGGCCGCCAGCTCCCCGGTCTGCCGGGCGGTGAGATGGTGCGGGGGCGGGCCCGTGTTCTCGCCGTCCCAGCCGCCGGGTGCCGCGTCGCCCGCGTCACCGGGGCCCAGGGCCGCCTCCGCCAGCAGCAGCCCGCTGCCGCGGGCGAGGTCCACGAGCCCGCGGCACGGTCCCGAGTCACCGGTGTAGGTCAGCGCCGCTCCCCCGGCCTCGACGCGCACGGCGTACGTCTCCACCGAGTGCCGGACCGGCGCCAGCAGCAGCCGGAAGGGGCCGCACCCCGACTCGCCCGGACGGGCGTCCTCGAAGGCCAGGGGCGAGGTGCGGCCCGCTCTCGCCCGCGTGCCGGCCGGGGCGATCACCCGGGTCGGTTCGGCGCGGGGCGCCAGCTTCTCCTGCGCGTACGCCAGTGCCGCCAGGTCCGCCGAGTGGTCGCCGTGCCGGTGGCTGACGACCACGGTGTCGATCTGATCCGGCCGGGCGTACGTCAGCAGAGTGCCGAACGCCCCCGTTCCGAGGTCGAGCAGCAGCCGGTGACCGTCGTGCTCGACCAGGTAGCCGGAGCAGGGGTTGCCCGGCCCGGGCACCGACCCCGAGGAGCCGAGGACCGTGACGATCACGGCCCGGACCCGTCGATGACGAGTTCGACGAGGTCGGCGACCGCGCCGAGCCCGCACGGGCCCACGACCACGTCCGCGGCGGCGCGGACCTCCTTGTGTCCGTCGCCGACCGCCGCGCCCAGACCGGCCGCCCGCACCATGGCGGTGTCGTTGGGGTTGTCGCCGATGGCGGCGACGCGCTTCATCGGGATGCCCGCACGGTCGGCCAGGCGGCGCACCGCCACTTCCTTTCCCGCGGCACCCGGCAGGATCTCCAGATAGGTGTCCTCCGACTGGAGGAGCCGGGCGTCCGGGCAGTGCCTGGCCGCCAGCCGCGCCAGCGGGCCGAGGCCGGGGCGGTCGGCGATCAGCATCACCTTCGTCGGCGCCCGCCGGACGGGGTCCTCCCGCAGTTCGATCCGGTCGCGTCCCGCGTAGGCCGCCAGCGACGGCGCCTCGCGCAGGACGTGGGCGTCCTCGCCGGTGAAGGCCACCGCTCCCACGCCTTCGGGAAGCCCGGGGACGAGGTCGTCGCGCAGGGCCTCCCACGAGGCTCCGAGGTCCAGATCGAGCAGCCGTTCTCCGGTCAGTGGGTCGACGACCCGTGCGCCGTTGTAGACGATCAGCGGGGTGCGCAGGCCGAGTTCGCGGTGGTAGCGGCCCGCGGAGACCTCGTTGCGGCCGGTGGCGATGACCACGGTGCCGCCCATGTCCTGGTAGCGGCGCAGTGCCCGGGCGCTGCGGGGGACGATCCGCAGGTCGCGGTCGACCAGCGTGCCGTCCAGGTCGGTGACGATCCACGAGTGGCGCAGGGGTGGTGCGGGCGGCGTCATGAGGTGCTCCTCGCGGGCAGGCGGCTCAGGTACCAGTCGACGAACTCGCTTGCCGCGTGCGGTTCGAGGTTCGCCCCGTGCGCGAGATAGCCGGGCTGGTCCCAGCCGTCACGGCCGGCGAAGGCGCGGTACACCCCGCCCGAGCGGCGCACCAGGACGTGAGCGGCGCAGATGTCCCAGGCGTTCACGGCTGTGCCCAGGGCCGCGTCGCACCAGCCCGCCGCGACGTGCGCGAGGGTGAGCGCGGCACTTCCGGTGCGGCGTACGGTTCCGTAGCGAGTGACGAGTTCACCGAATCTGGGCAGCGTCTGCGGGTCGTTCCACGCCAGCTCCCGGGTGGTGGGGAAGCCTGTGATGAGCAGCCCCCGGGACTCGTCGCGCACTCCCCCTGGGCGCAACGGCTCGCCGCCGAGGTAGGCGCCGGTGGCATCGGCGGTGAAGACGTGTCCGGCGACCGGGTCGACGATCGCGCCCGCCACGGGTTCACCGTCGACCGTGACCCCGACGGAGGTGCAGAAGAAGGCGAGCCCCCGCGCGAAGTTGGCGGTTCCGTCGATGGGGTCGACGTACCAGGCGATGCGGCCGCTGCCGTCCTGACGGCCGCCTTCCTCGCCCACGACCGTGCTGTCGGGTATCCGTTCGAGCAGCAGTTCCCGGATGCGCTCCTCGGCGCGCCTGTCGTGCACGGTGACGGGATCGTGCTCGTCGCGTTTGAAGTCGACGTCCATCGTGTCCCGGAACGCCGCCACCAGGTCGGGAGCCACCGCCGTCGCCGCCTCGGTGGCCACTTCGCGCAGCCGTGTGGAGAGGTCGTCCAGTTCGTTCATGCCGCGGCCTCCTCTCCGGCGGCTCGTCCGGTGTCGTGGCGTCCCAGTGCGGTACGCAGCAGGTCCAGCAGTTCCGTTCCGTCGGCGACCTCGACGTCGGGCCGGGGACTGGCCCGCGGATCGCGGCGGTCGGCGGGGCGCATGAGGATCGTCGTGCCGACTCCGGCGCGCTTGCCGCACACCACGTCGCGGTCGTAGTTGTCGCCGACGTACCAGCAGTCGGCGGGGTCGACCGACAGGGCGCGGGCGGCCAGGCGGATCATCTCGGGGTCGGGCTTGCGGCGCCCCGTCTCGTCGGAGTAGACCTGCACGTCGAGCAGGGGGTGGGTGCCGAAGCGGTGGGCGAGATCGCGGTTGAGCGCGCCGACGAGGGTGTTGGAGACGATGCCCGTGCGGACTCCGTGCCGGCGGGCGAGGCGGAGCGTGTCGAGCATGCCGGGGGCGACCGTCTTGTCGCTCTCCGCGAGGACCAGTTCGCGGCACAGCCAGGTCGCCTCCGCGCCGACCAGAGCGCGTGCCGCGGGGGGCCAGTCCGCGGCTATGAAGTCCTCCCAGAGTTCGCGGTGCCCGATCTCGCGGGGCGCGGGGGTGCGTACGAGGCCGTTCTTCCAGGCCCGGTACGCGGTCCTGCCCGCGGTGATGGAGGCCAGAACTCCGGCGCGGTCGAGGCCTGGGGCGGGACCGGTCAGCGCGTGCACGCGGGCGGCGAAGGCGTCGATGCCCTCGGGGTGCTTGACGGACCGCATCAGCACACCGCCATGGTCGAGCAGCAGCGCCCGCGGGGGGCGGGGCGTCGTCACGGGGTCTCCCATCGGGTGGTTCGGGTGGTCGGGAAGGATGCGCGGCGCGCGTCCGGCACGGGGTCCCGGACGGCTCCGGGGGCTGCCGGGGCGGTGGCTGTCATCGGGCCTGCGGGGCGGTCGCCCCGAGGAGCAGTCCGCGCAGTTCGTCCGGGTCTCCGACGACGGCGTCGGGTTCCGCCTGGACGACGTAGGGGCGGTCGTAGGTGCCGCGTGCTTCCATCAGGACGGTGGCGCCGGCGCCGGCCCGCCTGCCGCAGAGGACGTCGCGGTCGTAGTTGTCGCCGACGTACCAGCAGCCGGCGGGGTCGGTGCCCAGGGCCCGCGCGGCGATGCGGATCATCTCGGGGTTGGGTTTGCGGACGGCGACCTCGTCGCTGTACACCTGCACCGCCACCCGTTTGTCGAGACCGTGCTGGGTCATGTAGGCGCGGTGTACGGATCCGGCGAGAGCGTTGGAGACGATGGCGACGGCGACGCCGAGGTCGTCGCAGGCGTCGAGGAGTTCGTCGATGCCCGGGCGGGTGGTGCGGTCCTGTTTGAGTTCGCCGAGGCGGTGGCACAGCGGGTCGGCGTGCGCGGTCACCCAGGCGTGCGCCGCGTCCGGCCAGTCCGCGGCGACGAACTCGCTCCAGAACCGCCGGTGGGTCATTTCCCGGGGTGCCGCCGGACGGCTCATCGCGTTCTTCCAGTGCGAGTCGGCCGCGGAGCCCGCCTTGAGGTCCGCCTCGATGTGCTCGACGCTCAGTTCGCGGCAGCCCGCCGCGCTCAGTGCCGTGTGCAGTTCGGTGGCGAGTTCGTGTGCCCAGGTGGGCCGGTTGGTCGTTGCCACGACCACCCCGCCGAAGTCGAGCAGCAGGGCGGAGGGGCGGGTCAGCTGGCCCATGTGGTGGTGTTCTCCTTGGTGAGGGCGGCGGCGTCGTCCGCTTCGTCGGGCAGCCTGTCCCCCGACGCGTCGAACAGGTGCAGGTCGCTCGTGCGGACCGCGCAGCGCACGACTGTTCCGGGGGTGGCGCGTACATCGGTGTATGAGACGAGGTACAGCTCGGTGTCCCCGGCGTTCACCAGCACGGTCCAGCTGGAGCCGGTGGGCAGCGCGGTCTTGACGGTGGCTTCGAAGACGTGGGTGCCTGCGGGTGGCTGTTCGCCGTCGTCGAGGAGCCGCAGGTTCTCGGGGCGGGCGCCGATGGTGGTCAGTCTGTCCGTGAGGGCGGGGCGTTCCGCCACAACCTGGTCGCGGACGGCCTCGGTGAACGCGTCGGTGCCGGTCTCGAAGAGGTTCATCGGGGGACTGCCGACGAAACGGGCCACGAAGGTGTTGGCCGGCCGGGTGTAGACCTCCATCGGTGGGGCCATCTGCTGCACGAGCCCCTTGTTCATCACCACGACGTGGGTGGCCATGGTCATGGCCTCCAGCTGGTCGTGCGTGACGAAGACGATGGTGTGGCCGGTCTCCTCGTGGATGCGCTTGAGTTCCGCTCGCATGTCCAGACGCAGTTGCGCGTCGAGATTGGACAACGGTTCGTCCAGCAGCAGCACGTTCGGGTTGACGGCGAGCATGCGGGCCAGGGAGACGCGCTGCTGCTGGCCGCCGGAGAGCTGGGCGGGATAGCGGTCGGCGGCCCACTCGATCTGCATCATCCTGAGCGCGGCGGCGGCGCGTTCGGCTCGCTCCGCGGGCTTGACCTTGCGGACCCTCAGGCCGAACTCGACGTTCTTCGCGACGGTGAGGTGCGGCCAGAGCGCGTAGTTCTGGAACACGAGGCCCATGCCGCGCTTCTCCGGCGGGACGAAGACGCCGTCGACGGTGGAGTCCATGATGCGGCCGCCGACGGTGATGGTGCCGGCGTTGAGCGGTTCGAGGCCGGAGATCATGCGCAGGGTGGTGGTCTTCCCGCACCCGGAGGGCCCCAGCAGACAGGTGAACGAACCGTCCGGGATCTCCAGGTCGAGGTTGTCGACCGCGGGCGGTCCGGAGCCGTAGCTCTTGCGCACCGACGAGAGCGTGATGGTCGGCATGACGTCTTCAGCCTCCGAGTCCGGACGACAGGTTGGTCTTGGTCAGGCGTTGGGTGAGGTAGGTGGCGAGGAAGGAGACCAGTGCGATGACGAGCACCACCGCGTTGGCCATCTGGTCGTAGGCGTAGTCGACGAGGTTGATCGACAGCGTCGTCAGCAACTGGGTTCCGGTGGTGGTGAGCATGATGACGATGCTGAGTTCCTTGAGACCCGAGATGAACGGCAGGATGACGCCGGTGGTCAGGGCACCGCGCTGAATCGGAATGATGATCTTGCGCAGCCGGGTGAACCAGCCGGCCCCGGATATCTGCGCGGCTTCCTCGGGTTCCCGGCCGAGCTGCGTCATGGCGCTGATGCCGGACCGCGAGGCGTACGGAAGATGGGTGACGGCCAGGACGAGCACGAGCAGGCTGACCGAGCCGTACAGCGCGGGAACCGGCCCCCGTCGTACGGCGAACAGGGAGAGGAAGGCCGCCGCGAAGGCGATGCCCGGCACCATGTACGGCAGGAAGCTGATCTGCCTCAGGAGCGAGCCGGTTCTGCTGGTGCCCGCGCGGACCACGACGTACCCGACGAGCAGTCCGACGACACCGCAGATGAGTGCGGCGAGGCCGACGATGCGCAGGCTGTTCCACGCGGCTTCGTAGAGCTCGCTGCCGCGCAGCACGCCGTGCGGGAAGCCGGGGGCGCCGGACAGGTGGGAGCCGATCCAGAACTTGAGGGTGAAGTTGTCGGCGCGGAAGACGCCGGGCGTTTTGGTGACGGTGGACAGGGCGAGGGTGGCCACCGGAATCACGACGCCGGCCAGGAACACGGCCAGCGCGGCACCGAGTGCGGGCAGGCGCCAGCGCCCGAGGGCCGAGATGCGGTCCATGGCGCCCTTGCCGCCCACCGTAATGAATCGTTTCTGTTCCCTGGCGAGCCGGGTGTCGACGAGGATCACCAGGACCCCGATCACCACGATGACCGCGGTCAGCACGGCGGTGACGCCGCGCTGGTGGCTGTTGACGGCCCGGAACAGCGAGGTGGACAGCAGGCTGTAGTCGACAGGCAGGCCCAGGATGTAGGGGGTGCCGAAGGTGCCGAGGATGCGGCCGAAGACCAGGAGGACCGAGGACGACAGCGAGGGGAGCATCAGCGGGAGGGTGATCCGGGCGGCGACCGTGCGGCGGCCGGCGCCCAGGATGCGGGCGGAGTCCTCGAGCTGGCTGTCGATGCGGCGCAGCGCGTTGCCGAACAGCAGGAGGACGAAGGGGTAGTAGTGCAGCCCCAGGCAGAGGATGATGGGAACCTGGCCGTACGCCAGCCAGTCGGGCGTGTGCACGCCCCAGGACTCCAGGATGCCGATCTGCCCGCCGGAGGAGTCGTTCTTGAACAGCGCCAGCCAGGCGAGCGCGAAGGTCCAGGACGGCAGCATGTACGGCACGACCAGGGCGGTGGACAGCCACTTGCGGCCCTTCACGTCCGTGCGGGTCAGCAGCCAGGCCATGGAGCCGCCGAGGACCACGGCCACGACCGTGACCCCGAGCGCCACCACGACGGTGTGCAGCAGCGGCTCCCAGAAGAGCACCCTGGCGACCGGTGAACGGAAGACCCGCCAGAAGTAGTAGCTGCTGAGGCTGCCGGGAGCCTGACGCGCCTGGCCCTCGTCCCCGTACTGCACCTGTGCGGAGTCGGAGAGGACTGCGATGAGCGGTGCCAGGACCAGATAGAGGAGGGCGACGACGAGCAGGACGCCCAGCAGGTGCGTCGGTTCGTGCCGTAGCACGCTCAGCCGGTAGCGCAGTCGGCTGAGCCGGGTTCCCGCCGGTCCGTCGGCTTCGGGTGGGGCGGTGTCGGGTGAACGGGTGGCGGCGGCCATACGCGGTTCTCCGTAACGTGTCCGTGTCCGTGTGCGGGCCGGCGGGGTCCGGGCGGACGCGCCGGCGATCGGTCAGCCGTGGTTGAGGCGCCAGAGGTCCTGCGTCGGCTGCAGGTTGTCGAAGTCGCTCTTGAGGTTGGCCGGGTCGAAGACGAAGAGCTGCTTGTTCCAGTCGGTCAGCCCGTCGGGCAGGAAGTCACCCTGCTTCAGGGTGGGGTTGCCCGGGACGCCGCCGGTGGCCAGCTGGGTGTCCACGCCGTCCTGCGTGAGCATGAAGTAGACGAAGAGTTTGGCCGCGGCGGGGTGCTTGCTCTTCGTGGCGACGGCCGCGTACTTCGGGTACTGGTAACCGGACCACGGCTGCATTCCGGTGCAGACCCGCATGCTGTAGTTCTTTTCCTTCACATCGCGGAACTTCGCGTTGGACACCAGCGCGACCCGGTCCTTGGTCTGGTTCGGCGAGGCGACGGCAGCCGCGGCGTCGTCGTCCGAGGAGGTCAGGATCGGGCTGTTCTTGGCCAGCCCCTTGATCCATGCCTCGGCCGCCGAGTCACCCGCGGGCAGTTCCTTCCCGTACTTGGCCTCGTACGCCTGCCGCAGCGGCGCGTCTCCCCCGGCCTTCAGCTGGTTGAAGAACTCGACGATGTTGGGCTTGCCGAGGGGGTCCTGCATGGCGACCTTGCCCTTCCAGGCGGGGTCGGCCAGGTCCCAGATGTTCTTCACGGGGCAGCCCTCGGGGAAGAGCTTGGGGTTGTAGATCCACATGTTGCCCTTGGAGAGCACCTGCAACGGGTTCTGCCGGGCGGCGGGTATGTCCTTGGCGAGCGTGCCGGGAATCCAGGTGCGGACGACCTTCTGCGCCAGCAACTGGCCGACGAGCGAGGGCCCGTCCTCGTAGAAGGTGGCATCGATGGTGACGTTGCCGGCCTGGTTCTCCCTGGTCATCTTCTCCAGGGTGTCGCCGACCTTGCTCTTGACGCCTGTGGCCTTGATGCCGTACTTGGCGGTGAAGGCGGCAGCGGTCTTGGTGATGTCGCCGGTGCTGTCGTAGACCGTGACGCTGCCCTCCTTCTTCGCCTCGGCGATGAGTGCGTCCAGGTCGAAGTCGGAGTCGATCTGCGGCTTGGCACCGGACGCGGAGCCGGTTTCGGCTGCGGTGCCCGTGGGTCCCGTGGACGGCGCGCAGGCCGCTGCGGCGCCGATCGCCCCTGCGAGCACGAGGGATACGGCGACGCGCCGACACCGGCCACCGGGGCGGGTGGTGACGCCGAGAGCAGAGCTGGGCATGGGTTGACCTCCCGCGGTGTCCCGGCGAGAACCGGGGTCGATTGGCGTGGTCCGAGGCCGACGAGCACCGCCCGGCGACCTGATGCCCGACAGCTTCGACCCGCCCCCGCACTATGTCAAGACATAAGGATGAAACGGCCGCACACGACTTTCACATCGCTGTAACCAGCAGGTCATCCGCCGTCCGTTCAGAGGTCCGGTCGAACCTCTTTATTTGTCAGCACATTCTTATGTAAGGTCCCTCTTCACCGAAGAGGTGACCCACCGTCAAGGAGGAACCATGCACCGACGAACCCGCGTGGCCGCCGGTCTCGCCGTGCTCGTGACCGGACTGACCGCAGCGACCGCCACCGCGTCGACACCGCCGCTCCCGGGCAACCAGTCCGTCGCGCCCGTGTACGCGAAGGCCGAGACCCGGGCCCTGTACGACGACGAGGCCGGGGGCAACTCCAACGCCGACGACCCCGCCATCTGGTACAACTCCGCGAACCCCGGCTCCAGCCTGGTGCTGGGCACCGCCAAGGAGGGCGGTCTGGACGTCTACCGCCTCGACGGCTCACTGGTGCAGTCCCTCCCCGCCCCGGCCGCGCCCGGGGCGGAATCCGCGCCCGGCCGCTTCAACAACGTGGACGTGCTCACCAAAGTGCGCTTCCCCGACGGCCGGCGCTCCGACGTCGCCGTCGTCACCGACCGCGGGCGCGACCGCATCCGCTTCTACCGGATCGACGGCTCCCGGCCGGCCGCGCCGCTGACCGACGTCACCGACACCGCCGTGCCGCGCGCCTTCGCCGCCACCGAGGCCGAGGTCGACGACCAGTACACGGCGTACGGCACCGCGGTGTGGCAGGACCAGGACTCCGGCCGCTCGTACGTGCTCGCCAGCCGACGTCACACTCCTGACCTGGCGCTGTTCGAGCTCCGGGTCACCAAGTCGGGGACCGTCACCTACGAGAAGGTCCGCACGCTCACCCTGCCGAGCACCTTCCGCACGCCCGGCGGCCTCTGGAGCCCCTGCCAGGACCCGGGCGACGGGCCGCAGATCGAGGGCCTGGTGGTGGACGCGGACGAGGAGGAGCTCTACATCGGCCAGGAGGACGTCGGCGTCTGGAAGGTGGACGCCGACCTGGACGACGAGCCGGAAATGGTCGACCGGGTGCGCCAGTTCGGGATACCCGCGGTCTACGACCCGGAGACCGACGAGTGCGTGGCGGGCGCCGATCCGGGGTACGGCGGTGAGCACATCACCGCGGACACCGAAGGCGTCACCCTGTTCCGCGGCCCCTCCGGCCACCAGTACCTGATCGTCTCCAGCCAGGGCGACTACACCTACTCCGTCTACGACACCTCGGACGACGACGAGTGGACCGGCTCCTTCCGGGTGGCCCCCGGCACGGTCGCCGACGGCTCGGAGGAGACGGACGGCATCGCCGCCACGGGCCGGGCGCTCGGCACGGCCTTCCCCAACGGCCTGTTCGTCGCCCAGGACGGCTACAACGCGCCGGCGTCCGGCGACGACGGCGACCGCACCGACACCAACTACAAGCTCGTCGACCTGTCCGACATCCTGCGCGCCGCGGGCGTGCGCTGACCGAACCGCCGGGGAGGGCGGCGGGCGCCGCCCTCCCTTCCCGCCTTCCCGGGCCGGCCGTAAGAGAGGCTCTCCGTGACCGTCACCGTCGCCCTGTGCGTCACCGCTGTCGCCTTCGTCTTCATCTGCGGCGCCAACGACGGAGGGGCGCTGCTGGAGCTCGCCGTACGACACCGCGGCCGCTCGGTGGGACTGCTTCTCGCGCTGCTGGTCGTGACCGTCGGGCTGGGACCGGACATCTTCGGACTCACCGTCGCCCGCACCTTCACCGGCCATCTCGCCCAGGGGCCGCCCGGCGCCGCGCGGCTCGTCTTCCTGGCGGGCGCGGGCGCCTCGGTCGTGCTGGTGCTCCTGCTGGCCTGGCGCGGCGTGCCCACCTCTTTGACCCTGGCCGTTCTGGGAGGACTGGCCGGTGCCGATGTTGCCCTCGGCATCCGTCCGGCGTGGGGCGACCTGGGCGTGGTGCTGGCCATCGGAGCCGGCGCGCCCCTCGTGGGAGCGGGAGCCGGCTGGTTCATCGGCCGCGCGGTGCGCCTGCTTCCCTCGCTGCACGGCATGCCTCGGCTGGTGAGCGGTCTGCAACTGACGGCGTTCGGCTGCCAGTGCCTGGCCTACGCGGCCAACGACGCGCAGAAGATGTTCGCCGTGGTGGCCGTCGCGTTCGCGGGAGACGTCCTCATGCCCCACCCCTGGCAGGCCGGGGACGTCATGGTGGCCGCGGTCTTCGCCGCGGGCGCCCTCACCGGCGCGCGCCGAGTGGCCCGCGGCGCGACCAGCCGCCTGCTCACCACCCGGCCCTGGCAGGTGATGTCCGCGGAGTTCGCCTCGTCCGCCGCGGTGCTGTCCACGGCCGGCTTCGGCATGCCGGTCAGCATGACCCAGTCCGTGGCCGGCGGACTCGTCGGCACCGGGGTCAGCGACGGCGGCCGGCGCGTGCGCTGGCAGTACACCCTCCCGCTGCTGACAGTCTGGCTGGTCACGCTGCCGGCCGGTTTCGCCGCCGGCGCCCTGGCCGGTCTGATCCTCAAGGGAGTCACCTCATGGTGAACGCGACCGTGCGCCGCATCATCGGCGATCTCACCGGACGCACCCACCGCAGGACCGTCGGCCTGCTGACCGCACAGCTCGACGCGACGGTCAAGGGTGTCGATCTGGCGGCGGACCTCGCCGCGGGGCGTGTCTCTCCGGCCGAGGCGCGCGAGCGCATGGCCGGGGTGGAGCACGAGGGCGACGAACGCCGGGCCGCGCTGGTCGCGGAGCTGTCCACGACACTCACCACGCCGATCGACCGCGAAGACCTCTACCGCTTCTCCCGGTCCGTGGACGACGTCCTGGACGGACTGCGGGACCTGGTCCGGGAGACCGACCTCTTCGGCCTGCCCGGCGACCCGGCCGATCTGCCCGCCCTGCAGGCGGTGCGCGAGGGCCTGATCGCCCTGCGCCGGGCCGTCGACGGACTGCCGGGGGCTCCCGGCCAGGTGCATCAGGGCGCCATGGCCGCCCGCAAGGCCGCGGGACGGGTGCGCCGCGCGTACCAGGAGGCGATAGCCGCGCTGCTGCGCGACGAGGGGCGCGCCGGAACGCTCGGCCGCCGGGAGCTGCTGCGCCGCCTCGACGGAATCGGGCGGCGGCTCAAGGACGCCGCCGCCGACCTGTCCGACGCGCTGCTCAAGCGAGGGCACTGACCGGTGCGACTCGGGCCGTACCGCGCGTACGGCCCACGCACCGGAGCCTCCACGCGGGTCCGCCCCGGCCGTCGGTCAGTGCGCGGCGACGGTCATCTCGAACGCGTAGCGGGAGGCGCGGTAGACGTGCGATCCGTATTCGACCGGCCGGCCCGAGCCGTCGAAAGCGGTGCGCGTCATGGTGAGCAGGGTCGCGCCACGGGCCTCGTCGAGCAGCCTGGCCTCCGCGGCTGTCGCCCTGCGGGCTCCGATGCTCTGCTCGGCGGTGCTCAGGACCACGCCGGACCGGCGGAGCAGCTGGTACAGCCCTCCCTCGGCCAGCGAGTCGGCGCTCAGCTCGATGACGCCCTCCGGGAGGTAGTTGTGCAGCAGCGCGATCGGCTGGTCCTCGGCGAAACGCAGACGGTCGACGGACAGCACCGGCCGGCCCTCGTCCAGGCCGAGTGCGGCGGCGACGGGTGCCCCGGCCGGGACGGTCTCGACGGAGAGCACCTGCGTGGACGGGCGACGGCCACCCCGCTCCAGGTCCTCGAAGAGGCTGGTGAGCTCGATCTGACGTCGTATGCGATTCGCGACGACCTGGGTGCCCACACCACGTTTGCGGGCCAGCAAACCCTTGTTGACGAGGTGTTGCATCGCCTGGCGCATGGTCGGGCGGGACAGCCCGAACTCATCGGCCATCAGGATCTCGTTGCTCAGCCTGGTGCCGGGCGGCAGGTCTCCCGCTTCGATGAGGTCCTGCAACTGCTGGGCGAACTGGAAGTAGAGCGGGACCGGACTGCTCCGGTCGATCGTGATCTTCTTCGTGAGCGGTTCCACGTCGCCCTCCTGCACTCTGCTGCCGACACCTGCAAGTATGCCTCACTCTCCTTTAGATTCGTACGTCTTTATGTCTGAACAAACACTTGCTCTTCCGTCGGCCGGGGGATAGAAAACAGCTGGGCCCTCCAGGCCCGACCCCTGCCCGCACGAAAGGTCTCGCACATGCGTATCGGACTCATCGGAACGGGCCGCATCGGCGCGTTCCACGCCTCCACGCTCGCCGCGCTGCCGGCCGTCGACGCGCTCGTCCTCCACGATCCCGACGCACGCTCCGCCCGGGCCGTGGCGAACCGCGTCGGCGGCGAGTGCGCCGACAGCCTCGGCGCACTCCTCGACGCCGGACTGGACGGGATGGTCATCGCGGCGCCCACCGGCTCCCACGCCGAGTTGATCACGGCGGCGCACGGGGCTGGGCTCCCCACCTTCTGCGAGAAGCCGGTCGCCTCGACCCTGGAGGAGACCGACCGGGTGCTGTCCGCGTTGCGGGGCTCCGACGTGCCCCTGCAGATCGGCTTCCAACGCCGGTTCGACGCCGGTTACCGGTCCGCGCGCGAGGCCGTCGCGTCCGGACGGCTCGGCTGGACGCACACCCTTCGGGCCTGCACCTCGGACCCGGCGCCGCCGCACCCCGGGTACATCCCCGGTTCGGGCGGCATCTTCCGCGACTGCTCCGTGCACGACTACGACATCGTCCGCTGGGTGACCGGGCGGGAGATCACCGAGGTCTACGCCACCGGGGCCAATCGCGGTGAGGCGTTCTTCGCCGAGGCCCAGGACGTCGACACCGCCGTCTCCGTGCTCACCCTGGACGACGGCACCCTGGCCACGTGCACCGCCTCCCGCTACAACGGCGCCGGCTACGACGTGCGCCTGGAGGTCTGCGGCTCCGCGGGAACGCTGGTCGCCGGCCTGACCGAGCAGGCCCCGCTGGCCTCGGCGGAGGGGGCGGCCTTCCCGGCCGGTTCCCCCTACCCGGGCTTCATGGAGCGTTTCCGGGACGCCTACCGTGCGGAGCTCACCGCTTTCACCGAAGTCGTGGCGGGCACCCGCCCCAGCCCGTGCACCGGCGAGGACGCCCGCGCCGCTCTGGCCGTGGCCGAGTCCGCCACCCGCTCCCGCGCCGAGGGGCGTCCCGTTCCGGTCCCCGCTCCCGCTCACGTGTAGGGCTCGAAACGTTCTGAATCGATCGCTAAGTCCCTTGATTCCGGCTTGAGTTGAGCGTCGGTACGTCAAGATTGTCGTCCCGGGGAATTCACTCTGAGGGCTGGCGACGACATGTCGGAGATCTGTATGCATGAGCCGGGACGGGGCCTGGGGCCCGAGGATCCGCGCACGGTCGGGGAGTACGAGATCACGGGCAAGCTCGGCGAGGGCGGCATGGGCCGGGTCTACCAGGGCCGCTCGCCCGGCGGCCGGCTGGTCGCCGTCAAGGTGGCCCGCACCGAACTCGCCGCCGACGAGGGGTTCCGTGCCCGCTTCCGCAGCGAGATAGCCGCCGCGCGCCAGGTCGGCGGCTTCCACACCGCGCAGGTCGTGGACGCCGACCCGGACGCCACCCCGCCCTGGATGGTCACCGCCTTCGTGCCCGGCCGCGATCTCGACCGGACCGTCGCCGAGGACGGGCCGTTCGACGAGGGAGCGCTGTACGCCCTGGGCGCGGCGCTGGCCGAGGCGCTGACGGCGATCCACGCGTGCGGGGTGGTGCACCGTGACCTCAAGCCGGGCAACGTCATCATGTCCGACGACGGGCCGAGGGTCCTGGACTTCGGCATCGCCCGCGCCCTGCACGACACCCGTCTCACCCACACCGGCAGCGTCATCGGCACAGCGGGCTTCCTCGCACCCGAACAGATCGAGCAGGGCACCGTCGGCCCCGCCTGCGACACCTTCGCGCTCGGCGCCGTCCTGGTGCACGCGGCGGGCGGCAGCGCCTTCGGCGAGGGGCCGGCGATGAGCCTGCTCTACCGGGCCGTGCACGGCGAACCGGACCTGTCGGCGGTGCCGGAGGGGCTGCGTGCCGTCGTCGGCTCCTGTCTCGCGAAGGACCCGGCGGACCGGCCCACCGCGTCCGACCTGCTCGTCGAACTGCGGGCCCACGCACCGGTCCCGGTGCCGGCCCCGTCCCCCGCCCCGTCGCCCGGTCCCGCCCCCGCCACGCCGCCGAAGGCCCCCGCGCCTCCGCCCAACGCCCCGAGGCCCGTGCCGCCCACCGCCGTGGCCCCGCCGGCCCCGGCGGTCTTCCAGGCCACCCCGGGACGCAAACTCACCAGGCTCGTCTGGCCCCTGATCGGCGCGCTGTGCGCGGCCCTGATCACCCTCGGGGCCTGGCAGACCGGCTACGCGGACTCCCAGAGACTCCGGCTGTTCGCGCCGCTGGTGTTAGCAGCGTGCGTGTACCACATCGCGAGGGCCCTCGCCCGGCCCCACACCGTCACCGTGGAACCCCCCGGCCTCACCATTCGCAGCCGGCGCAGCACCCGCAAGGACGACCCCTTCGTCACCATCCCCTGGACGGACATCGTCTCCGCCGGGCGTCCGCAGGTCGCCAAGGGCCCGGACGTTCAACTGCTCCTCAAGCTGCGCTGGGGAGCCCCGTTGCCGCTCCCCCGCCAGGGCGTCGAGCCCCGTCAGCCGGACTGGGTCACCGTCACCGTGCCCCGGCCGATCGGCACGACGACCGCTACGCTCCGAGGAAGACTGCGGGAAGCCATCGCCCGGTGCGCCCCGCACGTCCACATCGACTACCTGTGATCCCGGACGAGGTTCGCGCTACGGCCACAGCACCTCACCCGCCCGGACCACCAAGGGCTCGAACCGGTCGGATTCGTAGAACCTCGTCCATCCCAGGCACACCGCCCCGTCGGCGCTCCGGTGCCGGTCGTCGACCCGGTCGGCCAGCCACCGGAGCAGGTCACCGGTGAGCTCGAAGTCGTCCGGATGGACCTCCTGCCGAATCGTCAGGGCCCACCCCCCGTGCCGGGCGCGCTCCAACACCGAAACGAGCGCCCCACCGACCTTCCAGGCCCCGCCACGACCGGCCAGCAGCGGCTCCGGGCGCTCGTCACCGACAGCCTCGCCGTCGTCGTCGTAGGACACCTCGGGGAACCCGGTGACGATGCGAAGAGGCTCCGGCCGGTCACCCATTCCAAGGTGCCACCGGAGCTCCGCGACCTCCTCGTCCGCAAGACCTTCGCGCAGGTCCAGGGCTATGAACAGCTCAAAGATGTCAGCCATGGCGGCACGCTATCGCCCTGGCGGCGCCCCGGACGCTCCTGGCCCCCGGGCACCCGCGGGGTCAGTTCAGCGGCGCGGGAGGCGGCGTGCCGTAGAACGTGAGCGGCGGCCAGCCCTTGGACTGGGCGAGCGCGGACAACGCCTGCGCGACCTCCAGGGGGGTGATGTCCTGGGCGGACGGATAGCCGTTCGGCTTGTCCACGCGGACCTTGAAGCTCATCTCCATCATCAGGTCCGTCTCGGCCATGGAGTGGTCGGCCCGGAACTCGGTGCCGTCCATGAACTCGACGGAAGCCGTGGCGGACTCGGACGCCGACGCCTGGGTGGCCTTCGCCGTCGTGGCGCCCTCGTCCCGGCCCGCTGCCTCTGCCGTACCGGCGGTCGCGAACACCGCACCGGCCGCGGCCGTCCCCGTGTATCCCAGCAGTGACCGTCTGGACATCTCCGACATGATCCCCTCCTCCTGTCCGGCTCCCGGCGGCCGGGAACCGGAGTCGAGCATAAGAACGAATGTCAGACGGTGGAGGGACTTCGCACTTTTCGGTCTCAGTCGCGTGCCGTATGCACGGCCGTGACCAGCCAGGAGTTGCTGCGCAGCCGTACCCCGCTCTCCGTTTCGTGACGCTCCAGGGCAGCCGTCAGATCTCGACGCGCCGCTTCCCGCGCGGGCGGTGGCACCTGGTCGAGCAGGTGGCGCCCCGGGCCCGAAGAAAGGAGGAACGCCGCGGCGTCCGCCGCGTCGGCGCCCCACTTCCCCGCCGCTTCGACGCGCTGCACGCGCGCCTCCCCGAACCCGCTTACGGCGAGCAGATCGCGGACATGACCGGGATCGGCGAGGGAGAACATGCCGGGGCCGGCGGTCTTCCCGAACCCGCCGAGCGGCAGGATGTCCCGGAGCGACCTCAGCGCGGTGAACCACTCGTTGGCCTCCGGCTCCGCCGCACAGATGAACGCCAGTCGGCCGCCGGGCCGCAGCGCCCGGTGAAGGTTGGTGAACGCAGCGGCCGGGTCGGCGAAGAAGGTCATCCCGTACCGGCTGATGACCGCATCGAACGCGCCGTCGTCCAGGGGGTGTACCTGCGCGTCGCCCTGCACGAAGGCCACGTTCGCGACCCGTTCTCGCGTGGCGCTCTCCCGGGCCTTGTCCAGCATCGGCCCCGACAGGTCAAGGCCGAGCGCCCGGCCGAGCGCGGCGCGCCGGGCAGCGAGGCGAGTGGTGGGGCCGGCTCCACAGCCAACGTCCAGGACGGTGTCGGTCTCGGCGATGGTTGCAGCGTCCAGCAGAGGCTGGTTGAAGCCGTCATTGACGGCGTCCCAGCGCTCCTGGTCGCGGGCCCACTGCGCGCCCTCGTATCCGTTCCACGCCTCGGCCTGCGCGGTGTTGGTGAACTGCTTCATGGGTGTGCTCCCTCCCGCCGGGCGCGGCAAGGCGCGCCCGGCCGTAGAATGGGCAAGTGCCCAAACAGTATGGGCGGACGCCCATAGTTGCAACGGGCCGAGAGAAAGGGGCTGTTGTGTCACCTCGCGGAGTCGCGATTCCCGATCTGCGCGAACGACTGTTCGCGGCCGCGGAACGGGTGGTGGCCCGCGACGGCGCCGCCGCTCTGACCAGCAGGGCCGTCACCGCGGAGGCCGATTGCGCCAAGGGCGTGTTGCACACGCACTTCGCCGGCCTGGACGAGTTCGTCGCCGAGCTGGTCCTGGACCGCTTCGCCCGCGGCGCCCGCCAAGCCGGGGCTCTGGAGGCCAAGGTGGGGCGTGCCACGGTCGCGGAGAACCTCCTGGAGGTGGTCCAGACCCTGCTGGACTCCCTGCCGCCCGCGGTGGTGGGCCTGGCGATGGCCCGCCCCGCGGCCGCGTCGCACACGCGCGACGGACTCCGGTCCGGCGCACCCGCGTTCGACGCGATCCAGGACGCCGTCACCTCGTACCTCCAGGCCGAACAGCGCATCGGCCGGATGCCCGCCGACGGCGACACCGCCACCATCGCGCTCGCACTCGTCGGCACGACCCACCACCTCCTGATGACCGGCGGCCCCGGGCAGACCGCGGACATCGCGGCGACCACGCGGCGGCTGCTGGCCGTTCTCCTGGCCTGACGGCCGTCCGGCCCGCCCTGTCCCATGGCTCCAGGGCCGGAGCCTGGCGGCGGGGTTTGTCGGTGGCGGCCACTACGGTGCCCGAGGCGTACATCCAGTCGATCTCCGCACCCGTGAGGAACCACCGTGCCCCGAGACGCTTCCGCTACCGGTGAGAAGACCCTGCGGGACTTGGTCCCGGAGTACGCGCGCCTCGCCCTCGACGCCGTCGTCCTCAACCCCGAGACGGGCGATCCCGGCGTACGGGAGAGCTCCCTCGGTGGCCCGTTGCTGTGGCCCGCCGACGAGCCGTGGCCGCACTGCGCGCAGGAGGACCACTGGACGTTCGGCAGTGACTGGCGCAATCGGACCGAGATCGTTCCTGGGAGGGTGCCCATGGTCCCCGTACTGCAGCTCTACGCCCGGGACGTGCCCGGACTCGTCCTCCCCACTGACACCACCCGGTAGCCCCGGCCCGCCTTACGAGCGTTGGCGCCGGCCACCACCGGACCTCCTGGCACGATCGTTGTCAGTGGTGCCGTGCATGATCGACGCGTCAGCCCCTCTCCAACACAGGGAAGTGCCAATGCCGATCACCAACCAGCAGGTGGCGGGACACGCCTTCCTGCACCTCATGCAGGAAGACCCGTACTTCCCCGGCTCCGTGGTCAGCCGGGGGAAGGCGATCCTGGCGCGACTGTGCAAGCGCATCGAGGTCGAGCGGCCGGCCGACCTGGAGGGCCTGTACGTACTCACCCAGGCGGCGACGGAGGAGTTCAACCTCCTGGACAGCGACTCCGTGGCGGCCTGGGACGGGATCGAGACGGTCGGACGGGAGTGGATCTGTGAGGAGTTCTGCTTCATCGCGTCCGCGTACGGGTACACGGACGCGGACCCGGAGGAACTGACCGCCAACCGGGACTGGTGAATCGGGGCCCGCCGGAACCGCGCCGCACCGCCTCGACCTCCGGTCCGCCGCCGGGCTCCCCGAACGACGTGGCGGATCACGTCGGCCGGTGGCAAGATCACACGCACACGGTACGGAGCACGAGGGGGCAGTCGGATGCGTTTTCGTATCCTGGGCCCCCTCGAAATATTCGACGGCACCCAGTGGCGCGGGATCTCCGCCGCCAAACCGCGCGCGTTGCTCGCCACCCTGCTGGTCCGGCGCGACGTCCCCGTACCGACCGAGCGATTGGTGACGGAGCTGTGGGGCGAGCGCGAACCCCGGGCGGCCGCCAACCTCGTCCAGCAGTACGTGTTGCGTCTGCGCCGGGAACTCGACGACAAGCAGGGGCGGTTGCTCGTCACACGGTCGCCCGGCTACCAGGTGGTGCCCGGCGACGACGGGCTGGACGCCACCGTCTTCGCCCGGCTCGGCGCATCCGGCCACGCCGCGCTGGCGGCCGGTGAGGCGGAACGCGCGGCGGCCCTGCTGGCGGAGGCGCTCGCCCTGTGGCGCGGGCCCGCGCTCTCCGACGTACCGGCCGGGCCGGTGGTGGAGGCGGAGGCGGCGCGGCTGAACGAACAGCGGCTCGACGTCCTCCAGGCCCGCGTGGAGGCGGAGCTGGCCTGCGGGCGGCACACCTCGCTGGTACCGGAGCTCAGGCAGTTGGTGCGTGAGCACCCGCTCCGGGAAGGCCTGTGGGAGCAGTTGATGCTGGCGCTGTACCGGTCGGGGCGACAGGCGGAAGCGCTCGACGCCTACCGGGAGGTGCACCGACTGCTCGACGCCGAGCTGAGCGTCGAACCGTCCGCTCCGCTGTGCGAGTTGCACCTGCGCATGCTGCGCGGCGACCCGGGACTCCTCGCGACCGGGCCCGGTCACCGGCCGTCCGAGGCGTCCGAGGCGTCCGCCCACCGCGGACGGACGCCGCCGCCCTCACAGCTCACTCCACGTCAACTTCTCGCTGCTGTCGGCGGCTTCGCCGGCCGACGGGCCGAGCTGCGGCTGCTGGACGGGCCGCCCGGTGAAGCGCTCACCGCTACCGGACCGACCGTACGCGTGATCACCGGAACGGCGGGCGCGGGCAAGACGGCGCTGGCCCTGCACTGGGCACACCGCGTGGCGCCGGACTTCCCGGACGGGCAGCTGTACGTGAATCTGCGCGGCTTCGACTCCGCCGCCGGGCCGGTGCCTCCCGGCGAGGCGATCCGCGGCTTCCTGGAGGCCCTGGGGGTGCCGCCGGAGCGAATCCCCGATGCACTGGACGCGCGGGCGGCGCTCCTGCGGACCGAGACCGCCGGTCGCCGTCTGCTGTTCGTCCTCGACAACGCCACCGACGCCGCCCAGGTACGTCCGCTGCTGCCGGGCGGCGCCGGTTGCGCCGTCGTCGTCACCGGTCGCGGCCGGCTGGCCGGTCTCGCCGTCACCGACGGCGCCCGGCTCGTCTCTCTCGACGTGCTGTCGCGGGAGGAGGCGCACGAACTGCTCGTCGCCCGGCTCGGACCGGACCGGGTCGCCGCCGAGCCGGAGGCGGTGGCCGAGCTGATCGAGCTGTGCGCCCGTCTGCCGTTGGCCCTCGCGGTGACCGCCGCCCGCGCCATCGGGCGGCCCGCGTTCGCGCTGAGTGCGATCGCGGCGGAACTGCGCGACACCCGGGGCCGGTTGGACGCGCTGGACGCCGGTGAGGGGGTGAGCAGCGTACGGACGGTCTTCTCGTGGTCGTACCTCCGGCTGGACGCCGCCACGGCCCGGGTGTTCCGGCTGCTCGGCCTCTACCCCGGCCGGGATGCCGCCGCGCCCGCGGTGGCTGCCCTGGCCCGGCTGTCCGTCCGGGAGGCCGCGGCCGCGCTCACCGCGCTGGCCCGCGTCCATCTGATCGATGAGCACCACCCCGGCCGGTACTCCTTCCACGATCTGCTGCGCACCTACGCCGCGGGGCTGGCGGCGACCGAGGATTCCGAGGCGGAACGCACCGGGGCGCTGCACCGCCTCTTCGATCACTTCCTGCACTCGGCGCACGTCGCGAGCCGGCAACTCGCTCCGGTGCGCGCGGAGATGCCCCTGTCGCCGCCGGTGCCGGGGGCCCTGCCGCACTACCCGGAGGGGTACGAGGAGGCGCTGGCCTGGTTCGAGGCGGAGCACGCCGCACTGCTCGCGGTCGCGCAAGCGGCGGGTCCGGCGGGATTCGACGCCCACGCCTGGCAACTCCCGCTCTTCATGGGCGACTTCCTCCACCTCAGCGGTCGTTGGCACGACTGGGCGGCCACTCAGCGCACGGCCATCGCCGCAGCCCGGCGGCAGGGGGACCGCGCGGGAACGGCACAGTGTCACTGCGAGTCGGGCCGGGCCGCGGTCCGGCTGGGCCGGTACGCGGAGGCCCAGGACGAGCTGTCGCGGGCCCTGGAGCTGCAGCGTGAGCTGAACGACCTGACGGCGCAGGCGCACACGCTGCAGGCGCTCGGCTGGTCGTACGAGCAGCAGGGTGACTACCGCGCCGCGCTCCGCTGCGTCGAGGAGGTCCTCGAACTGGAGCGCGCGGCCGGGAACCGGGCCGGGTGGGGCGGCGCACTGAACAACATCGGCTGGTGCCAAGCCCATCTGGGCAACCACGAGAAGGCCCTCGCCTGCTGCGAGGAGGCGCTGCGACTCCACCGGGAGGAGGGCAGTCCGCTCGGCGAGGCGTACACCTGGAAGACCTTCGCCGTCACCCGCCGTGCCATGGGGCAGTACGCCGAAGCGCTCGACTGCTACCGACGCTGCCAGGAGGGTTTCCACCGGCTCGGCAACCGGTACGGCGAGGGGGACGCGTTGCGCGGCCTCGGCGAGGTCCTGCGCATCGTCGGCGACCTCGCGGGCGCGCACGAGGCGTGGCGGGCCGCCCTCGCCCTCTTCGACGAACTCGAACACCCGGACGCGGACGCCGTGCGGGAACTGCTGCGGGCCACGGACTAAGCCACCGGGCGCGCACCGGGCGTGGGGCTTTGCCTCGCTGTACGGGCTCAAAGCGCCGTCAAAGCGGGAGTTCAGCCCCGGGTCGCAGAGTTACGGCCATGCCCTGGGGGGTCCGGGGTCCGCTGAGGCCGAAAGCGAGTGGGTTGATGCGTGTCGCGCTCAAGGAGTGCTCCTGGCAAACGGTGGGGGAAGACCTGATCGTCGTCTTCGACCCCCGTGAGTCGATCACTCTGGAGGACCCCGAGGGGAAGGTCGAGGCGCTTCTCTCCGTGCTGCGGGAGGGACCTCGGAGCGCTTCGGAGCTGCGCGCCGAACTCGCCGCCCGGGGTGTGGAGGTGACCGCGGAGGAGCTCGACGGTGGGCTGGCCGGACTGGCGGGGCTGGGGCTGATCGAACGCGAGGAGGGCCGGTTCACCGGTGATCCGGCGGTCGACGAGCGGCACTTCTCCAACCTGGCGTTCTTCGGCACGTTCTCGGACCTCGACCACCACCGCACCGACTTCCTGCGCCGGGTGCGCGACGCGCACGTCCTGGTGCTCGGTGTGGGCGGCGGCGGGTCCTCCCTGGTGCAGTGCCTGGCGGGTCTCGGCGTCGGCCGGCTGACGCTGCTGGACCACGATCGCGTCGAGACCCGCAACTTCGCCCGGCAGTTCCTTTACCGGCGCGAGGACGTCGGCCGCTCGAAGGTCGAGCGCGCAGCGGCCTGGGTCCGGGCTTACGACCCGGACATCGAGGTGCGCACCGTCGACCGCTGGGTCGCGGGCCCCGAGGACCTCGCCGATCTCACCGACGGGATCGATCTGATGCTGGGCGGCCTGGACGGCCACCCGGACGCCGGTCTCTGGGTGAACGAGGCCGCCGTGCGGGCCGGTGTACCGCTGGTGGTCGGCGGCGCGACCCGCACGCTGCTCTCGTACATGTCCGTCGCCCCGGGGAGGAGCGCCTGCCTGGCCTGCGAGTTCTCGCAGCAGCCGGAGGCGGGCACCGGTGCGGCGGCCGCGGAGGACCTGGTGCACGGCATGCGCACCACCAACCCGCTCATCGGCCCGGTGGCCATGCAGGTCGGCTCGCTGATCGCGCTGGAGGGACTGCGCTATCTCACCGGGTTCCAGGAGCCGCTGGCCGCCGGCGCCCGGGTCCGCCTCGACCTGCGCGAGGGCCTGGCGGGCAGCCGGGTGCCGTTCCCCGAGGTGCCGGACTGCCCGGTGTGCGCGCTGGCCCCGGCACGGGTGGCCGCGGCATGACCGGAGTGGACGGGTCCCCGGGCACGACCGTGCGGCTGCGGCCGCTGAGCCTGGTGCCCGAAGGAGAGGACGAAGTCCTGGTCGGCGACCCGGCAACGGGGCAGTTCGTCGCCATTCCCAAGGTCGGCGGTGTGGTCATCGAGGCGCTGCTGCGCGGGGCGACGATCGCGGAGGCCGCTGCCGAGGCCGAGGAGTTCGCCGGGCAGCCCGTCGATGTGCCGTCCTTCGTCGAGGTCCTGCGCGAGCTCGGCTTCGTCGACGAGGGGCAGCAGAGCGAACCGGTCCGCTCGGCACCCGTCCAGGGGGGACGGTGGCTGGACGGCGTCCGCCAGGAGGTCGCGCGGCCCTTCTTCGGGCGGGTGGCCTGGGCCTGCTACGCCGCGTGCGCGGTGTTCGCGCTCGCCGTGTTCGTGTTCCGGCCCGGGCTCTTCCCCGATCCGGCCGACGACGCCTTCGTCGTGGACGACATCGGCCTCGGCAGCCTGATCCTCATCCCGCTCGCCACGGCCGCCACCGCCATCCACGAGCTGGGGCACTGGCTCGCGGCCCGCGCGCTCGGCCTGGGGGCCAGGTTCGGCATGGACCGGCGCATGGGGTTCCTGCTGGTGTTCGAGACGGACCTGACCCAGCTGTGGACCGTACCGAGACGCAAACGGTACGGACCACTGCTGGCCGGCCTCGCCCTCGACGCGGTGCTGCTCGCCGTCCCGCTGGCGGCGCGACTGCTGATCGACACCGGTGCGTGGGCAGCGCCGGACGCGCTCGACGCGGTGCTCGCCACCTGGATCTACGTGAAGCTCACGGCGATGCTCTGGCAGTGCATGGTGTTCCTGCGCACCGACCTGTACGCGGTACTGGTCAACGCGCTGGGCTGTCGCAATCTGTGGCGGGTGTCGACCCTGATGCTCCGGCGGGCCGTCGGCCGGCTGGACGGTCCGGGGAAGGCCGAACTGGCCGACGCGCATCCGGCCGATGTGCGGGCCGGGCGCTGGTTCCGCTGGGTCCGGTTCTTCGGGGCGGCACTGACCCTGGCCTGGGCGGGGCTGTTCCTGGCGCCCTCCGTCTGGGAGGTGCTGCGCTGGGCCGCCGACGGGCTCGGTGCGGGCCCGGGCACCGGGCGGTTCTGGTGGGCGCTGCTGTGCACCGCGGTCTGCCTGACCCCCTTCATTCTTCCCGCGGTCCTCTCGGTCCGTGAGCGCGCACGGCGGCTCACGACGAAGGCCTGAGGCCCCGCGGGTACCGATCCGCCCCGGCCCGGCGCATCGCCGGACCGGGGGACGTCATCCAGTCACGAGGAGGTGAATCGCATGGAGATCAAGGTCCGCAAGGTCGAGGACGTGAAGGCCACGGGGCTCCAGGTCTGAGCCGTCCGCGGCGGCCCGGCCGCCGCACGTTCCTGATCCGCCGCCACCCGGCCGGATGGGGAACAGCTGCTGTGGAGGGGGAGGGACCGCGGTCCCTCCCCCTCCACGGCTGAGGCGCCCGCATCGGCTGCTCGCTCCTGGCGCGGGAGCGGCGAGCGGGCCCGGCGCGTACGTACGGGTGCCTGCCGGCACCAACGCACCGATCTGCAGCCGGTCGGCCATGTATCGAGCCACCCAGGGCTGTCAGTGCCCGTTGGTAGCGTTCCCGTCGAGTCGTGGAGTCCGGGAAAGGACGCGTCAGGTGCGAGATGTGGCATGCCATCAGGTCAGCGAACAGCGAAGGGCCGAGGCGCTGGAGGACATCGCCGGGCGTGCCTTCGCACGGTGGCACTCGCTGCGGTACGACAGCCTGTCGCCGAAGCTGATACGGGCCTTGGCGGACGAACTGCTCGACCACGTCGCCGCGCGGACGGCGACCGGGCCCGTGCTCGACCCCGCGGTGCGCACGGTGGCGGTCACGGCCGCGGAGTGTGTGCACGGGGTGCTGAGCGTCCTGTGCTTCCCGGAGGGCGACCAGGAGATCCGGCTGCCGCTGGTCGGGGAGCGCCTCAGCACGGACCCGGAGGACGACGAGTTCGGGGACGGGGCCCTCACCTTCCGGGACGTCGTCGAGGAGGCGCCCACCGCGCGGACCTGGCTCGACATGTTCGAGATGTGCGTCGTCAGCGGGCACGTGTGGGACTGGGAGCGGGTGACCGGTCTGCTGCTGCGCGACGACTACGCACCCGCCATCCGCGACGGCGCGCCCTACAACCCGTACACCTCGGTGTCCGCCCCCGCCGACCTCGCCGCCATGGACGCCCTGTGCCACTATCTCGCCGGATCCGGCGGGCACCTGCCCCGCGACTGGCCGAAGGTTCCGCTGTGCAAGCCCGGGGCCGGGGAGCGCGCCGAGGCCGCCCGGCGGCTCGACGAGGCCGGCCACGCGCTGAGCGCGGACCAGCGGCTGCTCCGCGTGCTCCTCGACGACGACCGGGACGCCTTCGAGGACGCCCTCGTCGCGCGGCTGGTCGCATACCGGGAGGGCGTCGAGGCCGAGGGCGGTGATCCCGCGCCCCGGTCCCTCCTCCCGCTCGGCACCCTCGCCCTGGCCTGCCTCGCCGTCCAGGTCCACGGGTGGGAGCTCGGTGTCCGGTCCGGATATCTGCCGTGCGGCCTGCTGGGGTCACCGGACGCGGTGCAGGCGGCCGCTTCCTGAACGTGCTGCCGCCCGTCCAGCCGTCCGGGGCCGGCCGACGTCAGTGAGGGTCGGCCGGTCCCGCCGGGACGTGGGAGGTCAGACGGGCAACAGGCCGGGGAACTGTCCGTGTCCCACGTCCGGCGCGGTGACCGCAAGCCAGCCGTGGCCGCGTACGACCGTGTCGAGCACACCCACCAGGTCGAGGTCGACCGACAGCTCTCCGCAGGCCTCACGGACGCCGCCCGTGACGTCGTCCGCGGGCTCGTAGTCCTCCTCGTCCTCGTCCTCCTCGTCCTCCTCGTCCAGGTCGTCCTCGCCGGTGTACAGGTCGGACAGTCGGCCGTCCCTGGCGACGAACCAGAAGTCCGCGCCGCCGGCGTCGTCCACGAAGAACAGCTGGGCCTGCCCGCATGCGGCGCTGACCCGCTCGACCGTCTCGGTCATGCCGTTCCAGGAGTTGCGGCCGACGAGCTGGGGGAACTGCCCGAACACCAGGCGCCAGCCGTCGAGTTCGGGAGTCACGAAGGCCCGGCTGACGCACCGGGAGGGGTCCTCCTCGCTCGGAGCCGGGATCGCCGCGCACATCGCGGCCACCGCCCCCGTCTCGACCGTCACCGGACGCGGGTCGTGCAGGCCCAGCGCTTCGAAGACGCCCTCGTACGTCGCCCCGGGCACGGCCAGCCACCAGGCACTGAGCTGGGTGTCCGGCACCGCGCGGACATTGCCCGGGAGCTTCACCCGCACCAGGCGCTCCACCAGCGTGCGGTCGTGTGCGTCGAGCGCGTCCAGCCCGCCGGCCTCGATCAGGAGCCCGAGCGCGCCGCGCCGCTCGTGCCGGGAAGCCGTCCGGTCCCGGCACAGCTCCCGCAGGCGCGGCGCGAAGGCGTCCAGCATCGCGCGGGCGTACTCACCGGACGGACCGTAGAAGTCGCCGCCCCGGCCGGCCTTCGCCACCAGTGCCCGCATCCCGGCGTCGGAGTCCACGCGCAGCCTGAGCAACCCCTCGAAGCCCCCGTTCGACAGCCACTGGTCGGGGTCGAGAGCCAGTGCCGCGTACTGCCCGGCACAACGCTCGTCGAAGACCCGGAGCAGTCGGCCCCTGAGCCAGCCGTCCACCTCCCCGGCGCGTGCCGCCGCGATGACGGCGTCGAACGCCGGTGGCCCGATACGGCTCAGCACGTCTCCGTACGCCTTGAGTTGCTGGGCCGAGGGGCGTTCCGCCACCCCGCCCAGCAGCCCCGGCAGCGCGCGCTCGCCCTGTGCCGCCAACTGTTCGACCGCCGCGGCCACGCGTTCCGGGTCGCCGCTGTTCACGTCGCCCACGAGCGCCGCTATGTCGCCTTCGATCTCCATGCGGGGGATCCTAACGACCTCGTACACGTTTCGCCGGGCCCGGTCATGCGCCCGGTGTCAGCGAGAGGGTCAGGATCTGGAACGGCCGCAGGGTCAGGTGGACGTCCTGGCCGTCGACGGCCGGTGCGGGCTCGTCCGTCAGCTCCCGTTCCAGCAGGTCCGTGACGTGTGCGGCGGCGAGCGGGAAGCCGGCCCTCAGGGTGGTCCGTGCGCGTCCGCCCGCGGACTCGTAGAGACGGACGATGACGCGGCCCGATCGGTCGTCGGCGAGCTTGACGGTCTCGATGACGACGTCGGCCGCGGTCTCGTCGGCCGGCCGGACCAGGGGTTCGACGGGCGCTCCGCCGGGGACGGCACGCTCGGGGAGGTTGAAGTGGTAGCCCTCGCGGACGGCGTCCCGCAGTTCGGCGCCGATGACGAGCCCGTAGCGCAGGCGGTGTTCGCCCCGGTCGCAGTCGGGGTCCGGGAAGAGGGGGGCGCGCAGCAGCGAGAGCCGTACGGTCGTGGTGGTTCCACCGTCGGGGCGCACGTCCCTCGTGACGTCGTGGCCGTAGCTGGAGTCGTTCACGAGGGCCGCGCCCCAGCCGGGTTCCTCGACGTGGAGGTATCGGTGGGCGCAGATCTCGAAGCGGGCGCTGTCCCACGAGGTGTTGGTGTGGGTGGGGCGCCGGACATGACCGAAGGGGATCTCGGCGATGGACTCCGCCGCCCGTATGTCGAGGGGGAAGGCAGCCTTGAGGATCTTCTCGCACTCCTGCCAGTCGATGTGGGTCTCGACGTCGAGGCGGCGGCTGCCCTCGGCGAGGCGCAGCACCTGGGTGATGCGGGAGGCGTTGAAGCTGCGTACCACCCGGATGCCCCCGGGGACGGCGACGACCTCGTCCGCGTCGGTCAGGTCGCGGACGGTGTTGCGGTAGAAGGCGTCGACGTCCCAGGCGTCCCACTGGTTCGGGAAGTCCTGGTGCAGTTGGAGGAGGTTCCCGACCGTGCCGGGAGCGAGCGCCTCGCGTCCGGCGGTCAGGTCGTAGGCGGAGGTGATCAGGCCGCGGGTGTCCACCGTGACGCGTACGAGGCCGTTGTCCAGGACGAAGCCGCCGTCCTGGGCGGGCCGGGGCTCGGCCGGACGCACGGCGCGCTCGCGAGGGGACGCGCCGAGCGCGGGGATGCCGTCACGGGTGTGCGGTGCGGCGTTGAACACGGTTTCCCCGGCCGTCCCGTCCGCACCGGACGCGGCGAGGGCGCGTTGCGCGGAGTCGACGACCTCGCCGAGCACCCGGGCGGTCTCGGCGTAGACCTCCTCGGCCTCCCGGTGCACCCAGGCGATCGAGGTGCCGGGCAGGATGTCGTGGAACTGGTGGAGCAGGACGGTCTTCCACACCCGGTCGAGCAGTTCGTACGGGTAGGGCAGACCGGTTCGCAGTGTCGCCGTCGCGGACCACAGCTCCGCTTCCCTGAGCAGGTGTTCGCTGCGCCGGTTGCCCTGCTTGGTGGCGAGCTGGCTGGTGAGGGTGCCCCGGTGCAGCTCCAGATACAGCTCGCCCGACCACACGGGTGCGTCGGGGTACTCCGCCAGTGCCTTGGTGAAGAACTCCTCGGGGCTCTCCATCTCGACGCGGGCCGAGCCCTCCAGGTTCTCCAGCCTGCGGGCGCGGGCCAGCATCTCGCGGGTGGGGCCGCCGCCCCCGTCCCCGTAGCCGAAGGGGACCAGGGAGCGGTTGGCCGGACCCTTGTCGCGGAAGTTCCGCTCGGTGTGTGCGATGTCGGCGCCGGAGAGGTCTCCGTTGTAGCTGTCCACCGGCGGGAAGTGGCTGAAGATGCGGGTTCCGTCGATGCCCTCCCACCAGAAGGTGTGGTGCGGGAAGGTGTTGGTCGCGTTCCAGGAGATCTTCTGGGTGAGGAACCACTTGATCCCGGCCAGCTTCATGAGCTGGGGCAGGGCCGCGTTGTACCCGAAGGTGTCGGGCAACCACATGTCCTCGGTCTCGACGCCGAATTCCTCCAGGTAGAAGCGCTTGCCGTGGACGAACTGGCGTACCAGGGACTCCCCGCCGGAGAGGTTGGTGTCGGGTTCGATCCAGAGGCTGCCCGTGGGGATGAACTGGCCGGTGCGCACCTTCTCCACGACGCGGGCGAACACCTCGGGCCGCTGCTCCTTGAGCCAGGCCAGTTGCTGGGCCTGGGACATGACGAAGCGGAACCCCGGGTGGTCGTCCATCAGGGCGGTGACGTTGGAGACGGTCCTGGCCGCCTTGCGGACGGTCTCCCGTACCGGCCAGAGCCAGGCGGTGTCGATGTGCGCGTGTCCCACGGCGGAGACGCGGTGCGCCCCCGCGTGCGCGGGCGAGGCGAGCGCGGGCGCGAGTGCTTCACGCGCGCGCGCCGCGGTGCCGCCGATGTCCTGGAGGTCGATGGTGTCCAGTGCGCGGTCCACCGCGTGGGCCAGCTGCCGGCGCCGGGTGGAGTCCTCGGGAAGCTGGTGCATCAGCCCGGACAGGACGTCCAGGTCCTGTACGAGTTCCCAGACCGTGGGGTCGAAGACGGCGAGGTCCATCCGGTTCAGGCGGTAGAGCGGTGTGTCCGGCGCGGTCTCGCCGCTCAGCCAAGCGGGGACACCACCGGCCCGGGTGGGGACGAAGGGGTCGCCGCCGCTTCCCGAATCGAAGATGACCGGGTTGGCCGCTGCCTCGATGTAGTGCACGAACTCCTCTCCGCCCTCGGCGCGTTCGGTGATCGGCAGCCAGGCGTTGCGGGGGTTGAGCGCCTTGACCGGGCTTCCGTCGGGCCGGTACACGAGCCCTTCGGCGGAGAAGCCGGGCTGGGTGGCGCCGAAGCCGAGGTCCAGGACCGCTTCGACGCGCTGCCCGGCCCATCCGGCGGGGACCGTGCCGCTGATCCGGAACCAGGTGGTGGACCAGGCGGGGCCCCACGGGGCACCGGCGCGGACCGGTTCGTAGGGGGCGCCGATCCCCTCGGACACGGGTACGGGTTCGCCGGGGACCCTCCACGAGGCGACGTCGAGAGGCAGGCTTTCGCGGTACACGGCGGGCCTCAGGCGCAGATCGAGGACGCGGGCCAGGCGGCGTTCGGTGACCAGGCGGTCGTGGTGCATGGGTGCTCCGGGGGATGTGCGGGGGCGGGAGGGCAGACCGGTGCCGCGGAGGCGGCGGTGACGTCCGGGTCAGCGCGTCCCGTAGCGGATGACGCGAGTGGGCACGACGGTCCTGCGGGCGGGGATCGGCTCGGCGGACGAGCCGTTGATCCGGTCGATGAGCATCTGGCCCGCCCGTCGGCCGATCTCGTCGGCGTCGTAGGAGACGATGGTCAGGGGCAGGCCGAGGACGTCGGCCAGGTCGAAGTCGTCGAAGCCGGCGAGTGCGACCGGACGGCCGCGTCCGTGCACGGCGCGGATGGCGCCCTGGGTGAGCCGGTTGTTGGTGCAGAAGAGCGCCGTCGGCGCGTCGGGGGCGTCGAGGAGCGCGCCCGCGGCGGCCTCGGCGGTGGGTACGTCGGTGAGGCCGCGCCGCACCTGGCTCTCGGCGGGCTCGATCCCGGCCGCCTCGTGGGCCGCCCAGTAGCCGCGGAACCGTTCGGCGCCGGTGTACAGGGCGGGCGGGTTGCCCAGGAAGGCGATGCGGCGGTGGCCGTCCGCGATGAGTTGTCCGACGGCCTGTTCGGCGCCGCCGAAGTCGTCGACCAGGACGCAGTCGGCGTCCATTCCGGCGGGCGGCCTGGAGGCCAGCACGATCGGCATGCCGCGCAGCGCCGCGGGGGCGAGGTGCCGGTGACTGCTGCCGGCCGGAACGACGATCATGCCGTCGACCTGACGGGCCGCCAGGTCCTCCACGAGGCCGCGCTCCCTGTCGACCTGCTCGGCGGTGTTGCTGAGCAGGACCCGCAGGCCGTGTTCGGACGCCACTTCCTGAACGCCCAGCGCCAGGCGGGAGTAGAACGGGTTGGCGAGGTTGGTGACGACCAGCCCGATCATCCCGCTGCCGCCGAGGCGCAGGCTGCGTGCTGTCTCGTTGCGCCGGTATCCCAGCGCTTCGACGGCTGCCAGGACGCGTTCCCGTGTACTGCCGCTGACCCTGGCGTCGTCCTTGAGCACGCGGGAGACGGTCATGGCACTGACACCGGCGCTCGCGGCGACGTCACGCATCGTCGGGGCACCGGTGTCGCCCGAGCGGTGCTGTGCCATGAGCGGTTCTCCTGCGGGTTCGTGAACGGGTGCGGGGGTCGGTGACGCGGTCATTCTAGGTCGGAGCCGGAAGGGCGGCGGTGCCGTCGCGCAGGGCCCAGTGGGCGGCGCCGATCAGGGGCGCGTCCACCGGGCGCAGCGCCGTGACGGTCGGAGGCGCGACCCCCGCCCCCCATGCGTCGAAGCCCTCGCGGACGGCGGGTCCGACGAGGTCCCAGGAGCCGGCCATCGATCCGCCGACGACCATCAGGTCCGGCCGGAACCGCTCGCACCAGGGCGCGAGGGCCTGTCCCAGGGCGCCGAAACAGTGCTGGACGGTCTGCCGGGCGGGCGCCTCGCCGGCGCGGGCCGAGGCCGCGATGTCGTGCACGTCGGGGAGGGGCCCGTCGCCCGGGAGTCCGGCGGCGTCGGCGTAGAACCTGCGGATCGCCCGTCGCGAGACCACCTCCTCCAGCGGGAGTCCGTGCGCGGTGAGCCGGTGGGCACGGCCGCCGGGCGGTACGTCGGGGCCGTCGACCACGGGCCGGCCGTCACGCAGGAAGGAGGACCCGACGCCGGTCCCGAGCGTGATGCACAGGACCCGGCTCCGGCCGGCCGCGGCGCCCGCCCGGTACTCGCCCAGGGCGAACGCGTCGGCGTCGTTGACGAAGCTGATGCGGCGCGGGGTTCCGGGGAGCCGGACGAGCAGTCCGGCTCCCACGTCGACGCCGTGCAGCGATTCGAACTTGCCGATGCCGCGGAAGCGGCCGATGCCGGTGTCGTAGTCGAAGGGGCCGGGTATCGCCACGCCCCAGTGGGCGCCCGCCGGAACCTCGACCTGGGCGCCGACCGCGGCGATGGCGTCCAGGAGGTCATCGGCCGGTGCGTGGGCACGGACCGGGCGCCGCACGACGGCCAGGGGGGCGGCCCCCGCGGCCGTGGTGTCGACGACGGAGGCCGTCACGTGGGTGCCGCCGATCTCCAGTACGGGGACGTGGCTCATGCGGGGCTCACCAGGGACTTGACCACGTGCACCGGGTCGCTCCCCACGGGGTGCAGCCGGTAACGGCCCACGCCCGCGGGCACGGTGAGGGTTTCGGCGAAGGCCAGGTCGTGCCGGTCGCCCCGGTCGGTCTCCACGACGACGCCGCCGCCCGAGGAGACGTTGAGGATGTGGAAGCGGCCGTCGGTGTCGTCCTCGGCGGGTTCCGGTCCCTCGATCACGAAGCGGTGCACGGCGTAGAACATCTCGGGCAGCGCGCCGATGACCTCCTCGCGCCAGCCCCGGCCCTCGCGCACGGTCCTCGGCTCCTGCACCAACTCCTTGAGGACGTCGTCGCCGCGCCGTGCGGTGTCGAGGTTGGCGAAGGCGTGGGCGGAGGAGAGGGGCCTCGGGGCGCCGGAGAGGCCCTTGCGCAGCCAGTCGTAGAAGCGCAGGGAGTAGAGGTAGGGGGTGGCGCTGATCTCCAGGACCAGGTTGCCCTCGCCGGAGGCGTGCGGGGTCCCGGCGGGAATCATGTAGAGCTGCCCCTCCTCCGCCGGGTGGGTCATCACGTGGTCCTCGACGCGCAGCGGGACCCCGTCGGCCGCGGACGCCTCGACCTCCTCGCGCATGACTGTCACGTCCGTACTCTCCCGCAGCCCGAGGTAGACCTTCGCACCGGGGTCGCACGCGGTGACGTAGTACGTCTCGTCCTGGGTGTAGGGCCATCCGAAGGTCTCGCGCATGTACTGCTCCCGAGGGTGCAGGTGCAGCGAGAGGTTGCCGCCGCCCACCGTGTCGAGGTAGTCGAAGCGGATGGGGAAGGACGTGCCGAAGCGGCGGTGGACGTCCGGGCCGAGGAACGTCTCGGGGTGCAGCTCGCAGAGCAGCTGGAAGGGCAGTTCCACCTGGGCCGTCTCGTCCTGGCCGACCAGGATTCCGGCCTCGGGGGCGATGAGCTCGTAGCCGAGGGCCGTGTTGCCGTCGCGGGGCTCGAAGCCGAGCTCGCGGGCGGCCCACTGGCCGCCCCACGCGGTGGAGTTGAAGAAGGGGCGGCTGCGCACGGGGCCCGAGGCCAGGGCGGCCAGGGTGGCTCGTACGGATGCGCCGTCCAGGGAGGCCGGGCCGTTCTCGCCCTGGAGGTCGATCCAGCGGTCGACGCGGGGGGCCAGGCGGTCGCGGTGGCGGTCGCCGACGGGCCAGTCGGTGTAGAAGAGGCTGCGCAGCTCACCGGGGGTGCCGGGGCGCCCCAGATTGACGCCGAGGGGCAGTTCGGCACGGGTGACCGCGTCTTCCGCGTACCGCTTGGGCAGGTCGGCCCACCACAGCAGATCGGGCTCGCCGAGCCCGGCGCCGGGCCCGAAGAGGAGCAGGACACCGGTGTCGGGACGGGGCCGGACGGGCGGCGTCTCGAACAGGTCGTCCATGGAGAACTCGGCGAGCGGCAGGAAGAACGCGTCGGCGTCCGCCGCGGGGACGCAGAGCCGCTGAACCGCCTCGGCCGACCAGAGGGAGCGCACGTCGCACAGCGCGACCTGGGTGCCCCGTGCGCGCAGGGCCGCGGCGAGGGAGCCGGCGGCCTCCTCCCAGTCGAGTGCGGCCGGGCCGTCCAGGGCGAGGACGGTGGGCACCGTGGGCACGTCGGCGACCGCGGCGGCCCAGCCGGTGACGACGGTGCCGCCGGTGACGGCGTACCGCGGGTTGCGTTCATAGGGACGGGGCTGGTGCACAGAAGCTCCTGAGAAAGGGACCGGGCAAGCACTCGGATGGTATCGATAACACTCCGAACGAACAAGAAGCGCCCTGAATATCTCCACGTAAGCCCTGCCCAGGAGCGATTTTCCGAGCACCATCGCAAGAACCTCTTGTTTCAGCCACATGGTGTCGTTAACATCCTGGCAACCCGGAGCGCGGAAACGCACGCCGTACACGCTTCCGGTGGCCTCCCCACCGAACACCGGAGCCAGGGACCCCCGGCGGGTCCAGAGGGAAGTGAGCCCATGAGATCAACCGGCGAGACGACAGAGCGGTCGTCTCACCCGCTCCGCCGGCGCACCGTGCTGGCCGGCCTCGGAGCCGGTGCGGCGGCCGCGCTGGCAGGCGGCTGCGCCCGGGGCGACAGCACCGCGGCGAAGCCGGGGACGACGTCCCTGGCCAACGACAACGCCACCTGGGACGACGGCTACGTGGCCGCCGGACGCGAGCTGAAGAAGCTCACCGGATACGCCCTGCGCCCCCTGTCGAACCCGAACCCGACCGCGTACACCCAGGTCACGCAGATCTCCCTGCAGACGACCAAGGCGACCGATCTGATCAAGTGGCAGGCGGGCTACAACCTCAAACAGCTCGCCCGCACCGGCAGCCTCAGTGACCTGACGCAGCTGTGGGACGCCTACGAGCGCAAGGGCTGGGTGACGAAGTCCCTGCGCGACTCGATGTCCTACCGGGGCGCCGTGTACGGGATGCCGCTCTACCAGTCGTACTACGTGCTCTTCTACAACACGCACGTGTTCGACAAGCACGGCCTGCGGGCGCCGGAGACCTGGGACGAGCTGCTGCACACGGCCGAGGTGCTGAAGAAGTCCGGTGTCGTTCCGTTCGTCGCCACACAGAGCGGCAACTGGCCCGCCTACGAGTGGTTCGAGGAGCTGATCAGCAAGGTCGACCCGGTGTTCTACGCAGACCTGATCGCGGGCCGGGCGAAGTACACCGATCCGCAGGCGCACAAGGCCATGCAGATCTGGCAGGACTTCATGAAGAAGGGCTGGATGACCCCGGCCGACTTCGATCAGAACAACGGTCCGGCCGCGCTGAAGACGGGCAAGGTCGGCATGTTCCTGCACGGCTCCTGGCAGTCCCAGGGGCTGACCGCGGCGGGGATGAAGCCGGGTGAGGACTTCGACGCCTTCGTCCTGCCGCCCGTCGACACCTCCACCAAGCGGTCCGTGATCACCGAGGCGGGCGTGCTCGCCGTCCCGGAGAAGGCCGTGTCGCACGACGCCGCGATGGCCAACGCGGGTCACTGGCTGCACCCCTCCGTCCAGCGGGTGTGGACCGACTTCCTCCAGGACGGCTCGGCCAACCCGAAGTCGGTCACCTCCAATCCCGTACTCGCCCGGCTCAGGAAGCGGGCCCTGGACGAGCACTGGACCGAGCTGCCCCGCTACGGGCAGGCCGGTCCGCCCAATCTCATGCAGGGGAACACCGATGACCTGGGAGCCTTCATGACGCACGCCATGTCGCCCGAGGCGACGCTGCGCAGCATGGCGAGCCGTGCCACCAAGGAGTGGGCCGCGTGGAACAAGGACGAGTCATGACATCCGCCCTCGACGCGCGCCGCACCCGGGCCGGCGCCTCCCCCGCCCCCGCGGCCCCGCCCGCTCCCCCGGCCGCCCGCAAGCCCTCCCGCGGCCTCAGGGACCGGGCCGCCGCGGCGGGCTTCCTCGCCCCGGCCGTCCTGCTCGTCGCCGGCCTGCTGCTCACCCCGTTCCTCATGACCCTGTACCGCGGCTTCTTCAGCGACGGCCGGGTCTCCGACTTCACCTGGTTCACCAACTACGGGCTCTTCCTCAGCGACCCCGTGCTCGCGAAGTCTGTGGAGAACACCCTGATGTGGGTGGTCGGCACGGTGGTCCTGCCGCTCGTCCTGGGACTGGCCATCGCCGTCATGACGAACGGTTCCGGGTGGTCCCGGGTGGCGCGGCTGCTGGTGGTCCTGCCGTACGCGATCTCCGGGTCGGCCGTGGCCGTCGTCTGGAACTTCCTGCTGACCACGGACGGGGCGGCCAACCAGGCGCTCGACGCGCTGGGGCTGGGGTCGCTCGCCCAGGGCTGGCTGCTGGAGTGGCCGGGCAACACCCTCGTCATGATCGTCGCCAACACCTGGCAGGCCACCGGCGTGGCCGTGATCCTCTTCCTGGTCGGTCTGCAGACCATCCCCCCGGAGACCCTGGAGGCCGCGTCGCTCGACGGCGCCGACGGCATCCGGAAGTTCTGGTACGTGGTCCTGCCGCAGCTGCGGACCGTGTCCGTGATCGTCGTCGGCAGCAGTCTGGTGAACGGGCTGAAGTCGTTCGACCTGATCTGGGTCCTCACCCAGGGCGGTCCGGGCCGCAGCTCCGAGACGCTCGCGGTCTCGATGTACCAGGAGACCTTCCTCGCCCTGCGCCCCGGCGCCGGAGCGGCCGTCGCCGTCGTCCTCACCGTCATCGTGCTGCTGGCCTCCTGGCTCTACCTGCGGCGCCAGCTCACTCCGAAAGGCGCCTGAGCATGTCCATACGCCGCGTCTCCGCCGGCACCGCCGTCCGCAACACCGTCCTCGTGCTCGTCTCGCTCCTCTGGGCCGTGCCGACCTGGCTGCTCCTGGTCAACGCGCTGGTGCCGGCCGCCGAATACGGCGGTGCGCCGCACTGGCTGCCGCACGGCGGATTCGGTCTGTTCGACAACATGTCCGAGGCCTGGTCCCGGGCCAGGCTCGGTCCCGCGATGGGCAACAGCCTGCTGTACGCGGTGACCAGCTCGGCCGCGGCCATCGTGGTGGCCACGACCGCCGCGTTCGCCACGGTGATCATGCCGGTCAAGCGCAAGACCCTGTGGTTCTGGCTGATCTACTCGGGCACCCTGCTGCCCCTCCAGGTCTTCCTGCGGCCGCTGTTCCTGGCGTACGCGAACACCGGCCTGTACGACGCGCAGATCGGGCTGTTCCTCATCTACGCGGCGGTGGCGATCCCGTTCGCGTACTTCATCATGCGCAACTTCGCCCAGACGCTGCCCGGCGAGGTGATCGAGGCGGCCCGGCTCGACGGTGCCTCCTGGTGGCGGGTGTTCTGGCAGATCCACGTCCCGCTGTCCCGGTCCGCGATGATCGCCGCGTTCGTCTTCCAGTTCGTCGCCGTCTGGAACGACCTGCTCTTCGGCATCACCCTGGCCACGAGCCGCAACATCCGGCCGGTGATGGCCGCGCTCGCCGAACTCCAGGGCAACTACTCCAACGTGGGGCCCCCGGTCGTCCTCGGCGGAGCCCTGCTCGTCTCGCTGCCGACCGTCGTCCTCTTCTTCGCGGCGCAGCGGTTCTTCGTCAGCAGCCTCAAGCTCGGCTGAGCCCCGCCGTACCGCCGATCAGCACCCGAGCCGATCCCCGAAAGGCATCCCGGTGAAACTCTCCACCCGCACCGCCCTCGTCCTGGCCGCAGCTCCCCTGCTCTGCACCGTCCTCTCCCCCTCCCCCGCCCTCGCGGCCGGGCACCCGGGAGCGGGCCCCTGGAAGGACCGTGCCGTGCGGACGTACGACGCGCTCCAGCACGAGCTGTACCAGGGCCCGGAGAACCACGGCCTCTACCAGGAGGCGACCCCGCACCGCAGCGCCGACAACGCGCACTCCTACCTCTGGCCGATGCGGGAGGCGGCGGCCGCGACGGTCGACATGGCCGCGCTTCCGGGCTCGGGCAGGCACTACACGGCCGACGCGGCGGAACGCTTCACGACCCTGGAGCTGTACTTCGAGCCGCGCGACGGCAGGCCCGGCTACGACTCGTACCTCCCGGCGCCGCTCGGGCAGGGCGGTGACGTCTTCTACGACGACAACTCCGTCGTCGGGCTGACCCTGCTGGACCAGTACGAGGCCACCGGCGACGACGTCTACCTGCGCCGGGCCGAGCTGACCTTCGACATCGTCAGCCGCGGCTGGGACGACGACCCGGCCAGGGAGTGCCCCGGCGGGATGCACTGGGTCGACTCGCCGGCCAACAACATGCGTGCCGCCAACGTCACGGGCCTGGCCGCGGAACTGGCCGCCCGGCTCCACCAGGAGACGGGCGAGAGCCGATACCTGACGAGCGCGCAGCGGTGGTACGAGTGGAACTGGTCGTGCCTGCGCCAGTCCCCCGGGCTGTACCGCAACAGCCTCGGCGACGACGGCTCCGTCAACTCCACCCTGTGGACGTACAACTCCGGGGCCATGATCGGAACCGCGGCCACGCTGTACAGGACCACCGGGGACCGCTCCTATCTCCGGCGTGCCGTGGAGGACGCGGAGGGGTCGCTCGCGTACTGGAAGCAGGGCGAACGCCTGCACGACCAGCCGGCGATCTTCAACGCGATCTACTTCGACAACCTCCGGATTCTGGACGGCATCCGGCACGACCCGGCCTACCGGCGGACCGAGAGCGCCTACGCGGAGCGGGTGTGGAAGGAGAACCGCGATCCGTCCACCGGACTCTTCCGCTTCCAGCCCTCGGGCGGCGGCGACTACGACCCGGCCGCCTCCGCGGAAACCCTCGAACAGTCCGCGATGGTCCAGATCTTCGCGGGCCTCGCCACCGACGTCTCCTGACCCCGTCTTCCCACCCGTCCCACGCACCGAACCGGCACCATGCCAGAGCGGAGAACCCTCTCCATGCCCCGCCCCGATCTGTCCCGCCCCTCCTGGTGGGACTCCGACATCGCCCGCGACATCCTGCGCGACCGCGGCGTGAGCGCCACCGGCGTCCTCGGCGGACACCCCGTCCGGTTCTCCTGCGAACCGCTGCTGCGCCACGACGGTGACGGCGGGCTGCTGCAGTCCGTGCGCGTCCGGGCCGGCCGCCCCCTCGCCCGGGCCCAGGTCACCACCCTGTCCGGCACCCCCGTCCGCAGCGAGCTGATACCCGGGCCGGGCGGTGAGACCCGGCTGCTGGTCCCCGAGGTGGACGCTCCGCTGCCGGTGCTGGTCGAACTGCCGGACCTGGCGCCCGGCGAGCGGGTCGAGGTGCTGCTGACCCCGCAGCGGCACTGGACGCTGCACCTGGTGCAGCACGCCCATCTCGACATCGGCTACACCGATCCCCAGGGCACCGTGCTCGCCGAGGGCCGCAAGTACCTCGACTCCCTGCTCGAACTGTGCCGTGCGACGGACGACCGGCCCGACGCGTCGAAGTTCCGCTGGGCCGTCGAGGGGTTCTTCAGCTTCGAGAACTGGTCGGCCAACCGTCCGCCGGAGCAGGTCGCACAGTTCCTGGAGCGGGTGCGCCAGGGGCGCATCGAGCTGACCGCGATGCCCTTCAACCTGCACACGGAGACCTGCTCGACGGACGAGCTGCACGAGTTGCTCCGCCCGGTGCGTGAACTGCGCGACCGGCACGGCATCGACGTCACCACGGCCATGCAGACCGATGTCCCCGGTCAGGTCGTGGGCCTGCCCGACGTGCTCGCCGACAGCGGCATCCGCTATCTCTCCGTCGCCCACAACTGGGCGGGCCGGGCGGTGCCGCACCACACCGGTGGCGGGGCGCTGCCCCGGCTGTTCCGGTGGCGTGCGCCGGGCGGACGCAGCGTCCTGGTGTGGCGCACCGACACCCCGCACGGGCTGGCGTACATGGAGGGCTCGATCCTCGGGTTCGACGAGTCCTTCGACCGGGTGGACGATCTCCTGCCGCACTACCTCTCGGCGCTGGCGAACCACCAGTATCCGCACGAGGGGCGCGGCATCCCCGGTTTCCCGGTGCTGGACGAGGAGTTCAAGGGCGACCCCTACCCGTGGGACGTGCTGCATCTGCGGGTGCTGGGCAAGTTCGCGGACAACGGGCCGCCGCGCCGGATCATCGCCGACACCGTGCGCAGGTGGAACGAGGAGTGGGCCTTCCCCGTCCTGCGGACGTCACGCAACGAGGACTTCTTCGTGGACGCGGAAGCCCGCTACGGGGACCGTCTCGAAACGTTCGAGGGCGACTGGAGCGACTGGTGGGTGGACGGGGTCGGGGCCGGCGCGGTCCCGCTGGCCGCCACCCGTGACGGCCAGGCGGCGCTGGCGGACGCCCAGACGGTCGCCGGGCACGCGGAGATCCTCGGCGCGGCGGGTGCGGGCACCACGGCGTCGGCCCCCGAGGTCTACCGGGCGGCCTCCCTGTTCAACGAGCACACCTGGGGCGGTGGCGACCCCTGGACGCACGGCGACCACGGGCACGCGTCCGGTGAGCGTCAGTGGCACTGGAAGTACGCCCAGGCGCTGCGCGCCCATGACGACGCGAAGACGCTCCTGGACGGGGCGGGCGCGTCGCTCGGCGGCCGGCTCCACCCGCGCGAGGGGACGCTGGCCGGTTTCTACGTGACCAACACGTGCGGCTGGGCGCGGTCGGAGTCGGTCCGGCTGTTCCTTCCCGAGAGCACGGTCGCGCTGGAGGACCCGGTCCGGGTGCTCGACGCGCGCGACGGCTCGGTGCTGGCGCACACCGAGGAGGCGCAGTCCAACGAACTGCACCGGGCCGCGGGCCGCTTCCTGCTGTTCCGGCTCGACCAGGTGCCGGCGCACGGCGCGGTACGGGTGGACGTCGTCCCGGGTGAGGAGGCGCCGCCGGCCGAGGGCGCGCCGTCCGGCGACCCGGTGGTCCTGGAGAACGAGTTCCTGCGGGTGGGCGTGGACCTGCGGTCGGCCTGGATCGGCTCGGTCGTCGACAAGCGCACCGGCCGGGAGCTGGTGCGGCAGGACGCGACGGTGGGGCTCAACGGCTATGTGTACGACGAGTACGCCACGGCGGGCGGCTTCAACCACCAGTCGAGCAAGACCACGGCGAACGATTCGATGCACCTCCTCGCCTCCCGGACGGCGGCGCCACCGGCCGCGCTGGTGGACCGCTTCCGCGACGCCACGGGGGAGACGCTGGTCTACGAGTGCGCCCCGGCGGGCACCGAGCGGCTGCGGGTGCGCGTCCACCTGCCGCACGGGCAGGCCCGGATCGATCTGGAGAACCGGATCGTGAAGCCGGCGACGCTCACCAAGGAGAGCGCGTTCTTCGCGTTCCCGTTCGCCATGCGGCAGCCGGCCGTCCGGATGGAGGCGACCGGTGGCATGACGGGCACCGGCCTGCCGGTCGTGCCGGGCTCCGCGCAGCACATGCGCGCGGTACGGCGCTGGGTGAGCTTCGAGGAGGACGAGGTGGTCGCGGCGGTCGCCACGCAGGACGCGCCGCTCGTGCAGGTGGGCGGGATCGCCGTGCCGTACGCGCCCTATCCGCAGTCGCTGGCCCAGGACGAGCCCGGCACGCTCTTCTCCTGGGTCCACAACAACATCTGGGACACCAACTTCCCCTCCGAGCAGGCCTTCGACCATGTGTTCCGCTACAGCGTGGCCTTCGGACAGGCCCCGCACACCAGCGGGCCCGTCCTGGGTATGCACACGGCGGCCGCGGGCAGCCGTCCGCTGCTCGCCGTCCGCGCCCTGGGCGAGGAGAGCGCGGCGCCGGACGCCTCGTACGCGTTGCTTGCGGTCGGCGACCGGCGCGTGCGCGTCGTGGGGATGACCGTTCCGGCCCCCGGCCAGGTGCTCGTCAGGCTCCAGTCCTTCGCCGAGGAACCGGTCGCCTGCCGGGTCACCCCGGGGTTCCGCTTCACCGAGGCCCGTACGGCCGATTACCTCGGGGCCGCCGGTGACCTCCTGACGGCGGACGACGAGGGCGCCCTGACCGTCGACGTGCCCGTGCTGGGCACCTGCGCGGTGCTGCTGCGGCTGTGACCACCCGCCCGGAGCCCCCGGAACGGCAATCCGTTCCGGGGCTTCGGGCTTTCTGCGGCCGTGCTGAAGAACACCCTTGACACCGCGCCCCACTGATCACATAGTTCTCACCGCTCAGCGCAACGGCGTTGCGCTGAGCGCACCAGGATCAGCGAGGGAAGGGACGAGGCCATGCACGAGGTGAACGGCGCGCCCGCCGGCGGCACCGCACCCGAGGCCGGCCGGCGCGACGACGCGGACGTCCTGGCCCCGCCCCAGCCCGGCGTCCTGCAGGGAGCGGACCGCGCCCTGCTCGCCCTGCTGTCGTTCACCGAGCGGCGCCCCGAGTGGGGGGTGAGCGAGATGGCGCGCCGTCACGGCTGGGACAAGGCGGTCGCCCAGCGCATCCTCACCACGCTGGCCTCCCGTTCCTTCCTGACCTGCGACACCACCACCCGCCGCTACCGGCTCGGCCCCGCCGTCTCCCGGCTGGCGCGCGCCGGGGAGCACAGCGGCGTGCTGCCGTCGCTGGTCCGGCCGATCCTCGCCGGGCTGCTGCGGGAGACCGGCGAGAGCGTCGTGCTGAACGTGCCGCAGGGCGCCGGATACCGGTGCGCGGCAGCTGTGGACGGCACCGGTCCGGTCCGTTACACCGCGATCGTCGGTGCCGTGATGCCCGGCCACGCCGGTGCTTCCGGTCACGCGATCTTCGCCCACTACTCCGAAGCGGAGATCCGCCGTCTGTTCGGGACCACCCCGCTCCAGCGTTTCAACGACCACACCGTCACCGAACTCGACACCCTCACGGCCCGGTACGCGGACGTGCGCTCCCGGGGATACAGCGTCAGCCACGGCGAGTACGACGAGGCCGTCGCCGCCGTGGCCGCCCCCGTGTTCCAGGCCGGCAGCATCGCCGCGTCACTCACCGTCATCGGGCCGGCGCACCGCGTCACCCGCACCGTCGACCGCATCACCGCACTCGTTCTGGCCGGGGCCGAGGAGGCCACGGCCGCCTTCGGCTCCTGACCCGCCCGGCCCGGCGGCGCTCGTCCGGTGGGCCACAGATCCGTACGACGTGCGTCGTGCCGGAGTACGCGGATCGCCGCAGCCTGCCCGAAAAGTCCCTCCCCGTCCCGGGGCAGGGCCCACCCATTAAGGGGTGTTCCGTGTCGCATCACACCTCGCCGTCGGCCACCGTGCCGCCGCCCTCCGACTCCGGTCCCGGCACCACCTCCTCCGGCGCCGGCCATCCCCGCGTACGCGAACCCGTCGTGTTCGTCGTCCTCGCCGTGCTGTCCGTCCTCGGCGCCGTCATCGGCGCGGACCTGGTCGCCAAGCTGGGCATCTCCGCCAACACCTCGGTCGTCGGCGCCCTGATCGCCATGCTCATCGGGCGCATCCCGCTCGCCGGCCTGCGGTCCATGCGCTCCGTGCACCGGCAGAACCTCGCCCAGAGCGCCATCTCCGCGGCCACCTTCGCCTCGGCCAACGCACTGCTCACCTCGATCGCGGTGCCGTACGTCTTCGGGCGCAAGGACCTGGTGTGGCCGATGCTGGCCGGTTCCTTCGTGGGCCTGCTCATCGACACCTGGGTGCTCTACCGCTCCTTCGGCTCCCGGCTGCTGCCCGCCGACGCGGCCTGGCCGCCCGGGCAGGCCGCCGCCGAGACGATCAAGGCCGGTGACAAGGGCGGCAAGCGGGCCCTGGTCCTCGGCGCGGGCACGCTCGTCGGCCTCGGCGGCACCCTGTTCAGCCTGCCGCTGTCCGCCGCCGGCGTCGCCTTCCTCGGCAACGTGTGGGCGCTGCTGATGTTCGGTGTGGGGCTCGGCCTGCGCGAGTTCAGCCCCGACCTGTTCCACACCGACCTCGGCGCCGGATACGTGCCGCACGGCGTGATGGTCGGCGCGGGCGTCGTCGCCCTCGGCCAGGCGGTCGTGCTCCTGGTCCGCCGCCGTCCGGCGCGGCCGCCGGCCGCCGCGGCAGCGCGTCCGGGACACGACGAGACGACCTCGTACACCGTTGACGAGAAGGCGCTGCGCCAGGCGCTCGTACGCGGTTACGCCCTGTTCGTCGCCGGGGCCGTGCTGCTCGCCGTCCTCGGTGGGCTGATCGGTGACATGAGCCCGCTGGGCCTGCTCGGCTGGGTGCTGTTCGCCGCGTTCGCCGCGCTCGTGCACGAGCTGATCGTGGGGCTCGCGGCGATGCAGTCCGGCTGGTTCCCGTCGTTCGCCGTCACCCTGATCTTCCTCGTACTGGGACTCCTCATCGGCATCCCGTCGGTGCCGCTCGCGCTCCTGGTGGGTTATGTCTCGGCCACCGGCCCCGCCTTCGCCGACATGGGCTACGACCTCAAGGCCGGCTGGCTGCTGCGCCGCGAACACCGGCCCTGGGACCCGTACGAGCGGGAGGGGCGCCGTGAGCAGTTCCGTGCGGCCCTCATCGGCTTCGCCGCCGCCCTCGTCGTGGTGGCCGTGCTGTGGCAGTCGTACTTCAAGCAGGGGCTGATCCCGCCCGTCGCCAAGGTCTACGCCGACACCGTCAAGAACGGTCTGGGCGAGCCGGGTGTGCTGCGCACCCTGCTGCTGTGGGCCATCCCCGGCGCCGCGATCCAGCTGATCGGCGGCACAAAGCGGCAGATGGGCGTCATGCTCGCGACCGGCCTGCTGATCCTCACCCCGAACGCCTGCTGGATCGTCCTCGCCGCGCTCGCCGTGCGCGTCGGCTACCGCAAGTGGCGCGGCCCGGCCGCCGACGAGGAACTGAACCTGGTCGGCGCCGGCCTCATCGCGGGCAGCTCCCTGGGCGACTCCGCCCAGATCATCAAGGCGAGCTAGCCCGCCCCTCTACCACCTTCGTTCATACGCACCACCGCAAGGAGACATTCCATGGAGATGTTCAGCCGGCTCGAACCCCGCCCCGAGTACCTGAGCTACGAACTCGCCCTCGCCGCTCGCAAGCTCGTCGAGCAGGTCATGCTGGTCAAGCCCGGCGAGCACGTCGTCCTCACCGGCGACACCAGCAGCGACCGCCGTGTCGTGGACGCCACCGCACAGGCCGTCGCGGCCGCCGGGGCTCACCCCGTCGTCGTCTGGTACGAGACGATGCCCAGCTCCTCCATGGAGCCGCCGCGCCCCGTCGCCGGCGCCATAGCCGACGCCGACGTGTGGATCGAGTTCGCCGTCTCGTACGTGATGCACTCCGACGCGTTCCGCCGCGCGATGGCGAACGGCTGCCGCTACACCAACCTCACCGCGATGGACGTGCACATGCTCGTCGCGACGGTCGGGCGTCCCGATTTCGAGGGTGTCATCAAGCTCGGCAAGGCGCTGGTCCGCCTCCTGGAGCAGGCGGACGAGGTGCGCATCACCTCGTCCAACGGCACCGACATCACCGGCCACAACGGGGACCGCCCCATCAATCTCCGGGGCAAGCCCGCCGAGAATCCGGGCGAGACCGTCATGCTCTCCGGCCAGATCTCCTGGAACCCGCTGGAGGAGACCCAGGACGGGGTGCTCGTCTTCGACGGTGCCCTGTGGCCGCCGGACCAGCTCGGGCTGCTGCGTACCCCGGTCCGCTGCACCGTCGAGAAGGGCGTCGTCACGAAGATCGACGGTGAGGGTCAGGACGCGGAGATCTTCCGCCGCTGGATGGAGTCCTGGGACGACCCGAACATGTTCCGCGTCGCCCACTGGTCCCTGGGCTTCAACCCGGGCGTCCCGGCGCCGACCGGCCGTATCGTGGAGGACGAGCGCGTCTTCGGCTGCGTGGAGCTCGGCATCGGCACCAAGGGCGCCTGGATCGGCGGCGAACCGTGGGTGTCCGCCGCCCACACCGACGGCTCGATCCTCGGCCCGTCGATCTACCTCGACGGCGAGTGCATCGAGAAGGACGGCGTGTACGTGCACCCCGAGCTGGTCGAGATCTGCCGCGAGCTGGGCGTCGCCGGCTACTGACGGCCGACCGCGTACCCACCCCGTTCACCCCCGCCCCAGGAGCCGGACTTGACCGACGACCAGATCACGTACCGCCACAGCGGCCTCGTCTGCACCGATCACACCCTCGACGTACCACTCGACCACGCCCGTCCCGACGGGCCGGGCATCTCCGTCTTCGCACGGGAGGTCGTCGCCGAGGGCATGGAGGGCCGTGAGCTGCCGCGGCTGCTCTGGCTCCAGGGCGGGCCGGGCGGGCGCGCGGAGCGTCCCAACGCTGCGGGTGCCTGGCTGCGCCGCGCCCTGAAGGAGTTCCGCGTCGTCCTCCTGGACCAGCGCGGCACGGGCCGGTCCACCCCGGCGGACCGCACCACGCTGGCCGGCCGGGCCGATGCCGCGCAGTACCTCACGTATTTCCGCGCCGATTCGATCGTCCGCGACGCGGAGCTGCTGCGCCGCCGGTTGCAGGGCGACCGGCCCTGGACGGTCCTGGGGCAGAGCTTCGGCGGCTTCGCGACGCTCACCTATCTCGGCCTCGCCCCGGAGGGTCTCGACCGGGCCCTGATCACCGGTGGCCTGCCAACGCTGACCGGGCACGCCGACGACGTCTACCGCGCGGCGTACCGGCGTACGGTCGCCGCCAACGACCGGTACTTCGAGCGCTACCCGCTCGACCGTGCCCTGGCCGCGCGCGTCGCGACCCACCTGGCGGACCACGATGTCCGTATGCCCTCGGGCGAGCGCCTGTCGGTGCGGCGGTTCCAGACGCTGGGGATCACGTTCGGCACGGCATCGGCCTTCGACTCCCTGCATTACTTGCTGGAGTGCGCCTTCGTCCCCGGGCGGGGCGGCCCGGTCCTGTCCGACACGTTTTTGCGGGGCGTCGACTCCGTTGTCTCCCTCGCACCGCGTCCGCTGTACGCGATCCTGCACGAGGCGATCTACGCGCAGGGCGGCCGTCCCACGGCGTGGTCCGCCGACCGGGTGCGGGCGGAGTTCCCCGAGTTCGACGCCTCCGCGGGTGGGCCGCTGCACTTCACGGGCGAGATGATGTACCCCTGGATGTTCGATGAGGACCCGGCCCTCGTCCCCCTGAAGGCGACCGCGGACGCGCTCGCCCACCGCGCGGACTGGCCTGCGCTCTACGACCTCGACCGCCTCGCGGCCAACACGGTGCCGGTCGCCGCGGCGGTGTACCGCCAGGACATGTACGTGGACCACGACCACGCCCTGACCACGGCGTCCCGGGTGCGCGGCCTGAGCACCTGGGTGTCCGAGGCCCACCTGCACGACGGTGTGAAGGCCGACCCGGGGGTCCTGGATCGTCTTCTCTCCCTGGCCCAGGACTGATGGGAGATCTGGAGCGTCTGAGGACGGCGCGGGTCGGCCGGCCCTGCCCGACCCGCGCCGATTTCCGGCCGCCCTACCCGTGATAAGTGATGTAACCGTTGCCGTCGCGGTCGTTGGCCTTCTTGGTGTAGGCGTGGACGTCCGCGCGGGCCCCGGAGGGCTTGTACAGGTAGATCGTGTCCTTGTCGTTGTTCCAGAGGAAGTTGCAGTTCTGGCGGTAGACGACGTTCTTGGCATCCGAGTCGGTGCCCCGGTTGCCGCGGAGCTTCACGTAGTCACCGGGCTGAAGCGTGTGGGACTTCGTGAAGGTGAACTTGTTGCCGGTGGCGTCCTTGACGACATAGCCCTTGAGGTTGACCGTCGTGGTCCGCGAGTAGTTCTTGATCGTCAGGTACTCGCTCGCGGCGTTGCCGCCCGAGCACTTGTTGGAGTCGCGGCCCGGTGCGTCGTACTGGACGCCCTTGACCTTCAGGACCGAGGAGTACTCGGCGGCCTGGGCAGGAGTGCCGGCGGCGAGGCCGAGCGAGACGACCGCGCCCATGGCTGCGGCGGCGGTCAGGGCATGACGGGTGCGCATGGCGAATCCCCCTTGGCGGTGCGGATGGAGCGCCGCAGAGCCTACCGATAATGTGACCATATGGTGAACAGAACCAGGAGATTGTGCGTACACCGACGATCTCGGTTCCCCCGCACGGCGAGGGCCGTACCCGATGTCCGCGCCGTGGCCCGCGCGGGTGCGGCATGATGGACGCGTGGAGTTCGAGCCGTTCCGGGGCGAGTTGATGGCGTACTGCTACCGGATGCTGGGGTCGTACCACGAGGCCGAGGACCTGGTGCAGGAGACATTGCTGCGGGCGTGGAAGGCCCGGGAGCGGTACGATCCGGCGCGCGCCTCGGTGCGGACCTGGTTGTACCGGATCGCGACCAATGCGTGCCTGACCGCCCTGGAGGGGCGCGGCCGCCGTCCGCTGCCGTCCGGGCTGGGGGCGCCCAGCGACGATCCGGGAGCTCCGCTCGTACCGGTGCTCGACGTTCCCTGGCTGGAGCCCTTTCCCGACGCGCGCTTCGACGTGGAGGCACGGGCCGACCTGCGACTGGCCTGGGTGGCGGCGGTGCAGGTGCTGCCGGCCCGGCAGCGGGCGGTGCTGGTGCTGCGCGAGGTGCTGGCCTTCACCGCCGCCGAAGTCGCCGGGCAGTTGGGGACGTCGGTGGCGGCGGTCAACAGCGCGCTGCAGCGGGCCCGTTCCGCCATCGCCGAAGTGGGCGACAGCGGTGCCGTCCCCGAGCCGGACGACCCCCGGACTCGGGCAGTGATCCAGCGGTATGTGCAGGCGTTCGAGGCGGCGGACGTGCCCGCGCTGGTGCGGCTGCTGGCCGACGACGCAGTGCTGGAGATGCCGCCGGTGCCGCTGTGGTACTCCGGCAGATCGGACTACGGCCGTTTCCTGGAGCGGGTGTTCGCGATGCGCGGCACCGGCTGGACCATGCGCAAGCTCACCGCCAACGGGCAGCCCGCTCTCGCCGCGTACGCGCCGGAGCGAGGCGGTGGGCATCGTCTGCACACCTTGCAGGTCTTCACAGTCATCGACGGCCGTATCGCGCACAACGCGGTCTTCGCCGATCCGCGCGTCTGCGACGCCTTCGGTCTCCCGCGCGAGATTTCCGCGACCGAGATCTGCCGGGAGCGATGAGTCGGGGCGGGGCCGCCGGTAGATACCGGTGAGCAATCGAACCGACAGGAGATTCATCGTGAGCGTCGTCGTCATCGAGTTCATCACGCTGGACGGGGTCGCATCCGACCCGGACGGGTCCCAGGCGACACCGTTGGGCGGCTGGGCGTTCCGGCACGGACCGGAGGCGGTCGCCGGGGACAAGTTCCGGCTCGGCCGGACCCTGGACGACGGGGTGCTGCTGCTCGGGCGCGCCACCTGGGAGCTGTTCTCGCGGATCTGGCCGGGTCGCGACGACCCGTTCGCCGCGCGCATGAACGCCGTGCCCAAGCTGGTCGTCTCCCGCTCGCCGGCCCCCGCCGACATGTCGGTCTGGAGAAACTCTCAGCTCCTCGAAGGCGATCCGGCCGATGCCGTCAAGCGCGAGCGCCGGGATGTGGTCGTCGCCGGAAGCCTGAGCGTCGTGCGCCGATTGATGGCCGCCGACCTGGTGGACGAGTACCGGCTGCTGACCTTCCCCACCGTCCTCGGCACCGGGCAGACGCTGTTCCCCGCCGAGGGCCCCCACATCGACCTGGAATGCCTGGCCGCCGAGCGGGTCGGCACGGCCGTCCTCACCCGCTACCGCAGGGTCGCCCGCTGACCGACCGCTCTCCGGCCCGGCATCGCCGCACGGTGCACGGGCCGGAATCGCGGTGGCCGCCGCCCAGGGGATGACCGCGGCGCCGGCTCAGACGTCCGGCCGCGTACCCGCCGAGACCGGCCGCGGTCAGTACGAGGCCGAGCACCGCGAACATCGCGGGGCCGGTGGGCACGGTGGCGTCCTCCGCCACTCGTCCTCGTACGCCCGCGGCCGCGAAGCTGCCTGCGTGCGCATCGAGGTGGTAGCGGGAGTCGTTGGAGTTGGCCCGGTAGTCGCCCAGCACGAACAGCCGACCGGGCGGGACCCGCACGTCGTACGGCTCGGCATGGGGATCGCCCTGCGTCTCCGCCACGTAGGGCTCGTCGAGCGTCTTCCCGTTCACCGTGACCCGGCTTCCGGAGCCCGTGACGTGGTCGCCGCCGATGCCGATGACGCGCCGCAGCACCGGCTCCTTCATGTACGGCTCGGGCGGATCCATGAGGACGACGTCGCCCCTGCGGATGGCGCCGGAGCCGATCGGCTCCACCCGGACCTGGGTCCCGGACGGGAATCCGGGGCGCATGGAGTCGCCCGCGACGGTCACCGTCTCGTACCGCGTGAGACCGTACGCGACCGAGCCGGCCAGCAGCACCAGCCCGGCGGGCGTCAGTCCCCAGGCCACGGCCCGCCAACCCCGCGCCACACTCCGCCGCTTCATGAAGTCCCACCCGTTCCCTTGATCCGCCACACACCCCACACAGCGTGTCGCGCGCCCAAACCGTCACGCCCGCGGCTCGGCTGACGCGGGCGGGGGCGCGCACCGTTCGTACGCCGGGTGTTCCGCCAAGAGCGGGACACCCGGCGTACGAACGACTCGGATACAGGTTGTTCAGCTGGTCCAGAGGACCGGGCTGTCGCTGTACGCGTCCCCCTCCTCGAACGAGGCGACCGTGATGGGGTCGGTCTTGGTGGCGCTGAGCGAGCACGTCTCGTACGAGGCGCCCTTGGTGGTGAAGTCGCGGGGTGCCGTCTCGCTGTCGCACTTGCCCGGAAGGTCACCGATCAGAATGACGCCCGTGGGCGCGCCGCCGGCCAGCTTGCCGCGCAGCCTCAGCGACGAGTACGAGAGGTCGGTGCCGCCGACGTTCTCGACCTTCATCCGGATGTAGTACGGCGTCATGCCCTTCGCCTTGTCACCGAAGGGGGCCATGTCGGCCTCGGTGCCCTTCTCGATCGCCGTGACCGTGATGGCGACCGTGCCCTTCTTTGACGTTCCGTACGTGAACGGCACGACCGCCCGGTCACCGACCTTGAGCTTCGTGCCCGGTGCGGCGACGTCACCGCTGGGCGCGGTGGAAGCGTCGTCGCTCGGCTCCGCGGAGGGGCTTGCGCTGCTCGGGGCGGTCGAGGCCGGGGCGGAGGCCGAAGGCGATTCCTGGCCCACTGCCTCGTCCTCGCCGTCGTTGCAGGCCGTGAGCCCGAGACCCAGGGTGGTGAGGGCAGCTGCGAAGACGATGCGTCCCTTGCGTTTCATTTTGACCTAACTCGCGGTAGGGGCTGCGCTGTACGACAGCCGGAACGGACGTGCGGGCGACACGGCGACGGCAGTGCGTCAATGAGGCGCGCCGCGACGCCCCACTCACCCTGATCCAGGAATGACACAGGATCGTCCCGGAGACGGCACAGCCACGCGACGGCTGTGCCCCGGCTGTGAGCGGGCGGGCGGCTTGTACGCTGCACTCATTCGACGGGCATCAGTTCGGGCGCGCGATGCGGTGCGGGCGTGCAGGGGCGGGAACGCGGGGTTTTCCATGAGCGACGCGCAGCGGATACGCAGCCGCGGACCGGGCTTCTCGGTCGGTGCGCGTGTCATGGCGGTCGTCCTCCTCACCCTGATCGGGGCCGTCGGGGCCTGGTTCCAGCGCGACGCACGGCAGCACGCCGAGCCGCGTACGGAGTTCACCGCGACCAACCCGCCCGCTGGTCTGCCCGCCGCGCTCACCACCGGCCAGCACCTTCGCTGGTCCGGCTGCGCCTCGCCGCGGGCCGCGCGCAAGGGCTACGACTGCGCCGTCATGAAGGCGCCCCTCGACTACCGGAAACCGGACGGCCGGACGATCGACGTCGCGCTGATACGGCGCAGGGCCACGGGGCCGAACAGCCGGCGCATCGGTTCCCTCGTCCTCAACTTCGGCGGGCCCGGTGTGTCCGGCGTGAGGGGACTCCCCGCACGCATCCGCCAGTACGGACCGCTGCTCGACCGCTACGACCTGGTCTCCTTCGACCCGCGCGGTGTGGGGGCGACCATCCCCGTGCGCTGCGGGAAGACCGCGGACGACACCGCGTACGAGGGGGCCGACGCCTGTGCCAGGCGCTCCGGGGCGATCCTCCCGTACATCGGCACCTCGCACACCGCGCGCGACCTGGAGCTGATGCGCTACCTCCTGGGCGACGAGCGGCTGCACTACTTCGGCGTCTCGTACGGCACGGCGCTCGGCGCGGTCTACGCCCATCTGTACCCGTCGCACGTCGGAAGGCTCGTCCTCGAAGCGTCGGTCGATCCGACGGTGGACCTCAGCGAGGAGCAGGTGGCGCAGGCCAAGGCGGTCCAGGCGGCGTTCGACCGGTTCACCGTGCACTGCGCGGCCCATGTCCGCGGCTGCCCGACCGGCGACGGGCCCGAGGAGGCCGCCCGCCGCATGGCACGTCTGGCCGGGCGTCTGGAGAAGAAGCCCGCGCCGGCCGGAGGCGACAGGACCCTGGACGCCGACGACTTCGCGCTTGCTGTCGGCGACCACCTCGCCCGCGGCACGGACGGATGGCCGGCCCTGGCCAAGGCCCTCACCGCGCTGACCGACCACAACGACGGCCGCCCGCTGGCCAGGGGTTCGGACCGTCGCGGGTCCGCCGACGCAACGGCGGACCCGCTCGACAACGGCCGCGTCGCGCTGACCGCGATCACCTGCGCGGACTCCAGCCTGCGCCCGGACCTGGACCGCCTCGACAGGGATTCGAGGCGCGTCGAGGCCGCGTCGCCCGTGTTCGGTGCGGCCTGGTCCTCGGGCGTCTACCTCTGCTACGACTGGCCGTTCGACGGCGAGCGGGTCACCCCTCGGGTGGACGCCGAGGGCGCGAGTCCCATACTGGTGGTCGGCGGCACCGGTGACCCGATCACCCCGTACGCCGGTGCCCAGCACATGGCCCGCGCCCTGGGCGACGGCGTGGGCGTGCTCCTGACGGCCGAGGAGGAGGGCCACGGGACGTATCCGCAGAACGGCTGCGTCGTGGAGGCGGTCGACCGGTACCTCCGCTCGGGGCGCGCTCCGGCCTCGGGGACGGTGTGCCCGGGCGACATGTCCTAGCGCCGTCGTCAGGTGGTGCGACGCGCCTGCTGCATCGCGGTCAGGCGGGAGACGTACAGGGCGGTCGTCACCACGGCGGGGAGCACGAGGACGCGGAGGGCCAGGCCCACCCACGCGCCGTCCGCCATGTCGTACGTGTACCAGTCGTCGTAGCCGTCCTCCCCGTAGGCGACCCCGTTGTCGTGCTGGGTGAAGTCGCCGTACTCGGCCCATGCGAAACCCGCCCAGTACAGGTACAGGGGCGATGTCACCAAGGTGAAGACAGCGCATCCCCACCAGACGTGGAGCCGGGTGGCCGGGGCCATGGCGCCGCCCAGGGCCGTCGGGCTGGAGGCGTGCCAGATGTCGTTGGCGATCTGCTTGGGCAGGTAGAGGTTGCCCACGGGGATGAACCACGAGAGGACGGCCAGCCGGGGCTTGTAACGCAGCCGGCCGGGGGCGAACTCCTCCGCGACGGCACGCGCTTTCGCGCACCAGATCAGCCAGGCGACGATGAAGCCGACCGCCGTCCCGGTCTGGATGTAGCCCCAGGGGTAGGCCACTTCCTCGTCCAGCGACGCGATGTACGAGTACCTGTCGCCCAGGATATTCAGCTGGGTGATCGTGGCGCCCAGCGCCGCCAGCCCGAACAGGGCGAGTGTCACGTACACGGCCACCGTGGACGGAGCGGGGCCGTTGCGCCCGTTGCGTTCCTCGGCCAGTGTGCGCGACGTCCCGTGCCGGTGCTCCGGTTCGGCCCGCGCGGTGACGGGGGCGGTGGCCGGGACGGCGGGGCGCGGGGCCGGAACGGTTCCGATCTCGTCCTCGGGCGGCTGCGCCGGGGGCGGGCCGCCCTCCCCCGTCAGAACGGTGCCCGGGTCCTCGTGCTCCAGGAGCTGGGCCGCGTCCTGCCCTAGCCGGGCCAGGACCGGAGCGGGCAGCCAGGGACCGAGGTGCCGGAACTGCGTCTCCTCGCGCTCCCGGAGCGTGGCGAGCGTCGGCCTCGCCCCGGGGTCCTTGGCCAGACAGTCGCCGATCAGCGGGATCAGGGCCTCCGGGACGCCGCTGAGGTCGGGTTCCTCGTGCACCACCCGGTACATGAGGGCGTGCGGGCGCCCTTCGGGGGTCTCGAAGGGCAGGCGTCCGCCGGCGGCGAAGGCGAGGACCGAGCCCAGCGAGAAGATGTCGCAGGCGGTGGTGAGGCGTTCCCCGCGCACCTGCTCGGGCGCCATGAATCCCGGGGAGCCGACGACCACGCCGGTGGAGGTCAGTCCGCCGTGGGTCGGGCCGTCCAGGGCGCGGACGATGCCGAAGTCGATCACCCTGGGGCCGTCGATGGTGACCATCACGTTGGAGGGCTTCAGGTCACGGTGGACGAGCCCGGCCGCGTGGATGTCGGCCAGGGCGTCGCAGAGGCCGGATGCCAGCCCGCGTACCGAGCGCTCCGGCAGCGGCCCGTGACGGGACACCACCTCGGCGAGGGTCGGGCCGGGGACGTACGCGGTGGCGACCCAGGGCCGTTCGGCGTGCGGGTCGGCGTCGAGCACGGCGGCCGTCCAGTCGCCGCCCACGCGCCGGGCGATGGCGACCTCCTCGGCGAAGCGGAGCCGGAAGTCGGGCAGCGCCGCGAGTTCGAGCCGGATCGACTTGACCGCGACCATGCGGCCGCGCGGCGACCGGGCGAGGTAGACCACGCCCATCCCGCCCTCGCCGAGCCGGCCGAGCAGCCGGTAGTCCGCCACGCGTACAGGGTCGTCCGCCCGCAGGGCCCGCACAGGCACGTCCTCCTTCAGCACCATGCGCCCCCGGGGCGCACAAACGACTGGTCAGAGTAGAGGAGACGGCTCACCGGCGATGCCGGTTTCACCGAATGCACGCCGTTCGCGCGACGGACGGACGGCCACGGACCGTTACTCGTACCGGTACTTCAGCGAATCCGCCTCCGCCCGCTCGATGTCGGCGATCGTCAGCTCCGGCATGTGCAGCTGGGCGAGCGTCACCTCGGCCGAGGTGGGCTGGTCGTCCGCCGACGGCCACTGCTCCGGCTTCCAGACGCCGCTGCGCATAAGGGACTTGGGGCAGTGCGGGTAGACCTCCTCGATGCCCACCACCAGCGCGCTGGCCGGTGGTTTGCCCACGGCGGTCAGCCGCGCCAGCAGCTCCGGTCGCGTGGAGACGCACGCCCGGCCGTTCACCCGGAGCGTCGTGGTGCGCCCCGGGACGATGAACAGCAGCCCGGCCCGGCCGGTGGCGATGACGTTCTGCAAGGTGTCCAGCCGCTTGTTGCCGGTCGCGTCCGGTATCGCCAACGTCCGGGAGTCCAGCACGGCCACGAACCCGGCGGGCCCGCCGCGCGGGGAGACGTCGCAACGCCCTTCCGGGTCCGCGCTGGCGACCAGGACCAGTGACGAGCACGCGATCAACTGCTCGGTCCGCTCGTTGAGTTCGGCGGTCTGCTTGCGCAGCGCCGTTTCCTGCGGGAGTTCGTACGCCCGGCGCAGGGCCTCGTCGTCGCGTACGGCGTCGGCTCGGAGCCCGTCGAACGCGCTGCCGGTAAGGAGTGTCGTCATACGGCGACCCTACGGGCGACGGCCCGGACAGCCGCGCAGGGGCCGCAATCCCCCGCAGGGGTGACCCGACCTGATCGAACGAGTTTCGGCGGCGACACCCCAGAGACCCCACGGCCTGAGCCCTCCATGAGAACTTGCGTTCGCCCCATGCTCTCCGATCCGGCCGTTACGGGATCGGATTCACCGCGTTTTTAGAGCATCAGTGCCACATCGACGCCCAGACGGAGGAACGACATGCACCCGGCCCCTTCCCCCTCGCAGCAGCCTCCTGAAATCGAACGGCGGCGCCCGGCGGAGGCGAGCGACCATGAGTGAGCCCACCGGTGTACCGGCCGACGGAGTCCCGGGACCGCGCCCCGTCCCGTTAGCGCCCGCGCCCTCCGGAGCGGCCCCCGGGACGCAGATGCGCTACGTCGATCTCACCGGCAGCCGTGAGGCGGCCGGCCGGTCGATCCGGATGCGTGACATGGCCCGCCGGCTGCCGCAGCTGGTGCGCCGCTCACTGGCCCTGGCGTGGCGGGTCGACCGGCGGGCGACGGTCGGCCTGCTGCTGTGCCAACTGGTCACCGGGGTGATGCAGGCCCTCGGTCTGGTCGCCATCGCGGGCACCCTGACGGCCCTGCTGCGCGACGGGGACGTCTATCACCGTCTCCTGCAGGCATGGCCGTCCGTCGCCCTGCTCGCCGGAGCCGCCGGGGTGCGGGCCCTCCTGGGCATCACCGTGAGCTGGCTCTCCTCCAGGCTGGGCCCGCTGATGTCCCGCGAGGCCGAGCAGATGCTGCTCACCGGCTGCGCCGAGGTGGAGTTGTGCGCGTACGACGACCCCGACTTCAACCGTGACCGCGAGGCCGCGGACCGCGGTGCCCAGGTCACCGGCGACCTGATCAACGAGGGGCAGGACCTGATCGCCTCGGCGGCCGCGTTCCTCGCCGGGGCCGTCGTGCTCGCGGGTGTGCACTGGGTGCTGCTGCCGCTGCTCGTCGCGGCCAGCCTGCCGCAGGCCGTGGCCCAGGTCAGCGCCGCGCGCGTCCGGTACCTGGCCAACCTCCGCAGCAACGGCGACAACCGGATGCTGTCCGTGCTGCGCTGGCACATCTACACCAAGGACGCCGCCGACCAGATCCGCGCCGGCACCATGGCCGGCTTCCTGTCCGGCCGGTACCGGGACACCGTCGCCCGCATCAACCGCGAGGACCGGGCCGCCGCCGACCAGGGCGCGCGGATGTCCCTGGTCGGCGCGGTGTGCGGGGGGCTGGGGTCGGCGGTGGTGTGGGCGGCGGTCGTCTGGCTGCTCGCGACCGGCCGGATCAGCGTCGGTCACGCCGGTACGGCCGTCTTCGCCCTGCAGACCGTCGGCATGTCGGTGCGCGGCCTGGTGGCGGTCGGCGCGCGCGCCGTACGGACGGGGCTGTACATGGACGACTGGACCGGCTTCCTCGACAAGGCGGGCGGCTTCCGCATGCGGCGGGGACCGCACCGTCCCGAGCCGCCGGAGACGATCGAGGTCAAGTCGGTCACGCACCGCTACGCGGGCAAGGAGCACGACGCCCTGTCCGCGGCGTCCCTCACCCTGCGCCGGGGCGAGGTCACCGCCCTGGTGGGCTTCAACGGCTCCGGCAAGTCGACGCTGTCGAAGCTGGTCAGCGGGCTCTACCTGCCCACCGACGGGCAGGTGCTGTGGGACGGCGTCCCCACCACCGAGGCCGACCCGCAGGCCCTGTGGCGGCAAGTCGCCCTCGTACCTCAGGATTACGCCCACTGGCCGCTGACCGTGCGCGAGAACGTCACCCAGGGACAGCCCACCCCGGGCGGCGACGCGGCGGTCCGTGAGGCGTGCGAGGCGGCCGACGCCGACGAGGTGGTCGACAAGCTGGGCGCGGGCCTGGACACCCTCCTGGCCCGGGAGTGGCTCAACGGCGAGGAGCTCAGCGGCGGCCAGTGGCAGCGCATCGCCCTGGCCAGGGCGTTCTTCCGCCCGGCCGGGCTGCTGGTCCTGGACGAGCCGACGGCCAACCTCGACCCCCGTGCCGAGTTCCGCATCTTCCAGCGGCTGCGGGCCCTGGCCCGGGACCGGGCGGTGCTGCTGGTCACCCACCGCATCACGAACGTGGCCGTCGCCGACCGCGTCGTCGTGCTCGACGCGGGCCGCGTCGTCCAGGAGGGAACGTACGCCGAGCTCGCCGAACAACCGGGGCTCTTCAAGCAGTTGCTGTCCTACCAGATCACGTCCGAACAGGACGACGACAAGCACGAGGCCCCCGCGTGAGCCGCCGCGGCCTCCCCGTACCCCTTCCGCCGTCGCGAGGTCACCACATGCCGCTCACCCGCTCCCACATCCGCGCCACCACCGAGGAGTACCTGGCACGCCATCCGCACGAGCGGGAATCCCTCGCCGGGCTGCTGTCCCTCCTGGACGGCACCGCCGACCCGGCCGACCGTGCGACGCTCCCCGCCCACATCACGTGCAGCGCTGTCGTCATCGACCGCCGCTGCCGGGTCCTGCACATCCGGCACCGGGCCTCCGACGGCCTCGTGCTCACCCCCGGCGGCCACACCGAGCCCGGCGACCGCAGCCTGCTCACCGCCGCGCTGCGCGAGCTCCAGGAGGAGACGGGAATCCCTCCGGGCGCCGTGTGCCTGACCCGGCAGGCGGTCGGCTCCCCCATCGACATCGACGTGCACGACATCGACGCTCGCCCCGCCAAGGGCGAACAGGCGCACCGGCACTACGACTTCCGCTACGTCTTCCACCTCGCCGACGAGGAACCGCCGGCGATCGCCGTGCAGGACGAGGAGGTGTCCGGCGCGCAGTGGCTCCCCCTGGCGGAAGTCAGGTCGTCGACCCTGCGCACGAAGCTCCTGCACGCACAACCGGGCGGGCGACCCGAGCCGTTGAACGCCTCCGCGATCATTCACGACGGCCGCGGCCGGTATCTGCTGCACCTGCGGGACGCGAACAAGCCGTGGATCTGGGAGCCGGGGTGCTGGTCGCTCCTCGGCGGCGGCCGGGAGCCGGAGGACCGCACGCTGCTCGACACGGTCCGGCGGGAGCTGCGCGAGGAGGCCGATCTGACGGTCACCGGCCTGGTGCCGTACGCGGTCGAGTGCGTCACCGGCACGGACGGGACCCGGGTGCCGGTCCAGGTGTTCACCGGCCGCTGGAACGGCGACCCGACCCGGCTGCCGCTCACCGAGGGCGTGATGGTCGCCTGGTTGCGGCCGGAGAAGTTCCCGTACATGACGATGCTGCCGTCGACCCGGGCGCTTCTGGAGCGCCACGCCGCCGAGCACGACGCGCCCGCCGGCCCGGCACCGGATGCGGTCCCGAACGTCGTCGGCGTCCACCTCTACCTGGAGCGGGACGGCCAGGTCCTGCTGGGGCTGCGGCACCCGGGCTCGGCGTACGCGGGCGACACCTGGCACGTGCTCGCGGGCCACTGCGAGGCGGAGTCCGCGACGGCGTGCCTGGTCCGGGAGGCGTACGAGGAGGCGGGGCTGGTGATCGACCCGGCGGACACCGAGCTCGTCCACACCGTGCACATGGTCGACCGGCCGGGCGGCAGACCCCGGATCGGCCTGTTCTTCCGCGCACGACGCTGGGAGGGCACGCCCGAACTGAGAGAGCCCGACAAGTGCGTGGCCTGGCGGTGGTGGAACGCGAAGGACCTCCCGGAGCCGCTGGTCCCCTACGCGCGCGCCGCGATCGAGGGCATCCGGGCCGGGCGCGCCTACACGGAGCTGGGGTGGTCGCGTTGACCCGCACCGACGCGCCGGTGGACGCACACCTGCTGGCCGTACGCGAGGGAGCCCGGGGGCCGGAGGGCAGCCCCACCCCGCACCGAATCGAGGCCCCCATGACCGCCGCCCCCGCACCCTCTTCCGAGCAGGCCCGGACCGGGCACTGCCAGTGCCGCCACATCACGTACCGGGTCCTGGGCGACCCGATCGACCCGCACCTGTGCTCATGCCCGCACGACACGCGCATCTCGGGCGCACCCGCGGTCCTTTGGGTCGGCTTCGGCCTGGGCGGGCTGACGTGGACCGGCCCCGGTGGTGAGCCGACGTGGTATGCGACCTGGCCCACGCTGCGCCGGGGCTTCTGCCCGCGCTGCGGGACGCATCTCGTCTCCGTCGCCGACGGGTCCGACACGGTCATGGTCACCGGTTTCAGCCTCACCGACCTCAGCGGCACCGACCCCGTCGGGCACTCCTACCGGCAGGAGGCCGCCCCCTGGATGGCCGTCGCCCTGGCATAGTCAGCGCGTCGTGAACGCGGCGACGTGGTCGGTGGCCCACTGGCGAAACGTGCGCGGCGCCGTGCCCAGGATGTCGGCCACCGCGGTGGTGACGTAGGCGGGCTGTCCGACCGCCGCGCTCCACGCGGCGAGCAGCATGTCGACGGCGGAGCTGGGCACCGTACCCTCGCACAGGCCGCGGAACTCGTCCGGCGTCATCTCCTCGAAGGTGATCCGGCGGCCCAGGGCTGCGCCGATGACGTCCACCTGCGCGGCATGGGTCAGCGATTCGGGGCCGGTGAGCACGTAGTCGCCGCCGACGTGATCGTCCTGCTGGAGCGTCCGCGCCGCGACGGCCGCGATGTCGCGGTCGTCGACCGGCGCCGACTCGGCAGCGCCATAGGGCCACCGGACGACGGCTTGGCCGGCCCGGATCGCGGGCGCCCACCAGGCCTTCACGTTCGACGCGAACATCCCCGGCCGCAGGATCGTCGCCTCGAGTTCGGTGGCCGCGATGAACCGCTCGATGTCGGCGTGCAGCTCCGCCATGGGATTGGGCTGCTGGAAGAAGGGGTGCGGCGTCTTATGCGGGGAGGAAAGAAGGACGACCCGCCGCACGTGGGCCGCCAACCGCTCGATGACCGTCTCCGCGGTCCGCGGCGGGGCGGCCCAGACGAGGAAGACCGCGCCGGCGCCCTTCAGCGCCGGTTCGAGTGACCCGGGCACAGTGAGGTCGCCGATGAAGACTTCGGCCTTCGCGGGCAGTGTCGCCGCTGCCTCCGGGCGACGGACGAGGGCCCGGACCGGGACGCCCGCGTCGAGGAGTTGACCGATGACGAGGCGGCCGACCCGGCCCGTCGCGCCGGTGACGAGCACGGGAGCAATGTCTGTCTGATTCATACCACCCATGAAAACGTTACTGAGTTAATAATGCAACCGAGTAACAAGTGTTACGGTGATCACATGAGCGAGTCGTCGGGACTGCGGGCCCGCAAGAAGGAGCGGACGCGTGACGCCATCGGCGCGGCGGCCGTCTCACTGTTCCTTGAACGCGGTTTCGACCGCGTCTCGGTCAACGACATCGCCGCGGCCGCGGAGATCTCCAAGCCGACCCTCTTCCGCTACTTCCCCACCAAGGAAGACCTGGTGCTGCACCGCTTCGCGGACCACCAGGGCGAGGCAGCGCGCGTCGTGCGTGATCGCGGCCCCGGCGTCGAGCCGATGACGGCGCTCCACCGGCACTTCCGGACCGGGCTCGACCGGCACGACCCCGTCACCGGTCTCAACGATCACCCCGAGGTGGTGGCCTTCCACCGGCTGGTGTTCACCACCCCGAGCCTGGCGGGACGGCTCACGCAGTACCGGCTCGACGACGAGGAGGCGCTGGCGGACGCCCTCGGCGGAGGCATCCAGGCACACCTGCGCGCGGCCCAGGTGCTCGCGGTCCAACGGGTGCTCGCCCGCACCAACTGGCAGAAGATCGCCGACGGCCGAAGCGCCCACGCCGTCCACCCCGAGGCCACCGCCGACGCCGACCAGGCATTCGGCCAACTGCGCTGACAGGCGACACCCCCGGGCACAGCCCCCGCCCCGGAAGCCGGGGCGGGGACAGGTGGGTGGTTCAGCAGGGGCGGATGTGGAAGACGGGGGTCCAGGACGCGGTGCCGGTGCCCTTGGCCACGTGGGACCAGCGCTCGCTGCCGTCGCTGTTGTAGAAGCGGGCCCGGGTGCCCGAGGTCTGGTTGTTGTTGAAGGTGCCGTCGCCGACGCCGTTGAAGTCGTAGTAGCCGCAGCGGTAGTAGTCGTAGTTGACGCCGCGCCCGTCCGTGATGCACAGGTGCCCGTTGCCGCAGGCCAGGGCCGTTCCGGGCGAGGCCAGGCCGCGGGTCTCGGACTGTCCGGGGGCGGGGAGCGTGATGGTGCCGCCGGGGATGTCGAGCGTGTTCGCGGAGGTCTGGCGGGCCTGGGGTTCCTGGGCGCGTACCGCGTCGACCTGCCGCTGGAGCTCCCCGGCCTGCTGGTCGGTGAGCCCGGCGGCCCGCGCCTGCGCGGCATAGGGCTGCTGTCCGCCCGGGGCGGCGGGGGTCATGGCGTGAGCGGAAAGGGCGGGGCCGGCGATCAGGGCCGCGGCGGCGGCCATCAGTCCGGCGGAACGGCGGAACGGGACACGCTTCAAGGTCTTCTCCTCCGGTTGGTCGTGCGCCTCTTCGAGGTGCACGACCAGGCTTTCCAACTGGCCCCCGTTTCAAGGGACATAGCGGCCATGTTCACCGTTAAGTGGTGCAGATGCCTTTTTTCGCACGCGCAAGGATCCACCGAGCGTCTGTGCAGTCCCGGCCGAAGGGCTACGCGAGCACCCATCGCGGCACATGGCCGGAATCCGCCGGGCAGACGAAGACGTGCAGATCGCGGTCCCGGCCGAAACGGAGCCGCGTGGGCCGTGCGACCGAGACACCGCCCCGGATCGACGCCTTCCCCCGCAGCGACGGGTCACGGTCCTCCAGCGGCGCCCAGCTGTGCGAACCGCCGTCCATCTCGCAGCCGTCCGCCGTCAGCAGCAGCTCCATGGGGGTGGCGCAGGACGCGCAGTCGATGGTCATCGGACCCGTCGACGCCCAGGTGGGGTAGCCGCCGACCCGCCAGCCGGGAGGAATGGACAGGTCGTACTGGTAGCTCGGAGCGTCGAGTCCGTGTTCCGCCAGCTGCTCGTCGTCCCATGCGTCGATACGCGCGATGAGGGGCGCGGGCAGCGTGTCGTTCTCCGCCCAGGGATACGTGTCCACCTCTTCCGGGTGCAGCACGCACGGTTCGGGGAGTTCGTGCTCCCACCGCCGCAGGGGCACCTGCGGCGGCGCGGCGAGGAGGCGTTCCGCCCTCTCGGTCCGGGCGGCCTGTCTCCAACGCAGGTGGTAGCGGCGCTCCAGGTACGGGCCGTGGGTGAGCGGGCAGCGGAAGACCTGCACCAGGTCCGCGCCGTCGGGGCCGCAGGCGAGGCCCGGGATGTCGCGGCGGAAGAGCTGGGCCAGCCCGACGAAGGGGGCCGGGTCGTCGTCTCCCGCGGTTTCCGCGCCGGGCCACGGCCTGCTCCGCGGCGAGACGCCCGCGGTGCGAGCGCTGCGGATCTCCTCCGGCGCGTACCCCTCGAACTCGCGCCCGTGCGGCTCGTGGCAGAGCGGCCACGGCTCGTCCGCCGGCCACAGCATCGGCCCGCCGATGTGGCTGTCGCGCGGGCCGGGCCGCCCGGGCCTCGGGTGCAGCCGTGTCGTCCGGGCCCGGTAGGGGGCCAGCTCCGGGAACACGGCCTCCACGGACACCGGCCTGGCCGGCGTGGTCCTCGTCATGCCCCGTCCCTTCCGCCCGGGAACGCGCGGGCGCCCCGGCGCCCGGGGCGGGCGTCGCCGGGACCGGAGTCGTACGTGGCAGTCACGCCGCCCCACGCTACGGGCGCGACCCCAGCCGCTCGGCAGCGTAACCCGCATGGCTGGAAAACGATCTTCCGCATCTGGTTGAAGGCGCAATAATCGGGTCCCGTCCTCTCGACCGTGAACCCGAACGCAAAGGTGACAGACACGATGAGCCGTAACCACCGCTGGTACACCGGAGCCGTTGCCGCGACCTGTGGAGCGGCCCTCGCGGTCGGCGCGGGACTGACCCAGCCCGCCGCCGCACAGTCTCCGGGCGTCGTCTTCTACGCCGGCGCGCACCAGACGGGCGCGGCGACGTCCGTGGACCTCACCAGCACCGAGTGTCACAACCTCGCCGCACCTTCGGCCTCCGCGCTCAACTACGCGGCCGTGGATGTCGACGTGTTCTTCAACGCCGACTGCCGTCCGGGCGCCCCGGGGTCCGACGGCGACCTGAGCTTCGCGCTGGGCAGCCTGCACACGGCGGACTTCCCCTACCAGGCGGTGAGTTACCGGGTCCGCCCCATGCGCTGACCGATCAGCCGACGCCCACCAAGGTCACGACGGCAAGCGTCACCGGCACGGGACACGCCACCGAAATGGCCGTGGCAGCGCCCAGCGGGGCGGTTGCCACGGCAACTCCGGGCCGCACGGAGTGAGCCGAGTCCCGGCGCAGGCAGGACTCGAAACACGCCCCGCCGTTCAGCCGGTCGGCAGCGTCGGCAGGTACCGGGGCGCGCGCCGGCCGTCCAGCCGGTGCTCCACCGCCGCGCCCAGGGCCAGCAGGTCGGCGTCCTGGTGATTTCCGGCCATGAGGAGCAGCCCGACCGGCAGTTCGCCCACGAAGCCGGCGGGCACCGACAGCGAGGGGTAGCCGGCAACGGCGGCGGGCGTCGACGACGGGATCACGTCGTTGTCTCCCCGGCCGCAGTCGGTGGTCCACGCGGGCGGGTTCGCCGGGGAGGCGATCGCGTCCAGCCCGTGCTCGGTCATGACCTCGTCGATGGAACGGCGGGACAGGTCCGCCAACTCGGCGCGCATCGCCAGGTATTCCGGGTCGGTGGTGGGCGGTGCGGCGAGGGCCTGCTCGAAGAGCTCCTGACCGGCGAAGCAGGTCTGCTCCTGCGGATGGGCCCGGTTGAACTCGATGAGCGCGGCCAGGTCGCGCGGCCCCTTCCTGGTCGCGAGGTATGCGTCGATGTCGCGGTGGAACTCGCTGAGCAGGGCCGGGAATTCGAGTTCGGCCAGGCGTTCCTGGTACGGGAGGTCCACCTCCACGACCTCGGCGCCCGAGGCCCGCAGCCGCTCGGCGGTACGTGTCATGAGGGCATCCACCTCGGCGCCGAGCGCCGGCAGCCGCCACAGGCCGATCCGCTTGCCGCGCAGAGCGCCGGGGCGGGACGCGGCTTCGGCGAGGCCGGGGTCGGGGTCACGGCCGCTGAGGACCGACAGGGTGAGCGCGGTGTCGGTCACGTTCCGGGCCATGGGCCCGGCGGTGTCCTGTTCGGCGGAGATCGGGACCACGCCCGACTGGCTGACCAGGCCGAGGCTGGGCTTGAGGCCGACGACGGCGTTCATCCCGGCGGGGCAGACGATGGAGCCGTCCGTCTCGGTGCCGATCGCCACCTGGGCCAGCGACGCGGCGAGCGCGGCGGCCGATCCGGCGGACGAGCCGCAGGGGTTGCGGTCCAGTACGTACGGGTTGTGGGTCTGCCCGCCCACCGCCGACCATCCCGATGTCGGCTTGGCCGCACGGAAGTTGGCCCACTCGGACAGATTGGCCTTGCCGAGGATCACGGCGCCGCCCGCCCTGAGCTTCGCGACCAGCTCCGCGTCGGACGCCGGCGGCTTCCCGGCGAGCGCGAGCGACCCGGCGGTCGTCGGCATGTCACGGGTGTCCACATTGTCCTTGAGCAGGACGGGGATGCCGTCGAGCGGGCCACGGGTCCGGCCGAGGCGGTGCCTCACGTCACTGGCCACCGCCTGCCCGAGGGCCGTGGGGCTGACGTGCAGGACCGCGTTGATCTTCGGGTCGACCGCCTTGATCCGCCGCAGGTAGGCGAGGGTGAGCCGGACCGAGGACAGCGATCCCCGGTCCATGCGGGCCTGGAGTTCGGGGATGGTGACCGTGTCGAGGTCGATGCCGCCGACCAGCGTGGATTCGGCGGATCGCGCCGAGTCGCCGGAGCGGGACTGAGCGACTGCCTGCGGACCGGGCGCCACCGCGGCTAACGGGGCCACGACCAGGATCGCGGTCAGGGCCGCCATGCTTCTCATCTTCATGGCGGACACCCCACTACATGGAACCGGTACGGCACAAGGGGCCCTCACCTCGCGGCCGGGCGCGATCCCCTACCTCGACTATTCAAATTTGACTAGACTGGGGTGCATGAGCGAGACGACGATCCCGATCCTGCCCTGCCGGACCATCCGGCCCGTGCTCGACTTCTACGCCGCCCTCGGATTCGAGGCGACCTTCCGGCAGACGAGCCCGAACCCGTACGCGGTCGTGGAACGCGGCGGCATCCAGCTGCACTTCTTCGGCGTGAAACGGCACGACCCCGCCGCGTCGTACAGCACGTGCTACATCCGGACCGACGACGTGGACGCGTTGTACTCGTCCTTCCGGAGCAGCCTCAAGGCCGCGTACGGCAGGGTCCCGACGCGCGGGTTCCCCCGCGTGGGGCCGCTGAAGGACACCTCGTACGGCGCGAGGCAGTTCCTCGTCACCGATCCGGCCGGCAACTGCCTGCGCATCGGGCAGCAGACCGGCCGGGACCAGCACCACCGGCCCGCCCCCGAGGAGACCTTCGCCCGGGCCCTGCATCACGCGTCCCTCTTCGCGGACTCGAAGAACGATCCGGCGGCTGCCGCGAGGATCATCGACCGGGTGCTGGGCCTGGACGCCGAATCGCCCACCCCCGTGCAGTTGCTGCGTCTCCTGGTGCTGCGTGCGGACGCCGCCGGGCGCCTCGGCGACGACGCCACCGCGGCGTCCGCGCTCGCCCGGGCCGCCGCGCTCCCCCTCACCGCCCAGGAGCGCGAGTCGGCGCGCGACGACCTGGAACGCCTTCAGGAGCTACGGGACTGAGCCGGGGCCCGACGCGGGGTGATCAGGTCACGAGCAGCTGCCGGGCGAGCAGTTCGGAGCGGGTCAGCTCCAGGAGCCGGCCCATCCAGTTCCGCCCCCGGTCGTCGGGGACGTCTCTCCAGAACGGTGAGTCCTCGAAGCCGGTGTAGCTGATCCTGGCGTCCCCGGTGGAGAGGAGGACCTTGGCGAGGTCGGGGCGCTGGGTGAACTTCGCGCGAAGGAGCCCCGCCATGACCGCGAGCCGGACGTCGGGCCAGTCGCTCCGGCGCGTCGCCCGCCCGCCCAGGTCGTGCGCCTCCCTGCCGGAGGCGGCGTCCCGGATCCGGCCTCTGTCGGAGGCGTCGGCCGCCGACAGGGCCCAGTAGCCGTGTTGTACGGAGGCGTAGGTGTCCCCCGCGAACTCGACGGGTGCGGGAAAGTCGTTGCGGAGCATGAACAGCCCCGGCTCGTCCGGCCACCCCTGCGGAAAGACGGTTTCGTGGGAGACGAGTGCCGGGCGGCCCGGGGCGGCGGGGTCGTCCGCGTGCTGGACGGCCCGGCGCTCCCGCTCCCCCTCGACGGCCTTGTTCGTGCGGGCGAAGTAGTCGAGGACACCCTGGTGCATCTCCGCCGTCGCCACCGGACCGTCGCCGTCGACGGTCTCGCCGATGTCCGTGAGCAGGATGCGCAGGGGACGGTCCTGGCGGTCCATGTCGCCGAGGACATAGATCCGAAGGTGCGCGGGAACCGCGAGGTAGGCCGCGCGGAGGAGTTCCCGGTGGTCCTCGGTCGGCCGCTGCTCGTACTGCCGGATCGCGTCCCAGCAGCGTTGGCGGGCAGTCGGCCGCTGGTTGAGGGCTTCGATGCGATCGGCGACCTCCAGGACGAAGCCCTCCGGTGTCAGCGGTTCACCGGAGCGCGACTCCCACTTCGACGACGGGCCGGGCAGCGGCGGGGCCTCCGGGTCGGTCACCGCCCAACGACCGGCCGCCAGCTTCTTCGCGAGGCCGGCCAGGTCCGTGCGCTCTTCGCAGATGATCCTTCCGTCCGCGAAGACGACCAGGTCGTCGAGGTAGTACCCGCCGCCGTACTGGTCACGCCGCCAGATGTGGCACCAGGCCCCGTCGATTCTCTCTCCGTCCACCATCCGATACGTCGGTCCCCGCCATGTCATGGCAGCACGCTATCGCCCTCGCACCTGGCCCCCCGTCACTGGTCCGGACGCGCTCGACGGGGCAGCCGGGCTCCGCGCGGCCATCATGAGGTGGGCGGTGTGACCCATCTGTGAGGGAGAGGCATGAAGGAGACCGACGCGGACGCGGTGCGGGCGGGGCTCTCCGGGGCCGTGGATCTGCGGCGCGTCGGCGCTGATCCGGACTACTGGTACCCGGTGGCGCTGTCCCGGGAGGTGCGCGTCGGGAAGGTGGTCGCGGCCGTGTTCGCCGGTGAGCGGCTCGCGCTCTACCGCGGGAGGAGCGGGGCCGTCCACGCGCTCGAGGACCGGTGCGCGCACCGGCAGGTTCCGCTGAGCATGGGCGTCGTGGAGGGTGACGTGCTGCGGTGCCGGTATCACGCGTGGGCCTATCGCGGTGACGGGCGCATCTCGCAGATCCCGTATCTGACGAAGGAGGACCGCAGGCCGCCCCGGGGCGTGCGCGGCTTCCCCGTGCGCGAGGCGTACGGTCTGGTCTTCGTCTTCCCGGGTGATCCGGACAAGGCGGGAGCGGTCGCGCTTCCGGCGTTGCCCGCCTTCAGCTCGGGGCGGTACAAGACGCTGACGTACTCGCGGATCGTGCGCTGCCACTACTCGTTCATGCACGAGAACCTGCTGGACATGAACCACCAGTTCCTGCACCAGGGGGTCGTCGGCCGGCTCCGTCCCGAGCTCATCGGCCAGCACAGCGACGCGCGCTCGGTGGAGGCCAGGTATCTGTTCACGCACGCGGGAGGCAAGCGGAACGCCGGTGCGAGCGTGCTGGCGGCCGAGGGCATCGCGGGCGGCTCCCGCGACGTGATGACCATCCGCACCGAGTACCCGTACCAGACCCTCGACCTGGTGCCGGAGGGCGCCGACGAGCCGGTCTTCAGCCTCTGGGCGGTGTACGTTCCCGTGGGCGCCGACCAGCGGGCCTGCCATGTCTACGGGCTGCTCATGATCAAGAAGCCGCGCGTGCCCGCCGTGCTCACCGTGGCCGCGCCCCTCATCAGGCGCTTCACCGAGCGCATCTTCGCGCAGGACCGCATGGCGGTCCAGGCGGAGCAGCGGGCCTGGGACGAGCAGGGCGAGGACCGCAACCACGAGGTCTTCTCCCTGATCCTGGACGTACGCGAGGCGCTGCGGTCCAACGGTGTGCCCCTCTCCGTCTCCGCGGGCCCGCGCGGCGCGGAGCCCTGCGCGGGTGCGGCGGGCGTCTGCGGGGGCGGAGATCCGGAGCCCCGGCAACCGGACGCGGCACCCGCGCGTTGAGGAGCGCGGGGCCCTGCGGAGTGGAGGGGGTTCAGACTCCGGTCAGGTGGTACGTGCCCGTGCCGTCCTGCCTGCCGCTGGAGTACTGGCGGATGAACTCGCCGTCCGCGTAGCGGTCGTGGCCCATCATGGAGCCGGTGTACTTGTTCTGCACGCCGATCGCCGAGCTGCCGGGTACGTCGCGGTAGATGTAGAAGCGCTGGAGATCGTCCTCGGTGCAGGAGGCCGTCGTCAGGATCGCGCGTTCGGTGGAGGCGTCCTGGCCGGCGATGGTCGCGCAGCCGCCGTTGCCCCAGTTCCACAGGGTCGCTTCGAGGACTCCGTTGCTCTCCGTCACGTTGCACAGGCGCCAGTTGTCCAGGTGGGCGCTGAAGATGGAGGAGGGCCGCAGGCGGACGCCGTCGTTCGCGAGGAGCGGCGCGCCCCAGGACAGCGGCTTGCCGGGCACTTCGATCTTGTAGACGGCGGACTGGCAGTCGAGGGCGGCGAGCGCGGCGGTCCTGGGCTGCTCGGTGGGGACCGCGTGCTGCGCGGGGGCGCCGTCCTGGCGCTGCTTCGCCGTCGGTGCGACCGCGCCCGCCCGGTGCGCGGCCTTCGCGGTGGGCGAGTCGCAGTCGAGGAGGGTCTGCGCCTTGGCCATGACGCTGCCGGCGGGTACCTGGTCCTGGCAGCGCACGGCGCCCTCTTCGAGGGTGGTGTACGTGGTGAAGGAGCCGCTGCCGGGGCCCTCGGCCCACCGCAGCGCCCAACTGCCGTCGGTCTGCTGGGCCCGGTTGCAGTTGAGGCTTCCGTAGGTGCCGGTGACCTTCTTGGTGCCCTTGTAGACGCCGTAGTAGCCGGGCTGGTTGAAGTTCCAGGTCACGGCGTTCGACTCGGTGTTGGTGGTGGAGGACTCCATCTTCACGCTGAGGCCCACGCTCACACCGGCCTTGTTGAGGGCGTCGACGGCGAAGCTCGCGTCGATCTTGTCGTCGAGGCCGACGGAGACCGTGATGGTGGTCGCCGTGGTGGTGGTGACGGATTGTTCGCCGGTGGTGCCCTCGGTGACGTACCAGCCCTTGAAGTGGGTGATCGTCGGGGAGACTTCGGTGCTCTTGATGTACGGGTGGCGAGTGCCGAGGTCGGCCGCCGTACAGGCGTCGCCGGGCTGGGGCGAGGTCGCTCCGGCGGGCGCCGCGACGGCCGGTGCGGCGGCGGGGCCGATGGCGGTGACCGCCAGGGCCGTCGCCGTGGCGGTCACCGCGATCAGCGCACCGACGGTGCGGCTGCCGGAGCGTAAGCGTGTGGCTCGCATCGTTACGTGTTCCCCCTCAGGTGTACGGGTCAGGTCGGGGTGAATGTAACGGCCACGTGGGTTGCGACGGGAGGGCGTAACTGGCCAGAGACGGTGCCCGGCGCCCGGTTCCGGCCGTACGCACTACCACGCTCCCGGGTCTCGCGCGGCACGCGACCGCTCACGAGGGCCGGGGCTGCCGGGCCTTCCGCGCTTCGTGGCGACCGCTGACGACCTCGCGGACGGCCCGGTCGCCGCAGGGGTCGGCCATCAGCCGGGCGATGTCCCACCAGCGCAGCAGCAGCGCCGGGAAGTGCGGCGGGATCGCCTTCAGCTTGTCCTGGTCGAACCGTGCGCGCACGCTCTCGTGGCGCAGGGCGGCCCGGATGTCCCAGAAGGACGGCGGTCTGGGGCGTATCGCGGGCGGCAACGCGGCCTCGTACTCCGGTGCCAGCCTGCCGCCCGGCTGGGCCAGGACGTTGCCGCGCAGCGCGGACGCGACCTCGTCCTCCAGCTTCTCCTGGGCCTGCACGGCGCGTCCCCACCAGAGGTCCAGGAAGGCGGCGACGGTCTCCGGGTCGGTCAGGTCGAGGGCGTCGCGCCGCCGGTCGAACTCGTCGCGCTCGTCGCGGGGCAGGGCTTCCCGGATCGCGCCGAGGGTCTTGGCGGGATGGCGGGGCGCGGCCTCGCCGAGGTGCGGCAGCCACTGGTCGCCGCGCTCGTCGTCGCGGGGTCCCCAGACGAGGGCGCCGTCCAGCATGCCGGGCTTCTCCGGCCCCGCGGCCGTCAGGGGGGCTTCGAGGCTGACCGCCATGAGTTCGAGGTAGCCGGCCAGCGACCTGTACTCGCGCTCGCGGTCCCCGTATCCGGTCCAGCGGCGGACCTCGCCGGTCCGGCCGTCGAGGAAGAGGCCGACGACGGTGTCGTCCGGGCCGCGGGAGCAGAACGGGATCCACCAGGGCTCCCAGAACGCCGGGCCGTCCGCCTCGCTGAACTCCTTCTCGCCCTCCATCTGCCGACGGTGGACCTCGGCCACGGCGTCGAGCGGCATCAGGGCCCAGTCGCCCAGCATGAGCCCCGAGCCGTTCACACCGTCCTCGCCGGCGGACAGCCGCCACAACGCCTTCAGCTCCTCCGGGACGTTCACGCCCAAGGCGGCTTGCAACTCTGCCAGTTCGTCCTCGGACGCGCCAGGCCGGAGAGCCGCGTACGACGGTGGGGTGTAGTCGGCGAGCCATTCCAGGATCTGGGCCCACACGCGTGTGACCCGTTCCTCTGCCGGTGCGTCAGTAGTCATGGCCCCTACGCTCGCATCGGCCCCGGGCCCGTCGGGTGGCGGGGCCGGACATCGCGGGTGACGTACGGGACGTATAGGCCATTCGACCCTGAAGAAACGATTCGACGCAGCCCGATGGGGGGAAGCCGTGTTGGCTTCCGGCCACCGGGGGCATCTCTGGCACCGACCCGAAGGACAACAAGAAGGAGGACGATCCCCGGTGTCTCTTCGCTCCCTCACCAAGGCTGTCGGCGCGGCGGCCGGCGCGGCGGTACTTCTCGTGGCCGTGCCCGGCTCGGCGTCGGCCGCGACCGGTCAGTTCCGGTACTCCTACACCACCGTGGACGGGTACGAGGCCGTCGGCTTCCTCAACAACCCTGAGAGCGGCCGGTGCGTCAACCTGGAGGCGCCCGCGTCCGTGCCCGGGGCCCCCTCCCGGGCACCCAAGAACCTCACGGACGCGACCGCCATCGTCTTCCTGGACGCCGACTGCGAGGGCGACACGTACTACGTCCTGCCGCCCGGCAGGGGGGCTTCCGACCGCCTGCTCCTCAGGTCGGTCGTCTTCTCCTGAGCCGCCTGCCCCGGACGGGGCCGAGGGGCTGTGCCGGATGTCACGGGCACAGCCCCTCGGCGTGCCGCCCCGTCGCGGGGCCGGGCGAGTGCGGGACGGACGGGTGCGGTGTAGAGAGGAGTCATGGCGCAGTACGCCGAAAACCGCCGCCGGGCCCTGCTCGCCGTCCCCGTCGGCTGGATCATCGCGGTCTTCCTGGTGGACGTCCTGGCACCGCCCGACATCCATCTGGGCCCGCTGCTCGTGGCGGCGCCCGCGATCACTCCCTCGATCGGCGGCCCCCGGGCCGTCGGGTTCGTGGCCGCGCTGGCGGTGGTCGCGCAGATGGCGATCGCGGTGCTGCGGGATCCGGACGAGCTCTTCTCGGCCAACCACGAGACACAAACCGTCGCCCTCGCGCTGGTCGGAGTCTGCCTTGTGGTCTTCTGCGTGCTGCGAGAGCGCCGCGCCCGCGAGCTGGACCAGGTGCGGTACGTCTCCGAGGCGGTCCAGCGGGCGGTCCTGCCCCCGCTGCCCCGGCGCCTCGGGCCGCTGCGCGTGGCCTCGCTCTACCTCGCGGCGGAGGCGGAGGCGCAGATCGGCGGGGACCTGTACGCGGCGGCGCGCACCGATACGGGAACGCGACTGATCATCGGTGACGTACGGGGCAAGGGGGTCAGCGCGGTCAGTGACGCGGCGCTGCTGCTCGGCGCGTTCCACGCCGCTGCCCGGGACCGGGCGAGCCTGGACGAGCTGGTCGCCCACCTGGACGAGAGCGTGTCCCGGGGGCTGCCCGAGCCGGACGGGAACGGCCCCGGGGAATCGTTCATCACCGCCACCGTGCTCGACATCCCCGACCGGCACGACCTCGTGCACATGGTCTCCTGCGGGCATCCCCCGCCGGTCGTGCTGCGCGGCGGACGGCCGCTGACGGTGGTCGCCGCCTCGCCCGCTCCCCCGCTGGGTCTTGGCGGCCTGTCGCACCCGCGCTATCACGTCGACAGCTTCCGCTTCGCTCCCGGCGACCTTCTGCTGCTGTACACCGACGGCGTGACCGAGGCCCGCGACGCCTCCCGCGCCTTCTATCCGCTCGCGGAGCGTGTCACCGGCTGGGCCGAGGACGACCCAGACGCCTTCATCGACCGGTTCCGCGACGACCTGCTGCGGTACGTCGGCGGGCATCTGGACGACGACGCGGCCATGATCGCGATCGGGCACGGGGCCGGTCCCGGGGCCTGACTTCGCGGGCCCGGGCCGCTTCCCCCTTGACGACTCCGCTGGTCCAGTCCAATCTGGGGCACCCCGTGAGTTGTTATGCCCCTGCCAAGATGACGAGGTCCCGCCATGCCCCGCACCCCTTCCCCTTCCGGCCGGTCCGGGCGACCGGTGCGGCGCGCCGCTGTCGCCGCGGCACTCGTCGGCGCGGGCCTGTTCTCCACGCCCGGTGGCGCCTCCGCCGACGCGGCGGTGGTGCGGGTGACGAACGGCAAGGAACTCAAGGCCGCGCTGGCCGCAGCCGTACCGGGGCAGACGATCGAGCTGGCGGACGGCTCCTACTCGGGCAACTTCAAGATCACGCGGGGTGGCACCGCGAGCGCCCCGATCACCCTGACCGGCTCGCGTGCCGCGGTCCTCACCACCCCCACGGGCGGCGGGAACGGCATCCAGCTCACGAGCGCGCCGTACTGGGTGATCCGGGGCATCACCGTCACCGGCGGCCAGAAGGGCATCATGATCGACTCGTCCGACCACGTCGTGGCCGACTCGGTCGAGATCCACCACACGACCATGGAGGGCATCCACTTCCGGACGTCGAGCAGCTACGGAGTGGTCCGGAACTCCGCCATCCACGACACGGGCCTGTCGGGCGACGGCATGGGCGAGGGGGTGTACGTCGGCACGGCGAACACCCTGACGGACGCCAGCGACCACGTCAGCATCCTCGACAACGTCATCGGCCCCGGCATCGGCGGCGAGAACATCGACATCAAGGAAGGCACCACCGGTGGCCTGATCTCCGGAAACACTTTCGACGGCGACGGCCTCACCGGGGCCAACTACGACGACTCCTGGGTCGACATCAAGGGCAACGGCTACACCGTCGAGAACAACCGGGGCACCGGCACCACCAACGACGGCTTCCAGACCCACACCCAGGACCCGGGCTGGGGCTGCGGCACGGTCTTCCGCAACAACACCGCCGACCTGACCGGCGCCACCGGCCCCACCCGCTTCGCCATCGACGTCACCAACTACGCACCGGGCTGCCCCGTGACGGTGACCTCGGACAACCGGGTGACCGGCGGCGCCGGGCTGGTCAACCCCGGCGTGCCGGTCACCTGACGGTCACCCGGCGGCGGCCGACCGCACGGCCCCGCCCACCCGGTCCGGCGAAGTGCGCCAGGGCGCGCCGTGGCCCGGCAGCACCCAGGAGGCGGACAGACCGGCGATCCGGTCCAGCGAGGCGAGCGCTTCGGCGGGGTCGTCCGTGAAGGGGGCCGGCTGGGGACCGGTGCGCCCGGTCAGGACGTGGCGCGTAGTCAGGGCATCCCCCACGAAGACCGCGTCGGCCAACGGGACGTGCACCGCCACACTGCCCGGTGAGTGTCCCGGCATGCCCACGATCACCGGGCTGCCGGGCAGGTCGAGGACGTCACCGTCGGCGATCTCCGTGACCGCGCCGACGTAGCGGGGGCGCAGGCCGTCCTTGCGGAGGGAGTAGCCGAGGAACCCGAGGGCGGGGCCGGGGCGCATGGGGCCGACGGCGACCTTGGGCTTCTTCCCCGTACGGGCGCGTAGCGCGTCGTCGGCGTGGACGAACACCGGTACGCCGTGGGCGGTGCGCAGGCGTTCGGCGAAGCCGATGTGGTCCGAGTCGCCGTGGGTCAGCACAAGGCCGCGGATGTCGTCGGCGGACTTGCCCAGGGCGCGGAGTTCACGCAGCAGGTCCTTCCAGTGACCGGGAAGCCCGGCATCGATGAGGGTGATGCCCTCGTCGGTGTCGACGAGGTAGCAGGACACGACGTCGTTGCCGAGTCGGTACAGATGGGGTGCGAGTTTCACGGGGTGTCCTCCGGAAGCACGGGCGGGACTGTCGAATGCAGGCTCTGGCTCATCAGGGCGTGAAGTGCGGTGATGACCTGGCGGCCGGGGGGATCGGTGAAGTCACGGACCATGTCCGTGACGAGGCTCGCCACCGAGGTCACGGAGCCTCCCGCCGCCTCGACCTGCCGCAGCGCGGCCGCCTCCGTGCGCTCCGACATGCCGCCGCACGCGTCGACCGGGACGATCACGTCGTACCCGTCGGCCAGGGCGTCGAGCGCGGTGTGCAGGACCACTATCTCGGAGGTCACTCCGCAGACGACCAGGGCGTCGCGGCGCCGGGCCGCCACCGCCTCGCGCCAGGGCCGGTCGTCCCAGCAGGACGGGCCGCCGCGCACGTAAGGGGGAGCCTCGGGAAGTTCGGCGATGGTGCCGGGCCCGCCGGGGCGGGGCGCGGCCGACACGCTGAACGGGATGCCGAGCACCTGGGCGACCTGGCCGAGGGCCCCCGCCGAGCGCCTGATGCCCGCCGGACTGTTCGTGCGGCTGAGGGCCACGATGCTGTCCTGGAGGTCGGCGAAGACCACCTGGACGGTACGAGGGTCGATCACTGTTCTCACCTCAAATCATTCAGAGAGTGAATGGTTCGAGGAAGGTAGCATGCTGTCTGTGAACGATGTCAATTGGACCGAGACGCTCAGCTTCCGCCTGGGTGCCCTGGGTGCGGTGATCTCCGATCAGTACGCGGAGGAGCTGGCGGAGGTCGGCCTGAAGCCCAAGCACGTCGGCGTGCTGGGCGTCCTCGATGCGGGGCTCGCCTCCTCGCAGCTGGAGATCGCCCGGCTGATGCGAGTGGCGCCCAGCCTCGTCGTGTCCCTCGCCGATCACCTGGAGTCCAAGGGCGCGATCCAGCGGCTGCGCGATCCGGCCGACCGGCGCCGCCAGGTGCTGCTTCTCACCGACGAGGGCCGGGCGCTCCTGGGGCGGTGCACGGGCATGGCGCTCGCGCTCGACGCGCGCCTGGCCGCGGCCCTCACCCCGTCCCAGCAGGCCGCACTCCGTGACGCCCTCGACCGCCTGGCGGTGGCATACGACCTGCCGGCGCGCGAGTAGCACGTACGCCGACCGGAGGAATCGCGGCGCGACACGCCGTACCGCGCCCCGCATTCGGCGACGGGCGGGGTGAGATCGCCCGATGTGCGTCCCGGCAGGAGGCCGGCGTGCGCGCGCGAGCGGAATGGGGGCCGGGTGAAGGGCGTGCCGGGGCCCACGGGCCATGTCGTCGTGGTGGGTGCGGGGCTGTCCGGACTGGCCTGTGCCCTGCATCTGCTGGGGGCGGGCCGCCGGGTCACCGTGGTCGAACGCGACGCGGATCCCGGAGGCCGGGCGGGGCGGGTCCGGCTGGGCGGGTTCGGGATCGACACCGGTCCCACGGTGCTGACCATGCCGCACCTGGCCGACGAGGCGTTCGCCGCGGTGGGCGACAGCCTGTACCGCCGCGTCGAGCTGACAGCCCTGCATCCGGCGTACCGGGCCTGCTTCGCGGACGGGTCCTCGCTCGACGTGCACACCCACGGCGAGGCGATGGAGGCCGAGGTGCGGCGCTTCGCCGGCCCGGCGGAGGCGGCGGGCTACCGCGACCTGCGGCGGTGGCTGGAGCGTCTGTACCGGGCGCAGATGAGCCGCTTCATCGACACGAACTTCGACTCGCCCTTCGGGCTGCTGCATCCTGACCTGGCCCGGCTCGCGGCGCTGGGCGGGTTCGGACGCCTCGACGGCCGGATCGGCCGCTTCCTCTCCGACGAACGCCTGCGCCGGGTCTTCTCGTTCCAGTCGCTGTACGCCGGTGTGGCCCCGGCCAGGGCGCTCGCGGCCTACGCCGTGATCGCCTACATGGACACCGTGGCCGGGGTGTGGTTCCCGAGGGGCGGCATGCACGCACTCCCCCGGGCCATGGCCGACGCGGCGGCGGAGGCGGGCGCCGATCTGCGGTGGGCGTCCGAGGTGAACGCCCTGGAACGTTCGGCGGGGCGGGTGCGGGCCGTACGGCTGGCCACCGGCGAGCGCATCGCCTGCGACGCGGTGGTGCTGAGCTGCGAACTGCCCGCCGCCTACGAGCTGCTGGGGCGCCGCCCCCGGCGACCGGTCCGGCCGCGCCACTCGCCGTCCGCCGTGGTCCTGCATGCCGGCACGGACCGCACCTGGCCTCATCTCGCGCACCACACCCTCTCGTTCGGCGCCGCGTGGGAGCGGACGTTCGAGGAGCTGACCCGCACGGGGACGCTGATGAGCGACCCCTCGCTGCTGATCACCCGTCCCACGGCGCACGACCCCTCGCTGGCGCCCCCGGGCCGCCATCTGCACTACGTGCTCGCCCCCTGCCCCAACACCACGACCGGTCCCCCGGCCACCGCGTGGGCGGATCTCGGCCCGCGCTACCGCGACACGCTGGTCCGCGAACTCGAACGCCGGGGTCTGGACGGGTTCGCCGACAGCATCGAGGAGGAGCTTCTGGTGACCCCGCTCGACTGGACGGCCCGGGGCCACGCCGCCGGAAGCCCGTTCTCGCTGTCCCACACCTTCGCCCAGACCGGTCCCTTCCGGCCGCGCAACCTCTTGCGGGGAACGGAGAACGCAGTCCTGGCGGGGTGCGGCACCACGCCCGGCGTCGGCGTGCCGACCGTGCTCCTCAGCGGCAAGCTGGCCGCCGCCCGGATCACCGGCGTCGCCGGGCCCCGCGCCCGCCGGGTGCGCACGGGCTCCGCTCCCCTGGTCCGGGCAGGTGCCGATGACCCGTCGTGAACTGGACGCCGCCGGCATCACCGAACCCGGGCTGCGCACCGCGTACGCCCGGTGCCGGGAGCTCAACGCACGCCACGGCCGTACGTACTTCCTGGCCACCCGGCTCCTGCCGCCCGAGCGGCGGTCCGCGGTGCACGCCCTGTACGGCTTCGCCCGCTGGGCCGACGACATCGTGGACGACCTGGACCGGCACCGGACGCCCGCCGAGCGCGACCGGCTGCTGCTGCGCCTGGAGAACGATCTGGCGCACGGACTGAGGACCGGCACGAGCGACGAACCGGTGGTCCGGGCGGTGGCCGACACCGCTGCCAGGTACGGCATCGGACACGACCTGTTCGCCGACTTCCTGTCGTCGATGAGGGCCGACCTGACCGTCACCCACTACCCCACCTACGCCGACCTGCAGACATACGTGCACGGTTCGGCCGCGGTGATCGGTCTCCAGATGCTGCCCGTGCTCGGCACGGTCGTGCCCCGGCAGGAGGCCGAGCCGCACGCGGCCGCGCTGGGGGTGGCGTTCCAGCTGACCAACTTCGTGCGGGACGTGGGCGAGGATCTCGACCGGGGCCGCGTCTACCTGCCCGGCGATCTGCTCTCCTCCCACGGCGTGGACCGGGCGCTGCTGGAGTGGAGCCGGCGCACCGGGCGCGGGGACGCGCGCATCCGGGCCGCGCTGGTGGCCGCGACGGAGCTGACGCGCGGGGTGTACCGGACGGCGGAACCGGGCATCGGCATGCTCGATCCCCGGGTGCGCCCCTGTATCCGCGCGGCGTTCACGCTCTACGGCGGAATCCTCGACGCGGTCGCGGAGCAGGACTACCGCGTCCTGCACCGCCGTGCGGTCGTCTCCCGGCGACGCCGCGCGGCCACGGCCGCCGCCGGTGCGCTGCGCGTGGCGGCGGCCAGGTGGCATGCCCGCGGCCGGGGCGTGGCCGGGGGCCCGGAGGCCGGACGGAAGGAGCCGGTGCGGTGAGCAGGCGGAACGGGCGGCGGTGGTCGCCGCCGCTGCGGCTGCGGGCCTCCGGCCCCGGCTGGGCAGGGCAGGAGCCCACCTGGCGCGACGCGCGTCCGGCACTCGTGGCCGAGGCGCTGAAGCGGGCCACGGCCCGTCCGTCCGGCAACTGGTACGTGGTGGGCGCCTCGCGCGAGGTGCGCGTCGGTGACCGCCCGTACGGCCGGACGGTCGGCGGCACGGAGGTCGTGCTGTGGCGTGCGGCGGGCGGTGAGCCGCGCGCCGGGTCCGGTGTCTGCCCGCACCTGGGGGCACCGCTGCGGGACAGCCGGGTGGTGTGCGGCACGCTGGTGTGCCACTGGCACGGACTGGCCCTGGACGGTGCCCCGTTCGCGGGCTGGCAGCCCTTCCCGGTGTACGACGACGGCGTACTGGTGTGGGTGCGGCTGGACGAGGTGGGCGGTGAGGAGCCCACCGAGCGGCCCGTGGTCCCCGTACGGCCCGCGCGCGGCGGCGCGGTGGACGCGGTGTTCACGACGGTCGGGCGGTGCGAACCGCAGGACGTGGTGGCCAACCGGCTCGACCCGTGGCACGGGTCGTGGTTCCACCCGTACTCGTTCATCGACCTGTCGGTGGTGCGTGAGCCGCGCGGCGACGCGGACGACGCCTTCGTGGTCGACGTGTCCTTCCGGGTGGCCGGGCGCCTGGTGGTCCCGGTGCGGGCGGAGTTCACGGCGCCCGGGCCGCGCACCGTCGTCATGCGCATCACGGACGGCGAGGGCGCGTCCTCCGTCGTCGAGACGCACGCGACGCCGCTGACCCGTCCGGATCACGAGCGCCCGCGCACCGCCGTCGTCGAGGCGACGGTCGCCACATCGGACCGGCCGGGCTTCGCGCTCGCCCGGTCCTTCGCCCCGGTGCTGCGACCGCTGATGCGCCGTACCGCCGGGCGGCTGTGGGTGGACGACCTGGCGTACGCGGAGAGGCGCTGGACGCTGCGCAGCACCGGGCGCTTTCCGGGCTGAGGCGTTTCATGCACGCCCCGCGGCGGCGAGCGCGCGGAGCACACGGGAGCGGCCCCTGCGGGGCACCGTCCACAGCACCTGTCCCCGGACGCCCCGGTCGGCGAGCAGGGCGTTCGCCGCCAGGAAGCCGGTGGTGGCCGCCCGCTCCATGAGGGCGACGGGCAGATCGCAGCGGATCGCGTCCCCGGCGAGGGCCAGCCAGGGGTGCGGAGTGCGCACCGTGGGGCGCAGCGGGTGGGAGCCGGTCTCGAAGAGCGGGCAGTCGGAGCGCCATGCGTGCCGGAAGTCGACCACGCGGGCGTCGCGGGTCTCCGGGTACACGCGGTGCAGCCGCTCGACGAGCCGTTCCTGCACCTCCTTGTGTTCGGCGCCGGGATCGACGGCGTACGCGTGCAGTTCCACGACGGAGCCCCCGGTGCGCGCGGCCCAGCGGGCGGCCTCGCCCTCGTACCGTTCCAGGGTGCTGATGTTGTCGAGCCCGTCGTAGCCGCTGGTGCCGAGGAAGCCGGGCCGGTCCGGGCGGACGGGGCGGTCGAGCCAGAGCCGGGAGACGAGGAACGGCGGCGCGGTGCGCAGGGCGGCGACGCCCTCGCGCCAGCGTGCGGTGCCGAGGCCGGGAGACGCGGCGACGGTGTGCCGCAGCCCCTCGGTGTCGAGGGCGAGCACCACGGCGTCGTACCGGTGGACGCCGGTCGCGGTGTGGACGTCGGCCCCGCCGCCGTCACGAGGGGCGATCCGGTGCACGGGCGTCCCGGTCCGGATGTCGGTGCCGAGGTCGTCGAGGTAGGCGGCGAGAGGTTCCCAGAGCGCCTGCGGGAAGGGCTCGGACGGTACGTCGAAGAGCAGGCCCTCGGACGAGCCGAGGAAGTAGATGTGGAACATCAGCAGAAGTTCGGCGGCGGACAGTCCGCGCGGGTCGGCGAAGAAGCTGCGCGAGAACACCTCGAACGCCAGGTGGTGGGCGGCCTCCGGGAAGCGCACGCTCTCCAGGAAGGCGGTCGCGCCGACGTCGTCGAAGCGCTCGTACACCTCGGGTACGCGGACGTCGAGGAGCGGGAGCGCGGATCGGGCGTCCATGGCTGCCAGGTCGCGCAGGCCGAAGGTGGGACTGCGCGCGACGAAGCCCAGCGCGCTGAGGGGCGGCGTCCTCGGGACCCGGGCGAAGCTGTCGGTCAGGCCGCCGCTGTGCCGCAGGGGGTAGTCGGGCAGCGGGACGAGACGGTCGAGGGCGGGGTCGGTACGCCGGAGCAGGCCTCGCAGGTTGTAGTACTGGCGGAAGAACGCGTGGAACCCGCGGGTCATCGTCACCTGTGAGCCGTCGGCCAGCACGGTGCGGTGGCCGGAGAGGCGGCCGCCGAGCGCGTCGTCCTTCTCGTACAGGGTCACCCGGGCGCCCCGCTCGGCCAGCAGGGTCGCCGCGGCCAGGCCGGCGATTCCGCCCCCGACGACGACGGCGGACGGTTCGTCACCCCGTCCGAAGCGTGCCGCGCCGGAGGCCGGGAGCAGGACTTCGGCCTTGCGGTCGCGGCCTCGTCGGGCGGCGGGGGGTCGGGCGTTCACGAGGCGTGCTCCGGTGCCGGGGCCGGGTGGCCGTTGCGGGCGAGGAAGGTGTGCGCGATGCCCGTCTGCCATCCGGCGACGGGGACGACCCGCACCGAGGTCAGACCGGCCAGGGCGAGCCGTTCGGCGAAGACGGGTGCGGTGTCGAAGGAGGTGACGCTGCGCCAGAGGTGGCGGTAGAGCACGCGGTCGCCGGTGAGCGTGCCCGCCGGGATGATCACCCCGTGGCAGACGGCGGTCCACAGCGCCCGGTGCGCCCGTGAGCCACTGAGGCTGTACTCGTGTGCGGCGAGGCGTCCGCCCGGCGCCAGCAGGGCCCGTACGGACCCGAGGACGGCGTCCGGGTCGCTGACGTTGCGGAACAGGTAGGCGGCGAACACCGCGTCGAAGGGCCCCTCCCCGGCCGTGGCCAGTTCCTCGGCGGTCAGGTGGAGGAAGCGCACGCGGGCCGGCCAGGGCTTGGTCAGGGCGCGGCGCAGCATGCCCGCCGACGCGTCCACGGCGGTGATCCTGGCCAGGGGCGCGGCGGTGAGCAGGGCGCGGGTGGAGGCGCCGGTGCCGCATCCGAGGTCGAGGACGTGCAGTCCGGCGCCGCCGCCGGGGAGTCGGAGCCGCCGGGCCGAGCGCAGGAGGTCGGTGCGGTAGCCGGGGTTGAGGGAGGTCAGGCCGTCGTAGGTGCGAGAGGCGTGGTCGAAGGCCCGGGCCAGGTCGTGGTCGCGCAGCAGGGTCATCGGTGGCTCCCTCCGTCTCTGGTGGCCGGCCGGGTCCGGCGCGGGAGGAAGGGCAGTTCGGCTGCGGTGGCGAGCATCGGCCGGACGGGGGTGCGCAGTCCGATGCCCCACTCCTCCCGGAGCGAGGCCGCGCCGTCGAGGAACCGCAGCAGCCGTTCGGCCGGGACGCGGCGGAAGAGGCCGGTGAAGAAGTCCGGGCCGTCGATCCGGCCGGTGTCGAGGGCGCGGAGCACGATGGCGTCCATGGCGAGGGCCCGCCGTCCGTGGGGAGCGGGGAAGGCCCCCCGGCCCTTGCACAGGGCGGCGGCGATGGCCCGGCTCTGCCGTTGCACGGCGGCGAACGTGTAGCCGGTGGCCGGGCGGGTGGCGCCGCCCGCGGTGCCGATGCGGAACACGGCGGGCCCGGCCCGGTACGGGAACCGGGCATCCGTCATCGGAATGACGCCCTGCTCCGTACGTTCCACCGTGAGTCCGCCGAGCCGGAGTACGTCGCGGCAGTAGTGGCCGAGCGCGGACTCGTACGCCTCGGTGGTCAGCGGGCGGCGGGAGAACTCGGTGTACTCCACGAGCGCGCGGTCCGGGGCCAGGGGCAACACGTAGCCGAACGCGAGCCCGTGGGCGGGCTGGGGGACGCGGAAGTCCATGAGGTCGGCGATCCCGGGATCGAACCGGTCACCGCCGGTGCGGACGAACCAGCCCCGGAAGTGCTGGAGCAGCTGGGTGCGCGCGGGCGGCGGGGCGGGCAGGGGCCGGGAGTCGAACACGCGGCGGGCGCGCACGTCCACCGTGGAGCCGTCCGGCAGTGTGCAGTGGACCACGGCGCCGCCCGGCACCCCGCGCACCGCGCCCGCCGTGGCCCGCAGCAGGCGTCCCCCGTCCGCCTCGGCCAGGCGCCCGTGGACCAGGCGTTCGTAGTCGGCGGAGCGCACCATGCGGTAGGTGAAGGGGGCCGGTTCGACGGTGACCGGGCGGCCGTCGGCGCCGTGCACGCGCAGCACGGACCAGGACGCGCCGACCGCCTCGTCGAGGCCGTCCGCCTCCGCGTGCCAGTAGCACCAGGTCCGCTCCGGCGGGCGCTCCGGGCCGTCCGGCGGCTCGATCACGGTCACCCGGGCGGCGCCGGTCTCCGTCAGCCGGTGCGCGAGGCTGAGGCCGGCCGCGCCGCCTCCGACGACGGCCACGTCGCAGCGGCTCATGTCCGGCGCGCCAGGTCCGCCGCCACCTCCCGGGCGGCCCGGGTGCCCGAGGCCAGGGCGCCCTGGACGGAGCCGGTCGCCCGGTGGTCGCCGCACACGTACCGGCCCGGGCGGACGCGGGTGGTGCGGCTCAGCGGCCAGGGCGGTCGCATCGCCGGCAGCGCGCCCTCGACGGTGCGGGCGGCGATCGGCGTCCAGCCGCTCGTGTCGGTGGCGTACAGGTCGGCCAGGCGCCGCAGCACCGCCTGGGCACGGCCCGGGAGGTCGGCGCCGAGCACGGAGGTGGAGATCAGCGCGGTGCCGGGAGGCGCGTACGTGGGGGCGACCTCGCTGAGCACGCAGGTGTTGAGGACCGGTCCGGTGCTGTCCACCAGCAGCGTCGGTTCGGCGAGCGGGGTGCGGTCGGTGGCGTGGTAGTACGTCGTTACGGTGCGGGTGTCCGGCACGGACAGGCCGGGCAGCAGGCGGGCGGCGGCGGCCGGTTCGGTCGCCACCACGACGATGCTCGCGGGGACTTCGCTCCCGTCCTCCAGTGCGGCCCCGGTGTCGGTGATCTCCGCGACGGGTGCGCCGAGCCGCAGGACGCCGTCGGGGAGGCCCTGGGCGAGCTGGTGGGGTACGGCGCCGATGCCCTGCGCGGGCAGGCACAGCGTCCCGCGCACCATGCTCCGCCAGACCAGGTGGAAGAAGCGGGCGGAGGTGTCGAGCCCGTCCTCCAGGAACACCCCGGCCAGGAACGGCCGCAGGACACCGGTGATCACGTCGTCCGACAGGCCGGCCCGGAACAGCGCCGCCGAAGTGGTTTCGTCGCGGCGGCGCCTGACCGAGGAAACGGGGAGCATCGCGTCGCGGGCCGTGAGTGCCGCGAGGATGCCCAGATCGCGGGCGGAGAGGACCCGGCCCGGCAGCAGGGTCCCCACCGCGCCCGGTTCCCGCGTCGGGTCGGCGAGGCGGACGGGGCCCGTCCGGGTGTGGGCGATGATGCCCGCGGTGAACGGCCGCAGGCGCAGGCTCCTCAGCTCCAGGCGCCGCTTCACCTGCGGGTACGAGGTGTTGAAGACCTGGAAGCCGCGGTCGAGCAGGAATCCGTCCCGGCGGTCCGTGCGCATCCGGCCGCCCACCGAGTCGGACGCCTCGAGGAGGGCCACCTTCCGTCCGGAGCGGCAGAGATCCAGCGCGCAGGCCAGACCGGCCAGACCGGCTCCGACGACGACGGCGTCCGTGGGCCGGCGGTGCTCATCCGTCATGCTGCTCCTCGCCCCGGCGGTCGTTCGGTCCAGCGGACCACGTTCCGCGGGCCGATGCGAGGAGCCACGCATGTGCGGACCGGGTGACGCACGGGGAGCCCGGGAGCCGGGCCCCCCGTGCGACGGCGTCAGCCGCCCGAGCAGACCGCGCCGTTCAGACGGAAGACGGCCGGGTCGGGGTTGGGGCCGTCGTTGGCGCCGACGAACCCGAAGGAGGCGGTCGAACCGCCGTCCGACGCCAGCGGGCCCGCGCCGTCGGGAGCGGTGACCCGCACATGGGAACCGGTCTGGTGGAACGTGGCGTTCCAGCCCGAGTCCACCGACTGGCCCGTCGTCGGCCAGTCCCAGTCAACGGTCCAGCCCGTGATCGGCGTGTCCGCCAGATTGCGTACGGTCACGGTGGTCACGAAGCCGTTGCCCCAGCTGGAGTCACGGTGGTACGTCACGGAGCAGACCGCGTCCGCCGGGGTGCCGGTGCTGAAGGTCAGCGGTGAGGACGCGCCGGAGAGTCTTCCCGCCGCGTCGGCGGCCAGCACGTTGACCGTGTGGGTGCTGCCCGGTGGCAGGTTCCGCAGGGTGACCGAGGTGCCGGTGGACTCGCCGACCAGCCGGGTGTGGGCGCCGTCGCGCTCCTGGACCAGGTAGCGGGACGCGCCCGTCGCACCGTCCCAGGTAAGGCGCGCGGTGGTGTCGGTGACCGCGTCCAGGCGCGGGGTGCCCGGGGTGCTCGCCGCCGAAGCGCCCGGCCCCGTCCCGGTCTTCGGTTCCAGGGTCACGGTGAGCAGGGCGTACGGGGGCACCGTGACCCGGGACGCGGTCGCGTCACCTTCGGTGACCTCGGTGATGTCGCTGTCGCCGCGTGCGTAGCGGCGGACCTCCGGCGCGGTGGTGGACGGGGTGAATCCGTCGTAGTCGAGGGCGACGGTCCGCGCGCTGTCCGGGTTCTTGTTGACGAGCATGACGCTCAGCCGTCCGTCGTCGCGGAGCACGGCGTGCGCCGAGACGTCCTGCGCGGAGGACTCGGCGGCGACCATCGTGTCGCCCGCGGTGCCCAGTTCGGCGGTCATCTTCATCCCGTAGTACGGGTGGAAGGGCGTGTTCGGCGCCGGCTGGCAGACGTCTCCGGTGCAGCCGCCGCTGGACAGCATGCCCATGTCGCCGTAATCGGTCTCGCCGTCGACGGTGGTGATCGCGCCCGCGCCGTTGTGGGTGTTCCACCAGTCGACGTTGAACACGCCGTTCTCCAGCGCCGTCATGAACGCGTCGGCGGCGAACAGGCCGTTGGGGCGGGCGGTGAGCCGGGCGCCGCCGGTGTTGGTGTTGATCTCGGTGAGCGCGATCCCGATGCCGGGCGAGCGGGCGCCCGCGGCCCGGTCGATCTGGTTGCGCACCTCGCGGAGTTCACCGGGCAGTTTGGCCAGCTTCGACAGGGCTGCGTCGGCGGTGGTGTCCGAGCCGCCCGCGTACCAGTGGACGCTGACGAAGTCGATGACGTCGGCCACGGCGGGGAGCACGGTGTGGTTCCAGTCGCCCGCGTCGCCGTCGCCGACGACCCCGTCCGGCCACTCCCCCGGGCTGGTGAGGACCGCGCCGATCTTGACCGTGGGGTCGACGGCCTTCATCGCCGCCGCGTAGGCGCGCACCTCGCGCGCGTACTCCTTCGGGCTCTTGTCCTCGTGCTCGTCGTTCTCCCAGCCGCTGCCGTAGTGGCCGTTGCCGTAGATCTCGTTGCCGATCTCCCAGTACTTCGCGCCGTACTTCTTGGTGACGTTCGCGTACCTGACCCAGCCGGCCGCCTCCTCGGGAGTGCCGGAGCCGTAGTTGGCGATGAGGATCGGCTGCGCCCCGGCGTCCTGGACGGTGCCCATGAAGGCGTCGAAGCCGGTGCCCGGGGCGACGTAGCCGCCGGGTGCCGTGTGCGTCTCCCAGTGGTAGATGTCCGCGTACGAACCTCCCGGGTAGCGCATCATTCCGACGTCGGCCGCCGTCATCAGGTCGGCCACCTCGGGGTCGTTCATGTGCGAGTCCCAGATGGCGGTGTTGACCCCGCGGGCGGCGCCGGTCAGCGTGCCCAGCGCGGCCTGGGCGTTCACCTGGACGGCTGCGTCCGCGTCGTCGGCGGCCTGCGGTGCGGCGGGGGCCACACCGGTCAGCGAGGCCAGCGCGGCGAGCGAGGCGACGAGGACGGCGGCGGCGCGGGCTGGGCCGCGTGCGGGTCTGTGCGTTGGCGCCATGGGTGATCCTCCCTGGGATCTGGGCGGCACGGGTGGAGTGGAACAGGCGTGGGAGCGCTCCCATCATGGGGAGGACCTGACGCCCTGTCAACGGCGTCGACACGCACCCGAAGACCGCCGAATGGGGGCTTCCGGAGCGGCCGCGGCCTTCTCTACTGTCGATGACCGGCTCATCCGGAACTTCTGGGAGATCACATGAAGCCTCAGACCCTGTTCTGCTTCACCTGCGATTCCGACGAGACCCACCGGCCCCTCACCGACGACGAGAAGACCTGGCTGAGGACGCAGACGGGGCGCACCAAGGTGGACGAGTTCTTCATGTGCGAGGCGCCGACGTGCCGCAACGTCCGCAGCGGGTTCGTCAAGCGCCCGTTCAACCCCGTCATCCGCATTCCGGCACCCTGACCCCCGCCCGGGCGGGCGGATGCCGGCACAGGCGGCGGGCGGTCCGGCTCGCCGCCGCCGACGGCTGCCCGTACCAGGCGTTCCGGGGGCCGCGCGAACACCGCCCCCGTGTACCTCCCACGGATACGGTGGCATAAGGTGAGGCTCACCTAATCATTTAAAGGTGAACCAACGAGGAGCACGTTCATGTCACATCGGCGCCGTGGTACAGCCGCAGTCGCTCTCGCCGTCGCTGCCGCACTGTCGCTGGCCGCGTGCGGCGCCGACTCGTCCGGGAAGGACGGTGGCGCGTCCTCCCCGGGGTCCAAGGACTCGAAGTCGGTCGCCAAGGGCGGCAAGGACTTCGGCGACGCGGCGGCGAAGACCGCGGCGCTCGGCACGGACGCGAAGCCCGGTCAGTGGCCGCGTACGGTCAAGCACGCGATGGGCAGCACCGAGATCAAGGAGCAGCCCAAGCGCGTGGTCGTGCTCGACGTCGGTGAGCTCGACAACGTCGTGTCGCTCGGTGTGAAGCCGGTCGGGCTCGCGCCGACCGAAGGGTCGCCGGAGCTGCCGTCGTATCTCAAGAAGGACGCGGGCACACCGAAGAACATCGGCACGATCAACAGCCTCAACCTGGAGGCGATCGCCGCGCTCAAGCCCGACCTGATCCTGGGCAGCCAGCTGCGCGCCGCCAATTCCTACGACGAGCTGTCGCAGATCGCGCCCACCGTCTTCTCCATCCGGCCCGGCTTCACCTGGAAGGAGAACTACCTCCTCAACGCCGCCGCGCTGGACAGGACGGCGCAGGCCGAGGCGAACCTCGCCGCGTACAAGAAGAAGGCCAAGGCCCTCGGGGACAAGCTGGGTGCGGACAAGCCGACCGTGTCGATGGTCCGCTATCTGCCCGACGGTCTGATCCGGCTCTACGCCAACGACTCCTTCATCGGCACCATCCTCAAGGACGTCGGCATCCCGCGCCCCAAGAACCAGGACATCGCGGACCTGGCGGCCGAGGTGAGCGCCGAGAACATCGACCAGGCCGACGCCGACTTCATCTTCACGGGCGTGTACGGCGACGCCAAGGCGACCGACAAGAGCAAGGCGCAGGCCAACCCGCTCTGGAAGAACCTGAAGGCGGTCAAGGACGGCCACGCCTTCGACGTGCCGGACGAGACCTGGTACCTCGGCCTCGGTGTCACCGCCGCCGACGCGGTCCTCGACGACCTCGAGAAGTACCTGACGGCCTGAGGGCCCCGGTCCGAGAAGAGAGAGTGAGTCCGGCGCATGTCGCCAACCGACCTCACCCGCCGGCGGGCGGGCTGGCTGCTGGCCGGCGCGGCGATGCTGCTGGTCGCCGTCCTGCTGAGCCTCACCGTCGGCAGCCGCCAGATCGCGCCGGGGGACGCCTTGCAGGCTCTGTTCCACGACGGCGGCAGCGACGACGCCCAGGTGGTACGCGCGCTGCGGGTGCCCCGGACGGTGGTCGGCGTGCTCGCGGGCGCCGCGCTCGCCCTCGCGGGAACGGTCATGCAGGGGATCACCCGCAACCCCATCGCGGAGCCGGGCATCCTCGGTGTGAGCCAGGGTGCTTCGGTGGGCGTGGTGACCGCCATCGCGTTCTTCGGGGTGCACTCGCTGAACGGCTACGTGTGGTTCGCGTTCGCCGGAGCGGCGCTGGCCGGCGTGGGTGTGTACGCGGTCGCCAGCGGTGGGCGCGGCGGGGCATCGCCCGTCAAACTCGCCCTGGCGGGGGCCGCGATGAACGCGTTCCTCGCCTCGCTGGTGTCCGGGGTCGCGACGACCAACGCGCGTGCCCTGGACGAGTTCCGGTTCTGGCAGGTCGGCTCGCTCAGCGGGCGCGACGGCGAAGTGATCGGCCAGGTGTGGCCGTTCGTGGTGGCCGGGACGATCCTGGTCGCGATGATCGCCCGGGGTCTGGACGCGCTCGCCCTGGGCGACGACGCCGCGCGCAATCTCGGCAACAACGTCGGGCGGCTGAGGGTCCTCGGTGCGCTCGGTGCCCTCGTGCTCACCGGGGCGGCCGTGGCCTCGGTGGGCCCGATCGCCTTCACCGGTCTGGCCGTCCCGCACATCGCCCGCGCGCTGGTGGGGGCGGCCCACCGCTGGGTGCTGCCGCTGGCGGCCCTGCTGGGTCCGGTGATGATCCTCGGCTCCGACGTGCTCGGACGCGTTCTCTTTCCGCCTTCGGAGGTGCCGGTGGCGGTCATGACCGCCCTGCTCGGTGTGCCGTTCCTGATCGCGCTGGTCCGGCGCCGGAAGGTGGTGGCCGCGTGAGCAACCTCGAAGCCACCGTCGTACCCCGTCCGCGTCCGGGCGGGCATGCCGTGCTGCGGCGCGGACGTGCGAGTTTCCTCGTGCACCGCCGGGCGGCCGTGGTCGCCGTGACGCTCGCGGTGCTGCTGGCGTGCGCGGTCGTGGCGTACCTGTGCGTCGGTGAATCGTTCGTGGCGCCTTCCGAGGTCCTGCGCGTCCTGTTCGGCCGCCCCAGCCCGGACGAACTCGTCGTGGGCACGCTGCGGTTGCCGCGCCTGGTCGTGGGGCTCCTCGCGGGGGTGGCGTTCGGTGTGGCGGGGGCGCTGGTGCAGACCGTCGCCCGCAACCCGCTGGCCAGCCCCGACGTCATCGGCGTCACGCACGGGGCGGGCGCGGCCACGGTGGCGGCGCTGAGCTTCAATGCCGTCGCCGCCGACGCGCTGCCCTACGTCTCCGTGGCCGGTGGCCTGGCGGCGGCCCTGATCGTGTACGTGTTCGCGTGGCGCGGCGGGCTGCACTCCTCCCGCTTCGTCCTGGTCGGCATCGGCGTGTCGGTCGCGCTCGGCTCGCTGACGCAGCTGCTGCTGACCAAGGGCGACTACCTGGTGGCGCAGCAGGCCAAGGTCTGGCTCACCGGCTCGCTCAACAGCCGCGGTTACGAGGAGGCCGGCCCCCTCGCCCTCGTCCTCCTGATCGGCCTGCCGGCGGCCCTGTGGGCGGCGCGGGCACAGCGCGGCGCGTCGTTCGACGACGACACCGCGACCGCGCTCGGTGTCCGTCTGGGCCGGGTCCGGCTCGGCCTCACCGTGCTCGGGGTCGTCCTGGCGTCAGTGGCCACCGGCGCGGTCGGGCCGGTCGACTTCGTGGCGCTGCTCGCCCCGCAGATCGCGCGCCGGCTGACCCGCACGGCTCAGACCCCGCTGCTGTCGTCGGCGTTGACCGGGGCGCTGATCGTCGTGGTCGCGGACCTGCTGGCCCGCCGCCTGTTCTCCCCGGTCGAGCTGCCGACCGGTGTCCTCACCGCCGTGGTGGGGGCGCCGTACCTGATGTGGCTCATCGTCCGTACCCGTAGCCGTTCCGGAGGCATCTCGTCATGAGCCGTCCGTCCGCCAGCCGACTCTCGGCGCACGACCTGACCCTCGCCTACGAGGACCGGACCGTGGTCGAGGGCCTGGACCTGGAGATACCCGACGCCAAGGTGACCATCGTCGTCGGGCCCAACGCCTGCGGGAAGTCCACGCTCCTGCGGGCGCTCGGCCGGCTCCTCAAGCCCCGGCGCGGGGCCGTCCTGCTGGACGGCGCGGAACTGGCCGGCCTCCCCGCGAAGGAGATCGCGCGGACGGTCGGCGTGCTGCCCCAGTCCCCGACGCCGCCCGACGGCATCACCGTCGCCGATCTCGTGGCGCGGGGCCGCCAGCCGCACCAGAAGTGGTGGCAGCAGTGGTCGGAGGCCGACGAGCACGCGGTGAGCGAGGCCCTGGAACGTACGAACACGACCGCCCTCGCCGACCGCCCGGTGGACGAGCTCTCCGGCGGTCAGCGCCAGCGGGTGTGGATCGCGATGGCCCTGGCGCAGGACACCGAACTCCTGCTGCTGGACGAGCCGACGACGTATCTGGACGTCGCCCACCAGGTGGAGGTCCTGGACCTCGTGCGCCGTCTCAACCTGGAGCGCGGGCGCACCGTCGTCGCCGTGCTCCACGACCTGAACCAGGCCATCCGCTACGCCGATCACCTCGTCGCGATGAAGAACGGGCGCATCGTGGCGCAGGGCGCGCCGGACGAGGTCGTCACCACGGAGATGGTGCAGGAGGTCTTCGGTCTGTCGTCCGTCATCATCCCGGACCCCCTGACGGGCGGCCGCCTCGTCGTCCCGGGGTACAGCTGGCAGCCGTCGACGGAAGCGGAGAAGACGGTCGCGCGCTGACCTGCGCCGCCCCGGGGCGCGGGGCGGCGAAACCCTGACGTTCCCCTGACCCGGCGGCGGCGGAGTTCTGCCGGAGTCCTGAACCGGCGTGCCTTGTCCCGTCCGGTGGGCGCACCCGATTCTGGAGGGGAGCCAGCGGCACCGACCGGAACGGGAACGCCTGATGCTGACGACCACGGCACGCCCTGCACCCAAGACCAGCGCCCCCGGACGCCTGTCGCCGGGGGTCCGCAGGATCACCCTCGACGCGGCCGGGGTCCCGCTGTCCGCGCTGCTGATCGAACCCGTGGACGGACGTCCGGCGCGTGCGACCGTCGTCGCCCTGCACGGCGGCGGGATGAGCGCCGGGTACTTCGACGGGCAGGCCCATCCGGACGTCTCCCTGCTGGCGCTCGGTGCCCGCCTCGGCTGCGCCGTGCTCGCCCTGGACCGGCCCGGATACGGCGCGTCGGCCCCGTATCTGCCGGCCGGGCAGCCGCTGCTGGAGCAGGCGGCGACGGTCCGGGCGGCGCTCGCCGACGCGCGGGACCGGCATGTGACCGCGCCGCTGTTCCTGCTCGCCCACTCCTTCGGCGGCAAGCTCGCCCTCGCTCTCGCCGCCGACGCCCCGTCCGGCTCCTTCGTCGGCCTGGACGTCTCCGGGTGCGGGCACCGGCCTGCCGCCTCCGCCGGGCTGCTCGGCCGGGCCACGCCGCCCGCCGGGCTGCGCAGGCTCAACTGGGGTCCGCTGCGGCTCTATCCGGCCGGGACCTTCCGCGAGAGCGGGGCGGTCGTCGCGCCGCTGCCCCGGCGGGAGGCCGAATCGGCGGTGGAGTGGGGCACGCTGTTCCCCCGGCTGCTGCCCCGGGTGCGGGTGCCGGTGCGCTTCACCTTCGCCGAGCACGAGGCGTGGTGGCGTCACGAGGACGCCGACCTGGTCGACCTCGCCGCGCAGTTCCCGGCGGCGCCGCGGGTGCTGGTGGACCGGCTTCCCTCGGCCGGGCACAACGTCAGCCTGGGTTCCGCCGCCCGGGCGTACCACCTGCGCGCCCTGGCCTTCCTCGACGAGTGCCTGGACGCCGGCGCCCGGGCCGCCGCGCGGTGACGGCCCCGGCCCGCTCCTCCCGAGTGAGCGCCCCGCCCCGGGTCCGGCTGCGGACACTGGGACTGCCCGCCCCGGGCGAACCCTTCCGCTCCCCCGTACCTGACTGCCTCGACGCGGGAGAGCGGGCCCGTGCCGCCGGATTCGCCGACCCGCGCGCCCGGCTTCGCTACGTCACCGCGCATGTCGCGCTGCGCGAGGTCCTCGCCGAGTACACCGGTACGGACGCGGCACGGCTGCGGTTCGGGCGCGCCCGGCCCGGCGGAATGGGCGGCCGTCCGGGAGGGCGGCCGGTGCTGCTCGGCTTCCCGGAGGGGCCGCACTTCTCCCTCTCGCACAGCCACGACCTGATCGTGATCGCCGTCGCCGCCGTGCCCGTGGGCGTCGACGTGCAGCGCGTGCCGCGGTCCGGGACGGTCGAGGCGCTGCTGCCCCGGCTGCACCCGGCGGAGCGCGAGGGCCTGTCGCGCGTCCCCCGGGCAGCGCGCCCGGCCGCCTTCGCCCGGCTGTGGACGCGGAAGGAGGCCTTTCTGAAGGGCCTCGGTACGGGCCTCGCGCGCGGTCTGGCCACCGACTGCCTGCTGGACGGGGCGCAGCCGGCCGGCTGGCACGTCCGCGACCTGGCCGCCCCACCCGGGTACGCGACGGCGACGGCCGTCGCGCACCCCTTCCGGCCCGGCCTCACCCCGCTAGCTGCCGGCCACCGCACCGGTACGGCGTGAACCGGCCACCGAGGCGAGGAGTTCCCTCGTGTACGGGTGGGCGGGCTTGGCGAACACCTGCGCCACCGGGCCCGACTCGACCAGCCGGCCGCCCCGCATCACCCCGACGTGGTGGGCGATGCCCCGGACCACGGCGAGATCGTGCGAGATGAACAGGCAGCTCAGCCCCGACTCGTCCTGGAGCTCGGTGAGCAGTTCCAGGATGCGCGCCTGCACCGAGACGTCGAGTGCCGAGACCGGTTCGTCGCACACCACCAGATCGGGCCGCAGGGCCAGCGCGCGGGCGATGGCCACCCGTTGCCGCTGCCCGCCCGACAGCTCGTGCGGGCGCCGCCGGAGGGCGCCGGCAGGAAGCCGCACGCGGTCCAGGAGGGCCACCGCCTCCCGGGTGCGCCCGGCCCGGTCGCCCACCCGGTACGCGCGCAGGGGCTCCGTGATGATGTCCCCCACGGTCCGGCGCGGGTCGAGGGAGGCGTAGGGGCTCTGGTAGACGATCTGCATGCGGCGCCGCAGCCGACGCAGCGCCTCCCCGCGCAGCGAGGTGATGTCCTCGCCGTCGAAGTGCACCGTGCCGGACGTCGGATCGGCGAGGCGGACCAGCAGCCGGGCGGTGGTCGACTTGCCCGAGCCCGACTCCCCGACCAGGGCGAGCGTCTCCCCCCGCCCGATCGTCAGGTCCACCGAGTCGACGGCCCGGACGGGCGCCCCGTCGCGACGGCCCCGGGCGAACTCCTTCACCAGCCCCCGGGCCACCACGAGGTCCCGCGTGGCCCCGACGTCCCGGACCGGCGGGGTCCTCTCCCGTACCGAGCCGAGACTCGGCGCGGAACGCAGCAGTTGCCGGGTGACCGGGTGCCGGGGAGCGCCCAGCACCTCACCGACCGTGCCCGACTCGACGATCTCGCCCTGTGCCATCACCCCCACGCGTTGGGCGCGGTCGGCGGCGACACCCAGGTCGTGGGTGATGAGCAGCACCGCCGTGCCGGTGCGGGCGACGAGTTCGTCCAGGTGGTCGAGGAGGGCGCGCTGCACGGTGACGTCGAGCGCGCTGGTCGGCTCGTCGGCGATCAGCAGCTTCGGCCGGGCGGCGAGCGCGATCGCGATGAGCGCCCGCTGGCGCATTCCGCCGGACAGTTCGTGGGGGTACTGCCGGGCCCGCAGGTGCGGCTGCGGCAGGCCCGCCTCGGCGAGCAGTTCGACGGCGCGTTCCGCCGCCTCGCGCCGGCCGGAGACCAGCTGGTGGATCAGGAGCGCTTCGCCGATCTGCGGGCCGATGCGGCGCACCGGGTTCAGCGACACCATGGGGTCCTGCGGGACGAAGCCGATGTCCCGGCCGCGGTGGCGGCGCATCTCCGGTTCTGCGGCGGCGGCGAGGTCGGTCGCGCCGAAGAGGACGCGGCCTCCCGTGACCGTCGCCCCGGGCGGCAGCAGGCCGACGACGGCGTGTGCCGTCGTCGACTTGCCCGAGCCCGACTCCCCCACCAGGGCCACGACTTCGCCCGGTGCGACGGTGAGGGTGACCCCGCGCACCGCGTCCACCCGGCCCGCCCGGGTGCGGTAGGAGACCCTCAGCCCTTCTATGCGGAGCAGGGGGCCGGATGCCCCGGCCCGTCCGGCCGGGGCTGTCGGGGGTTTCGTCATGGGGTCTCCTTCGCCTCGCCGTCGAGGGCGCGGGCGATGCGGTTGGCTGCCAGGACCGTGGCCGCCAGGGCGAGTCCGGGCAGGGTGGTCAGCCACCAGGCGGTGGCCAGGTAGTCACGGCCGCCGGCGACCAGCGCCCCCCACTCGGGGGCGGGCGGGCGCGCCCCGTAACCGAGGAACGACAACGACGACACCTGGAGCACGACGCCGCCGAAGTCCACCGCCGCGTAGACGAGGACCGGCCCGGCCGCGTTGGGCAGCACGTGCCGCAGCAGCACCGCGTACCAGCGGGTGCCACTCGCCCGGGCGGCCTCCACGTACGTGGACCGGGCGACCCGCAGCACCTCGGCCCGCATGATGCGGGCGAACATGGCCACGCTCGTCACCCCGACGGCCACGGCGACCTGCACCGTTCCGAAGCCGAGGGCGGTGACGAGGGCGAGCGAGAGCAGCAGTCCGGGCACGGCGAGGAGTACGTCGGTGAGCCGCATCAGCACGCTGTCGGCCCAGCCGCCGGCCGCGCCCGCCACCAGCCCGGTCAGCGATCCCGCCACCAGGCCGACGAAGACGGCGAGCGCCGTCGCCCGCAGGGTGAGGGAGCTGCCGTGCACCAGCCGGGTGAACAGGTCGCGGCCGAGCTGGTCGGTGCCCAGGAGGTGTTCCCCGTCGGGCGGCCGGAGCCGGTCGGCGGGCACCCCCGCCAGCGGATCGCGGACGGTGAACAGGGCTGGGTGCAGTGCGGCGAGCAGGACCAGGGCGAGGAACACGACGGACAGGACGAGCCCGGGCCGGGCGAGCCAGAACCCGGCGGTCCGGCGGAGCCGCGCGGGCGCCTCCCGCGGCGCGCCGTCGAAGGGCGTGCCGGGCGCGGTGGCGGGGGCGCCGCCGTCGGGGGCCGTGCCGAGTGCGGTCATGTGGCCACCGCCGTCGGGCCCGTCGCCGTGAGCCGGGGGTCGAGCACCGGGTGCAGGAGGTCCACGGCCAGGTTCGCCAGGACGAACGCGCACGCCCCGGCCACCACGAGCCCCTGCACGACGGGGATGTCCTGCGCCGTCACGGCGGTCGCCGTCAGCCGGCCGATCCCGTTGCGGGAGAAGACGGTCTCCACCACCACGGAGCCCGCCAGCACGTGCCCGACCAGCACTCCCACGACGGTCAGCGGCGCGAGCGCCGCGTTGCGCGCCGCATGGGAGAAGTGGACCCGGAGCCGGCTCGCTCCCTTGGCGACGGCCGTGCCGATGTACGGCTCGGCGAGCGCGGTGCGCAGGCTCTTCGCGAAGACCTGGGCGACCAGCGCGGCCGCCGGCAGCGACAGCGTCACCGCCGGCAGCAGCAACGAGGCGGCGCCCCCGTCCCCGAAGGCCGGTAACAGCCCCCAGCGGAAGGAGAAGAACTGGATGAGCACCAGCCCGGTCCAGAAGGTCGGGGCGGCGACCCCCGCCGAGGGGAGCGACAGCAGGAACTGCGCCGGCCACCGTCGGCGGGTGTACGTGCCGGCCAGGGCGACCCCGGCCCCGAGCGGCAGGGCCAGGGCCAGCGTGGCCGCCGTGAGCTCCAGGGTCGCGGGGGCCGCGTCCGCGATCATCCGCCCGACCGGTTCGCCGGTGTGGACAGAGGTGCCGAAGTCCCCGTGCAGGGCGTGCCCGAGCCGGGTTGCGTACTGCTCCGCCACCGGCCGGTCGAGACCGTAGCGGGTGCGCAGCGACGCGAGTTGTTCCGGGGTCACGGAGGTGCTGTCCCCGCCGCCGGCCGCCATGACGGTCACGGGGTCGCCGGGCAGCAGGTACAGCACGCCGAAGGACAGGGTGTAGGCGGCCCAGAGGACGAACACGGCCTGGGCGAGCCGGCGTATGACGTACGTGGCCATGGTCAGGACAGCCACGCGTCGTGGAACTGCGGGTAGGACGTCGAGTCCAGGGTCAGGCCGTGCACCTTCCGGCCGACTCCGTAGACGCTCGCCATCTCGAACACCGGGATCTGGTAGCCCTGTTCCAGCACCCGGCGCTGCGCGGTCGCGACCAGGGCGGCGCGCTTCTCCGGGTCGGTCGCGGCGGCCTGCGCGTCCAGTGAGCTCTCCAGCCGGGGGTCGTCGATGCGCCCGAGGTTGAGCAGTTTGCCGGAGAACGCGGTGCGCAGGATGTCCGGGTCGTTGCGGGTGCCGTTGCCCCAGGCGAGGTCGTAGTCGCCCGCGCCGCGCGCCTGCTGGTAGTCCGGCAGGGAGAGCAGCGTGAGGGTGAGGCCGATCCCGGTCTCGCGCAGTTGCTGCTGGATCAGTTCCAGAACGGTCTGGTTGGGCCCGAAGTTCGCGCCCAGGATCACCTTCAGGTTGAGCTTCTTGCCGTTCTTCACCCGGATGCCGTCCGGGCCGGGTGCCCAGCCGGCCGCGTCCAGCGTCCTTCTGGTCTTCTCCGGATCGTGGGCGAGCAGCGCGCTGTTGTCGGCGTACGCGCCCGTGCTGCTGGACAGCGCGCTGGTCGCGGGGAGGTAGCTGGGGCTGAGGACGGTCTTCACGACCTCGTCCCGGTCCACGGCCGTCTGGAGGGCGCGCCGCACGGCCGGGTCCTTCGTCAGCGGCCGCGCGGTGTTGACGCTGAGCGCGACGGGCACTCCGGGGTTGGGCCGGTCGAGGACGGACAGCCCCTGCCCCGCGAGGGTCTCCTGGTCCTGCGGCGGGACGCCGGCGATCGCGTCGACCTGGCCGGAGTTCAGGCTCCCGCTGCGTACCCCGGCCTCGGGGACGACTCTGAGGGTGAGCTTGTCCAGATGGGCGGCTCCGGAGTGCTTCCACAGCGGGGAGCCCCACTTGTAGCCGTCGCGCCTGGTGAGTTCCACCGAGGTGTTCGGGGTGTAGCCGTCGAGCGTGAACGGTCCGGAGCCGATCAGTCTGGCGGTGCAGCGCTTGTCTGCGGGGAGTTTCAGGCTCGCGGGGGCGAGGAGTCCCAGAGTCGCCGTCGAAGTCGCCTGGAGGAACTGCTCGTTGGGACCCTTGAAGGTGACCTTGGCCGTGTACCGGTCGACGACCTCGGTGTCGCGGTAGCCCTGGAGGTAGCCGGCGCCCAGCATCGACTTGGCGCCCAGGGCGGCGACGGCGTCCAGGTTGGCCTTGACCGCCTTGGCGTCGAGCGGGGTGCCGTCGGCGAAGGTGGCGTCCGTGCGCAGGCTGAAGGTGAACCGCGAGGCGTCGGACGAGACCTGCCAGGAGCGCGCGATCCACGGCACGATCTGGCCGGTCTTCGGGTCCTGGTCGGTGAGCGAGTCCACGAAGGCGCGGGCCCCGTACAGGGCGTCGGTGGTCGTTGCCTGGTGCGGGTCGACGCAGCCAGGGTCCGCCGCCATGGCGAACCTGAGGTGGCCGCCGGACCGCGGTGTGGACGCTGCCTGGCCGGAGGACCCGGATGCTCCGGAGCAGGCCGTCGCGGTGAGCGAGAGGACGAGCGAGGCGGCGAGGGCGGCCATCGGGGGGCGCGCGAAGAGGCGCGAGGGCGCGGGACGTCTGGACATGAAGGTGCGACTCCGGGTGAGCGAGAGCGGAATTGAGGTGACAGCGGCCGGTTCCGTACGGGTGACGGGTGGCCGGACCGGGCGCGGGGACGCGTGCGTGGTGCGCCCCGGGCGCCGGTGGGCGTCCGGTTGAACCGGGTGGCGGGCACGGCGTCGCGGGCCTGCGTGGGACGCGGGTGCCCGTACGGCGTGCGGGAGGGGGTCAGTGCCCCGGACAGAGGAAGCCGGCGAGGCGTTGCAGATCGATGTGCCGACGGGTCGTCAGCGGTACCCGCTCAGACACGGCCCATCCTGAAGCCGACGCCGCGTACGGTGATGATCCAGTCGGGCGAGCCGAGCTTGGAGCGGACCGCGCTCACGTGGGTGTCGATCGTGCGGCTGGCCCGGCCGCCGGGGGCGTGACGTCCCGGGAACCCCCACACCGCGGCCATCAGCGAGGCCCTGGAGTGCACGGTGTGCGGCTCCGAGGCGAGCCTGTGCAGCAGGTCGAACTCCTTGAGGGTGAGGCCGATCAGCCGGCCGTTGAGCCGCACCTCCCGCGTCTCCGGGTCGATGCACAGGGAACCGTGCGCGATGGCCGCCGCCCGCGCACTCCGTGCCGGCGCCGGGCGGGACCGCCGGAGTACGGCGTCGATGCGGGCGAGGAGCTCGCGGAACCCGTACGGCTTCGCCATGCAGTCGTCGCAGCCCGCCTGCAGGCACAGAATCCGGTCGAGTTTCATCCCGGCATCCGTGAAGGCGATGACGGGAATATCGCTGGTCGACCGGACGGCCCGGCAGACCTCCAGGCCATCGATGTCGGGCAGGAGGAGATCGATCAGAAAGAGGTCGAACTTCTCGTGCATTTCCAGAGCTTCGGTGCCCGTCGTGCAGATCTCCACGTCGTACCCGTGCCGCTTCAGCTGGGCACTCAATGTGTTTCCGTTCGACCTGTCGGAATCAACGACCAGGACGCGCATCAATTCCCCCGTTCCATGGCGCGGGCGCAGCACCGAAGTTACGGCCTCAGGCTAGACACCCAGTCGCACGCCTGACTGTGAGCGGGGTCACAGGAAGGGGTGCGAGGGGGGCTCCTGCGCCTTCCTCAACAGGGATTTGTACTTCCCCTGACATTTCCTTGGCACCGGCCGCGCAGTCGACCGGGCGCCGCGCTTTTCCCGGCCGCGGAAATGTCAGACACCGGCCCCGCCGGCTTGACGTTCGCTTGACATCTCCTTGCGCAGGACCTTGACGTTTCCGCCTTGAAAACAAAAAGTGCGGCGGCCGAGGATGTTTCACGTCAGCAGGGATCGAACGGACCTTCAGTCGGGAGACTCCATGGATGCTTCGGTCATCATTGTCGGAGCGGGACCGGCAGGACTCGTACTCGCCGGTGAATTACGTCTGGCCGGAATCGATGTCGTCGTGGTCGAGCGCCTTTCCCGGCGCACCGGGGAATCGCGGGGACTGGGTTTCACCATCCGCACGACGGAAAGCCTCGACCAGCGTGGCCTGTTGTCCCGCTTCGGCGAACCGGAGACCAGCACCCGGGGCCACTTCGGCGGCATCCCCCTGGACCTGGCCGTCCTCGGCGGCACCCACCCCGCCGCCCGCGGCGTCCCGCAGTCCGTCACCGAGACGGTCCTGGAGGGCTGGGCGCGTGAACTGGGCGCCGACATCAGGCGCGGACACGAGTTCCTGTCGCTCCAGGACACGGGCGAGGCCGTCTCGGCACGCGTCAGGGCCGGCGACCGGGAGACCACGCTCACCGCGCGCTATCTCGTCGCGGCGGACGGCGGACGCAGCGCGGTCCGCAAAGCAGCCGGTTTCGACTTCCCCGGCACCGAGGCCACCACGGAACTGCTCCTCGCCGACATCAGGGGCGTGGACGTGGATGCCCGGGCGACCGGGCAGAGCCTCGCCGGCGGGATGGTGATGTCCGCCCCGCTCGGCGACGGCCTGCACCGCGTCATCGTCGGTGAACGCGGTGCCCTGCCGGGGCGGCGCACCGGGCCGCCCGCCTTCCACGAGGTCGCCGACGTGTGGAAGCGGCTCACGGGCGGCGACATCTCGGGGGCCGAGGCGGTGTGGGTGTCCGCGTTCACCGACGCCACCCGTCAGGCGTCCGAGTACCGGCGAGGCCGCGTCCTGCTGACCGGGGACGCGGCCCACATCCACCTGCCGGCCGGCGGACAGGGCATGAACACCTCCATCCAGGACTCGTTCAACCTCGGCTGGAAGCTCGCCGCCGTCCTGCGCGGGACGGCTCCCGCCGCCCTGCTCGACACCTACCACTCGGAACGCCACCGGGTGGGACGGCAGCTCCTGGCCAACACCCGCGCGCAGAGCCTCCTCATCCTCGGCGGCGACGAGGTGCAGCCGCTGCGGGACGTCCTGTCCGAACTCCTCCCGTACGAAGAGGTGGCCCGCCACCTCGCCGCCAAGGTCAGCGGGACCGACATCCGGTACGACGTCGGCAGCGGCTCCCACCCGTTGCTCGGTGCCCGCATGCCCCACCTGGAACTGACCACCCGGGCCGGCCGCACCAGCTCCACCGCCCTGCTCCGCTCCGGCCGCGGGGTGCTGCTGGACCTCACGGACAACCCCTGGCCGCGCCGCAGGGCCGCCCGCTGGCGGGACCGGATCGACGTGGTCACCGGCGCCCCGCACGGCTCCCCGCCCGCCGGCCTCGCCGGCACCACCGCGGTCCTGCTCCGCCCGGACGGCTACGTCGCCTGGGCCGCCCCCGGCAGCCACCACGACCTGCCCACCGCGCTGGACCGCTGGTTCGGACCGGCCTGACCCCCGACCGCTCTCAGAGAGGCCCCCATGCACAGCAACCTCATCGTCGCCCGGATGGAGATCGGGAGCGCCGAAGAAGTCGCCCGTCTCTTCGGCGAGTTCGACACCACCGACATGCCCCACCGGATGGGCACCCGCCGCCGCCAGCTGTTCGCGTACCGCGGGCTCTACTTCCACCTGCAGGACTTCGATGGCGAGGACGGCGGCGAGCGCATCGAGGCCGCCAAGTCGGACAGCCGGTTCATCGGCATCAGCGACGACCTCAAGCCCCACATCGCGGCCTACGACCCCGCCACCTGGCGCTCGCCGGCCGACGCCCTGGCCCGGCGCTTCTACCACTGGAGCGCCACGTGACCGCCGCCCCGTCCGGACAGGAACGCCGTGTCGTCATCACCGGGGTGGGCGTCACCGCTCCCGGCGCCCTCGGCACCAAGGACTTCTGGCGGCTGATCTCCGACGGCCGGACCGCGACGCGACGGATATCCCTCTTCGACCCCTCGCCGTTCCGCTCCCAGGTCGCCGCGGAGGTCGACTTCGACCCCGAGCTCGCGGGGCTCGGCCCGCAGGAGGTCAGGCGGATGGACCGGGCCGCCCAGTTCGCCGTCGTCACCGCCCGCGAGGCCGTCCACGACAGCGGGCTCGACTTCACGGCCCTGGACCCCGTGCGCACCGGGGTCACCATCGGCAGCGCCGTCGGCGCCACCACGGGCCTCGACCAGGAGTACCGCACGGTCAGCGACGGCGGCAGGCTCGACCTGGTCGACCACCGGTACGCCGTGCCGCACCTCTACAACTTCCTGGTCCCCAGCTCCTTCGCCACGGAGGTCGCCTGGGCCGTCGGCGCCGAGGGTCCGGGCACGGTCGTCTCCACCGGATGCACCTCAGGGCTGGACGCCGTCGGCCACGCCGCCGGTGTCATCCGGGACGGTCTCGCCGACGTGATGGTGGCCGGTGCCACCGACGCCCCCATCTCCCCCATCACGGTGGCCTGCTTCGACGCCATCAAGGCCACCACCCCCCGCAACGACGACCCCGGACACGCCTCCCGCCCCTTCGACTCCAGCCGCAACGGTTTCGTGCTCGGTGAGGGCGCCGCCGTCTTCGTCCTGGAGGAGCTCAGCGCCGCACGGCGGCGAGGGGCCCACATCTATGCCGAGGTGGCCGGCTACGCCACCCGGTCCAACGCCTTCCACATGACCGGGCTGCGGCCCGACGGCAAGGAGATGGCCGAGGCGATCCGGGTGGCCCTGGACGAGGCGCGGCTGGACGCCGAGGACATCGACTACATCAACGCCCACGGTTCCGGTACGAAGCAGAACGACCGCCACGAGACCGCGGCGTTCAAGCGGAGTCTGGGCGAGCACGCCTACCGGACTCCCGTCTCCTCCATCAAGTCGATGGTCGGCCACTCGCTGGGTGCCATCGGGTCGATCGAGGTCGCCGCGTCCGTGCTCGCGATGGAGCACCACGTCGTCCCGCCCACGGCCAACCTCCACAACCCCGACCCCGAGTGCGACCTCGACTACGTGCCCCTGACCGCCCGCGACCGGCGGACCGACGCGGTGCTGTCCGTCGGCAGCGGCTTCGGCGGCTTCCAGAGCGCGGTCGTCCTCGCCCGCCCCGATCGGAGCATCCGATGAGCGCCCGGACGGTCATCACCGGAATCGGTGTCGCAGCCCCCAACGGACTGGGCCTGGAGACCTACTGGCGGGCCACCCTCGCGGGGCGGCGGGCCATCGCCCCGCTGACCCGGTTCGACCCCACGCCCTACCCCTCCCGGCTGGCCGGTGAGATCAGCGGCTTCGAGGCCGCCGAACTCCTGCCGGGGCGGCTCCTGCCGCAGACCGACCGGATGACGCGGATCTCGCTCGTCGGAGCCGACTGGGCCCTGGCGGACGCGGACGTCACCCCCGGCGATCTGCCCGACTACGACGTCGGCGTGATCACCGCGGGCCACTCGGGCGGCTTCGAGTTCGGCCAGAACGAGCTGAAGGCCCTGTGGAGCAAGGGCGGCACCTACGTCTCGGCCTACCAGTCGTTCGCCTGGTTCTACGCGGTCAACAGCGGGCAGATCTCCATCCGCACCGGCGCCCGGGGTCCGAGCAGCGTCGTCGTCAGCGACCAGGCCGGCGGCCTCGACGCCCTCGCCCAGGCCCGCCGCCAGGTCCGCAAGGGAACCCCCGTACTCATCACCGGCGCCGTCGACGCCTCCCTGTGCTCCTGGGGGTGGGTGGCCCAGATCGCCGGCGGCCGGCTCACCACCTCCGACGACCCCGAGCGCGCCTACCTCCCCTTCGACAGCGAAGCCTCCGGACACGTGCCCGGCGAGGGGGGTGCCATCCTCGTCGTCGAGGACGCCGAGCACGCCCGCCGCCGGGACGCGCCCCGGGTCTACGGGGAGATCACCGGCCACGCCGCCACGATGGACCCGCGGCCCGGCAGCGGGCGGGCCCCCGGGCTCCAGCGCGCGATCGAACTGGCCCTGGCCGACGCGGGAAGCGAACCGTCCGACGTCGACGTCGTGTTCGCCGACGCCGCCGCCGTGCCGAAACTCGACCGGGCGGAGGCGGAGGCGCTCACCAAGGTCTTCGGGCCGCGCGGGGTGCCGGTCACCGCCCCCAAGACCATGACCGGCCGGCTGTACTCCGGCGCGGCACCGCTCGACGTCGCCACCGCGCTGCTGTCGCTGCGGGACGGCGTCATCCCGCCGACCGTCGGCTCCACCCTCGCCGAGGGATACGAGATCGACCTCGTCGGGCCCCGCCCCCGCCCCGCCGCGCTGCGGACCGCACTGGTCCTCGCCCGTGGGCAGGGCGGTTTCAACTCCGCCCTCGTCGTGCGCCGCCCCGGCGCACCGGGGTGACTCGTCCCGCACACGGCGACCCCAAGCCCCCGACCACCGGCACGCGCCGCACCACCGTCCGTCACGCGCCCACACCACGAAAGGCTCCGCCATGTCCGCACCCGGCACCCACACCGTCTTCGTCCTCGACGACCTGCGCCGCATCCTCCGCGAGGCCGCAGGCGCCGAGGAGGGGGTCGACCTCGACGCCGACATCCTCGACACCACCTTCTACGCGCTCGGCTACGAGTCGCTCGCCCTGCTGGAGACGGGCGGCCGGATCGAGCGGGAGTACGGCATCACGCTCGACGACGACACCCTGACCGACGCCGGCACCCCCCGCGCGCTGATCGACGTGGTCAACGCGCAGCTGACCGCCGCCCACACCGTCTGAGGAGACTCCATGAGCCAGCACACGGGCCCCGTGGCCCTCGTCACCGGCGCCACCAGCGGCATCGGCCTCGCCGTCGCCCGGCTGCTCGCCGGGCAGGGCCACCGGGTCTTCATCGGAGCCCGCAACGGCGACAACGTGGCCGCCACCGTCAAGGAGCTGCGGGCGGAGGGGCTGGATGTCGACGGCACCACCCTGGACGTCCGGTCCGCCGATGACGTGCGCACGTTCGTCGGCGCCGCCGTGGCCCGCTACGGCACGGTCGACGTGCTCGTCAACAACGCCGGCCGCAGCGGCGGAGGCGTGACCGCGGACCTCGCCGACGACCTCTGGGACGACGTCATCGACACCAACCTCACCAGCGTCTTCCGCGTCACCCGGGAAGTCCTGAACGCAGGGGGCCTGCGGCGGAAGGACCGGGGCCGGATCATCAACATCGCCTCCACCGCGGGCAAGCAGGGCGTCGTCCTCGGCGCCCCCTACTCGGCCTCCAAGCACGGGGTGGTCGGCTTCACCAAGGCGCTCGGCAACGAGCTGGCCCCGACCGGGATCACCGTCAACGCCGTCTGCCCCGGCTATGTGGAGACTCCGATGGCCCAGCGCGTACGCGAGGGCTACGCCGCCGCCTACGAGACCACCGAGGAAGCGGTCCTGGAGAGGTTCAACGCCAAGATCCCGCTCGGACGCTACTCCACCCCCGAGGAGGTCGCCGGTCTCGTCGGCTATCTGGTGTCCGACACCGCCGCCTCCATCACCGCGCAGGCCCTCAACGTCTGCGGCGGCCTCGGCAATTTCTGACGTTTCATCACATCACGCGACCCACAGGAGACTTCACCATGACGACCCGCGAGGTCGAGCACGAGATCACCGTCCGGGCGGCCGCCTCCGAGGTCTACCGGCTGCTCGCCGAGGTCGAGAACTGGCCCCGCCTCTTCCCGCCCTCCGTCTACGTCGAACAGCTGGAGGTCAACGGCGACCAGGAGCGCATCCGGATCTGGGCGACCGCCAACGGCGAGGCCAAGAGCTGGACCTCCATCCGCATCCTCGACCCCGAGGGCCTGCGGATCCGCTTCTGGCAGGAGATCCCCGCCCACCCGGTCGCCGAGATGACCGGCACGTGGATCATCGAACCGCTCCCCGGGGGCGAGAGCCGGGTCCGCCTCCTCCACGAGTACCGGGCCGTGGACGACGACCCGGAGAAGCTGGTCTGGATCGACCAGGCCGTCGACCGCAACAGCCGGGCCGAGCTGCCCGGGCTGAAGACCAACCTCGAACTGGGCGCCACGGACGCCGAACTCTCCCTCTCCTTCGAGGACTCCGTACGCGTCGAGGGCTCCGCCAAGGACGTGTACGACTTCCTCAACGAGGCCACGCTGTGGTCCGAGCGGCTTCCGCACGTGGCCGGGGTCCGGCTCACGGAGGAGACCCCCGGCCTCCAGATCCTGCGGCTCGACACCCGTACCAAGGACGGCTCGACCCACACCACCGAGTCGGTCCGGGTCTGCTTCCCGTACCGCCGGATCGCCTACAAGCAGACGACGCTGCCCGGACTGCTCACCCTGCACACCGGCTACTGGCAGCTCGACGAGGACGCCGACGGGGTCACCACCGCCACCTCCCAGCACACCGTCGTCCTGAACGCGGAGAGGATCACCGAGATACTCGGCGAGGACGCCGGTGTGCCGGAGGCCCGCGCCTACATCCGCGACGCCCTCGGCGGCAACAGCCGCGCCACCCTGGGCCACGCCAAGCAGTACGCGGAAGCCCGGCGTTGACCGGGCCGGCGGCCGAGGTCCCGGCGGCCGACGTGGTCGTCGTCGGCGCCGGGCCCGTCGGGCTCCTCCTCGCCGGTGAACTGCGCCTGGGCGGTGCCCGGGTGACCGTCCTGGAGCAGCTCACCGAGCCCGCCACGGAGTCCCGGGCGTCGACCCTGCACAGCCGCACCCTGGAGATCCTGGAAGACCGCGGCGTGCTCCGGCGCCTGGGCGCCCTGCCGGACGGCGGGCCCGGCCATTTCGGCGGGCTCCGCCTCGATCTCACCGAAGCGGAGCCCGGCCACCCGCACGCCGGACAGTGGAAGTGCCCCCAGACCAGGCTCGAAGCCGTCCTGCAGCTCTGGGCCACCGGCCTCGGGGCCCACGTCCGGCGCGGCCACCGGGTCACGGGGCTCACGGTCCGTCCGCACCGCGTGGAGGTCGCCCACACCGGCACGGACGGCGCCACGCACAGCACGACGGCCGCGTTCGTCGTCGGCTGCGACGGGGAGCGGAGCACGGTCAGGCGCCTCGGCGGCTTCGAACTCACCAGCGAGGACGGGACGCTGGAGATGCTGCGTGCCGACGTGGCCGGCATCGACGTACCGGACCGCCGCTTCGAACGGCATCCGCGCGGGCTGGCCACGGCGCACCGCTGGCCCGACGGCTCCACCCGGGTGATGGTCCACGTCTTCGGTGCGCCGCCGGCCCGGCGCACCGGTCCGCCGTCCTTCGCGGAGGTCACCGCCGCCTGGGCCGAGGTGACCGGCGAGGACATCGGCCACGGCACGCCGTTGTGGCTGAACGCGTTCGACAACACCAGCCGGCAGGTCACCGCCTACCGGCGCGGCAGGGTCCTGCTCGCCGGTGACGCGGCGCACGTCCAGATGCCGGTGGGCGGCCAGGCGCTCAACCTGGGCCTCCAGGACGCCGCCGCCCTCGGTCCCCGCCTCGCCGCCCGCGTCACCGGCCGCGCCGGGGACGACGAGCTCGACGCGTACCACCGCGAGCGGCACCCGGTCACCGCCCGCGCCCTCACCGGCATCCGGGCCCAGGCACGGCTGCTGCTCGGCGGCCCCGAGGTGGACGGCCTGCGTGAGGTCATCGACGGGCTCCTGCGCCTGGGCACCGTACGCCGCCATCTCGCCCGGGTCGTCACCGGGCTCGACACCCCCCGACCACCCGCATCCACAGGGAGCTGACCATGAGCAACAGGCTCGAAGGAAAGACCGCACTCGTCACCGGGTCGAGCCGGGGCATCGGACGCGCCATCGCGATCCGGCTGGCCCGCGAGGGCGCGCTCGTCGCCGTCCACTACGCGCACGACCGGAAGGCGGCCGACGCGACCCTGGCCACGATCGAGGGCGAGGGCGGCCACGGCTTCACCGTCCGCGCCGAACTCGGCGTCCCGGGCGACGTCCACGAACTCTTCCTCGGTCTGGAACGCGGGCTGAAGGAGCGGACCGGCGAGACCACCCTCGACATCCTCGTCAACAACGCGGGTGAGACCACCCAGAACGGCGTCGCCCCCGAGGACGTCACCCCGGAGCAGTTCGACCGCTTCTTCGCCGTCAACGCCAAGGCACCGTACTTCCTGGTGCAGCGCGCCCTGCCGTCGATTCCCGAGGGGGGCAGGATCGTCAACATCTCCTCGGGCCTGACCCGGGTCGCCAACCCCGAGCAGGTGGCGTACGCCATGACCAAGGGGGCCATCGAGCAGCTCACCCTGCACCTGGCCCGGCAGCTCGCCCCCCGCGGCATCACGATCAACAGCGTGGCACCCGGCATCACCGACAACGGGAGCCCCGTCTTCGGCATCCCCGAAGCGGTGGCGGAGATGGCCAAGCTGTCCGCCTTCCGGCGCGTGGGCGAGGCCGGGGACGTCGCCGACGTCGTCACCTTCCTCGCCACCGACGAGGCCCGCTGGGTCACCGGCTCCTTCGTCGACGCCACCGGCGGCACCCTCCTCGGCTAGGCCGTGCCGGCCGTTCCCCTTTTCGAAAGGCATCTGTCATGGACGTCGGTCTCCTCTTCGACCTGCGCAATCCCGACCAGTGGCACCGGCCCTGGGCGGACCACTACGCGCGGACCCTGGAGTTCTGCGAGGAAGCGGACCGCCGGGGCGCGGGCGGTCTGTGGTTCACCGAACACCACCGCTTCGAGGACGGCTATCTGCCCCAGCCGCTCACCTTCGCGGCGGCCGTCGCCGCACGCACCCGCCGCGCGCGCATCGGCACCTCGGTCGTCCTGCCGGCGCTGCACCACCCCGTCGACATCGCCGAACAGGCCGCGATCGTGGACCTGCTCAGCGGCGGCCGGCTCGAACTCGGCCTGGGCGCCGGCTACCGCGTCCCCGAGTACACGCTCTTCGACGCCGACTTCGGCCACCGCTTCGCACGGACCGAGGAACGCATGACGGAGATCCTCCGCCTCTGGCGCGAGCGGGAGATCACTCCGCTTCCGATCCAGGACCCGCCACCGGTCTGGGGCGGCTTCTACGGGCCGCGGGGCGCCAGGCTGGCCGGCCGGCTGGGCGTCGGACTGCTGCACATCTCCCGTGAACGCTTCGGACAGTACCGCGAAGGACTGATCGAAGGGGGCCACGACCCGGAGACCGCGCGCGTGAGCGATCTGCTCCCCCTCCTGCTCGCCCGGGACCCGGAGGCCGCCTGGCACCGTGTCGGTCCCCACCTGGTGCACCAGGTGAACTCCTACCGTCAAGGGGCCCTCCAGGGAACCGCTTTCGAGGGCCCGCCGCCGCTGACCCTCGAGGATCTGCGGGACCCGGACGCCGAGGACCGGCGCGGACTGCTCGACATCGTCACCCCCGAGGACGCCGCCGTCCGCATCAAGGAGCTGACCGAGGGCCTGCCCGTCAAGCACCTCATCTTCTGGGCGAGCATCGCCGGCATGCCGGACGACCTGGTCGCCGAGAACCTGGAGCTGGTCACCGAACAGCTGCCGCGCCTCCTGCCGTGACCACGACCGAACGCCCTTCCGTCGGGCACGCGTGGGCCCTGCTCCTCGTCCTGTCCGGCAACATGGTTCTGGACGCGACCGAGGTGTCGCTCGTCCTGGTCGCCCTGCCGGTCATCGGCGAGGACCTGGGCCTTTCGCTGCTGACCGTGCAATGGCTGATGAGCGGCTTCGCCCTCGGGTTCGCGGCCCTGCTGACCGCCGGGCCGCGGCTCGCCGCCCGGTTCGGCAGGCGGCGCGTCTACTTCGCCGCGATGCTCGGCTTCGCGCTCGCGTCGGTCGCGGGCGGGCTGGCGGACGGGCCCGCCCTGCTGATCGCGACCCGGGTGGTCAAGGGCGCGTGCGCCGCCCTCACGGCGCCGATGGGGCTCGCCATCATCGGCACGGCCTACCCAGAGGGGCCGGAGCGGCGCCGTGCCGTCTCGGTGTACTCCGCCTTCGGGGCCGCGGGGTTCACGGCCGGGCTCCTCGTGTCCGGGGCGCTCCTGGAAGCGGGCTGGCGCTGGATCTTCCTGCTGCCGGCCCCGGTCGCCCTCGTCCTCCTGCTGTGGGGGCTGCGGCTCGTCCCCCACGAGGTGACCGCCCGGCCGCCGGCTCCGATCGCGGACCGCGCCGGACCCCCCGCACCTGGTCCGCCGACGCGCGAGGGCGTACTGCTGCGCACCGGTCTGGGGGCGGCCACGCTGAACGGCACCTACCACGGGCTGCTGTTCCTGCTCACCTTCCAGATGCAGGGACAGTACGCCCGCTCGCCCTGGACGAGTGCGCTGGCGCTGCTGCCCGCCTGCGTGCCGCTCGCCGTGTCCGTGCCGTTCGCCGGCTCCCTGGTCCGTCGCCACGGCACGGGCCGGCTCATCGCGCTGGGGGCCGCGGCGCCCCTGCTGGGATACCTGCTCGCCGTGTGGCGGCCACCCTCGGACGCGTACCTCACCCGCACGCTGCCCGTGCTGCTCCTCGTCGGCGCGGGGTTCGTGCTCTCCTTCGCCGCGCTCAACATGCGGGCCGCCGGGTCCGTACCGCCGTCGCGTCGCGCCACGGCGATCCCGCTCTACCAGACGGCCGTGCAACTCGGCGCGGTCCTGCTCCTCCCGCTCACCGCCTGGCTCCTGACCGTCCGCGACGACCGGCGGCCGGCCCTCGCCGTGCTGGCCGTCGTGGCGGCGGCGGGCCTGGCCGCCGCTCTCCCCGGACTCCGCGACGGACGTGCCGGCCCACCCTCACGGAAGGAACCCGCATGAGTCCCGAGCCCCGGGCCGCCGCCCGCCGCGGCCCCGACATCGCGCGCCCGGACGCCACCTCGGTCCACATCACCCACTGGCACGCTCCCGGACGCGACGCCGCCCGTGCCCTGCTGGACGAGGTGTCCGACCGGTGGGCCGCGGCCGTGTGGCCCGACGGGCTGCTCTCGTTCCACGCCTATCTGGGCACGGACGGGGACACCGTCCTCGCCTACGTCCAGTCCGCGCGCCGCTCCGCCCACCACGACCTCGTCCGGACGCTCCGGGGCCCGGCGGCAGCCGCGGCCGTCTCCTACCGGCTGCACACCAGCGTGGTCCTGGAACGCACCGGAACACCCCCCGGAGCCGTCGTCGTCGCCACCTTCGACGTCGACGGAGCCGACGCGCAGAAGCGGATCATCGAGTCCGTGGCGCGGGCCGTCACCGACGCACCGGCGGAGCAGCGCGAAGGCATGCTGAGCGCCCATTTCCACGCGAGCACGGACGGCAGCCGGGTCCTCAACTACGCGGAGTGGACCAGTGACGAGGCGCACGTGGCGTTCCTGGAGGGCGCGGCCCGCGCGGCCACCCTCCGGGCCACCGGTGCCACCCCCGGCGTACGCCCCATCGGCTTCCGCCGTTTCCACCTCCATCACGGCATCACCCCCGACAGGAGCGACACATGACCATTCTGGTGACCGGAGCACGCGGCCGGGTCGGCGCCGCCGTCGTGCGCGAACTGCTTGGCGCAGGCGAGAAGGTTCGGGCCGCGAGCGCCGACCCGGCGTCCCTGACGGCACTGCCCGACGAGGTGGAGCGGGTGCGGCTCGACCTGGCCTCACCGCAGGGCCTGAAGGAGGCCCTGCACGGCGTGCGGAAGATCTTCCTGTACGCCCAGCCGGCCGGCGCGGCGCGTCTGACCGAGGCCGCGGCGGCGGCCGGAGTCGGGCACATCGTGCTGCTCTCCTCCCTGGCCATCGACAGCCACGGGGCGGACACGAGTCCGATCGCGCAGCAGCACCGGCTCGTGGAGGACGTGCTGCGGGCCTCGGGGATCGGCTGGACGTTCATCCGGGCCGGGGGTTTCGCCGCCAACGCCCTCCAGTGGGCGCAGGAGATTCGGGAGGGGCGTCCGCTGCGGCTCGCCTATCCCGAGGCCCACAGTGAGCCGGTCCACGAGTCGGACATCGCCGCCGTCGCGGTGCGCGCGCTGCTGGACGAGGCCCACCGGGGCGCCACTCTGCGGATCACCGGCCCCCAGTCCCTCTCGGCGCGGCGGCAGGCGGAGCTCGTGGCGGCGGCAGCGGGCCGGGACGTCGTGGTGCGGTTGGTCACGCCCGAGGAGTACCGCGAGCAGCTCACCGCGTTCGTGCCCGAACCGGTCGCCGCCACACTCGTGGCGTACCAGGCGGCGCGGGACGGCCGGCCGCAGCGGACGTACGACGGTGTGCCGGCCGTGCTCGGCCGCCCGGCGTTCTCCTTCGCGCAGTGGGCGAAGGAGAACGCCGAAGCCTTCCGCTGAACGGCCGCGGCCCGTGCGTGAGCGGCGCCCCGGCGGGGGGCGCCGCTCACGGCCGTCCCGGTGCTACCACTCGACGGGCAGGCGCGTGACACCCCGCATCACCCGGTTGGTGTTCCACTCCACCTCGTCGGCCGGTACCGCGAGCCGCAGCCCGGGCAGCCGCCGGGCCAAGGTGGCGATGACCGTCTGCAGTTCGAGCCGGGCGAGCGGGGCCGCGGGGCAGTGATGCGCCCCGTGCCCGAACGCCACGTGCGGGTTGGTCTCCCGGTTGAAGTCCAGCTCCTCCGGGTTCTCGAACACGGTCCCGTCCCGGTTGGCGGCGTCGGTCTGCGCGACCACCGCGTCACCGGCGCGCACCAGTTGCCCGGCGAGCTCGAAGTCCTCCACGGCGATCCGGGAGAAGGGCGCCACGCTGGTGGCCAGGGGGGTGTACCGCAGTAGTTCCTCGACCGCGGCGGGGACCAGGTCCGGGTCCTTGACCAGGGAATCCCACAGCGGGGGCCGGGACAGCAGGGTGTAGAGGAAGTTGCCGGTCTGGTTGGCGGTCGTCTCGTGCCCGGCGGTGAGCAGATCCACGGCGAACACGCCGAGTTCACGCTCGGTCAGCCGGTCGACGCCCTCGCGCGAGGTGACCAGACGGCTGAGCAGGTCATCGCCGGGCTCGGCGATGCGGCGCGCGATCAGCTCCCGCAGGTAGCCGTCGAGGCTGTCCCGCGCCGCCTGAATGGTCGCGGGGTCGGTGACCGTCAGCGCCATCATCGCGTCGGTCCACTCGCGGAACCGGCCGCGGTCCTCCTCCGGTATGCCGAAGGTCTCGCAGATGACCGTGATGCCCATGGGCCAGGCCAGCCCGGTGGCCAGGTCGGCGGGCGGGCCCGAGTCCTCCAGGGCGTCCACGAGGGCGTCGATGATCGACTGCACCCGCGGCCGGACGGCGGCCACCTGGCGTGCGGTGAACGCCTTCGCGGCGAGCCGGCGCAGGCGCGTGTGCTCCGGCGGGTCCATGCTGAGGAGGGAGTCGGCCTGCTGGATCAGCGGGCTGGACCGCGGGACGTCCTTTCCGACGGCGGCGGCCCTGCTCAGCCGGGTGTCGGAGAGCGCGGCGCGTACGTCCGCGTACCGGGTCACCAGCCAGGCGTCCCCGCCGTGCGGCATCGTGACCCGTGCGACGGGCTCCTCGCTCCGCAGCCTGGCGTAGGCCGGATCGAGTTCGAGGCGCTCGGAGGTGAAGCCGGAGGCGTGGTAGGGGCAGGAGGACAGGGAATTCCCGGATTCGGTCGTCGTCATCGGATGGTCTCCGTCTGTGAGGTGAACCGGTGCGCGAACCCTGCCGACTCTAGATTCCGCCGTTTTCCGTCCCGGTCAGCCGGTTCATCACATCTCGACAATTCGTTGTCAGGAAAAGGAAAACCGGCAGGCGTGGGGGCGGCGGGCCGACGGGGTACGGATTCCGCCGGCCCTCCACGGGAGTTCTCACTCGTGTCAGGAGTTTCACTCGTGTCCGACCCTGAACCCCACACCGCGTACGGTCCTTATCCAGCTGCTCCGCCCCAACTTGCTGCGCAGGGAGCTGACATGGGTGTCGACGGTGCGGGTCGCCCGGGACCCGAGCACGTGCGGCATCGGGTCCTCCCAGATCTCGGTCATCAGCCGTTGCCGGCTGACCACGCTCTCGGAGTGCCGGGCGAGATAGTAGAGCAGGTCGAATTCCTTGCGGGTGAGATCGACGGGACTTCCGCGCAGCAGGACCTCGCGGGACGCGGCATTGATGCGCAGCGTGCCGATCGAGAGGACCGTCAGGGACTCCCGTAATCCCGGCCGGGCGTGCCTGCGCCTGGTCACGGCCTCGATGCGCGCCACCAGTTCGCGGAATTCGTAGGGTTTGTCGAGGCAGTCGTCCGCGCCGGTCCGCAGGGCCAGGACGCGGTCCAGTTCGCTGCCGCTGTCCGTGAACGTGATGAGCGGTGTCTCCGCGTCTTCGCGGATGCGCCGGCAGACTTCCAGGCCGTCGATGTCGGGCAGGTCGAGGTCGAGCAGGACGAAGTCCGCACCACGATGTGCGTCCAGGGCCGCCGCGCCACTGCTGACGGAGGCGACGCCGTACCCGTGGCGTTCCAGTGCCCGGGTCAGTTCGCCGTCGCTGTTGTGTGAGTCCTCCACCACGAGAATCTGCACGATGCCTCCATTGATCCGATCGGGTGTGCGCACGCAGACGATGTTCTCCGCGCGGCCCGGGATCCCATGGCACGTGTCGAGGGTCTTAAAGAAGCGTTCACAGAAGTTCACGACCGCTTCGCGTACGACCGATCGAACCTGCCAGTACGTGTCAACTCATGAACCAGGCAAGGGATCTGACGTCCCGTAAGCTGCCAGGAAGGCGGCGACCGCCGAACGTGCCACCTGCCGGATCTCCGCCTCCGGCACGGCGCGGGTACCGAGCCGGGACCGGGCCTCCATCGGGCCGGTCAGCAGGGCCAGGAAGTGCTCGGCCGCCTCCGCCGGATCGCAGGACCTCAGCCGGCCGGACAGGGCGAGCCGGGCCAGCCGGTCGGCCAGCGCCTCCTTGAGCCGGCTCGCCCCGCGCCCCCAGACGATCTCCAGCAGGTCGGGGAACTGGCCGATCTCCGCGTAGAGCAGGCGCCGCAGCGCCCAGGACTGCTCGTTGCAACATCGCAACAGCAAGCGGTACGCCAGGTCTTCCAGCCGGGCGGACCGGTCGTCGTCCCGCGCCTCGGCACCCGCGCCCCCCTCGGCGGTGAACAGGTCGACGACGGCGAGGTTCTGCGCCATCACCTCGTCGGCGGCGGCCTCCATCGCGCTGCGGAAGACGCTCTGCTTGTCGCCGAGGTGGTTGTACACCGTGTGTTTGGCGACCCCGGCGACCTCGGCGATCTCCTCCATGCAGGCGCGGGCATAGCCCCGCTGGGCGAAGACGGTGAACGCGGCGCCCAGGATCGCCTGCCGCTTGTCGATGCGGCCTCGCGACGGGGCCTTGGGGGTGCTCGTTCCACTCACCACGCCATCGTACCCATCAGCCCCCAAAAATGCACTGGTGGGTGCAAACAGCTACCCCCACGCGTTGAAACCGTACGCATGGGTGCCCTACTCTGCACTCGCCAGTGCAATTCTCGCTCACGATCTCACCGGAGACAGTCATGGCGCATGCACAGGACGAACGTCTGGATCCCGCCCTGCGGCGGCTGATCGGCGTGATCCTGTTGGGCGGGATCATGGGGATCCTCGACGGCTCGATGATCGCCGTCGCGGCCGACACCCTCGCCCGGGACTTCGACACCTCGCTGTCCACCATCAGCTGGGTGTCCACCAGCTATCTGCTCGCGCTCACCGTCTCGATCCCCGTCACCACGTGGGCGGTCGACCGGTTCGGCGGACGGAGGCTGTGGCTGCTCGGCCTCGTCGTCTTCCTCGTCGGCTCGGTCGCCTCCGGCCTGGCCTGGAACGCGCCGAGCCTCATCGTCTTCCGCGTCGTACAGGGCCTGGGGGCCGGTCTGCTCGACCCGCTGATGCTCACGCTGCTCGCCCGCGCCTCCGGGCCCACCCGCGCCGGACGCGTCATGGGCCTGATGGGGATCGTCGGCTCCAGCGGCCCGGTGTTCGGGCCGGTCGTCGGCGGCATCATCCTCCAGGGCACCGGCTGGCGCTGGATGTTCCTCGTCAATGTCCCCATCGGGCTCGTCGCCCTGGCACTCGCCCTCAAGTTCGTGCCGGGGGACACCCCCGCCGGGAAGTCCTCCGCGGGCAAACTCGACATCCTCGGACTCGCCCTGATCGGACCGGGCGTCGCCGCCGGTGTCCTGGCGCTCTCGCAGGCGGCCGAACAGGCCGCGTTCCTCGTCCCTTCGGTACTGGTGCCTCTGGTGCTCTCCCTCGTACTGCTGGGTGGATACGGGTTCCACGCCCTGCGCCGACGCGGCGAGGGTGCGGCCGCACCCCTCATCGACCTGCGCCTGTTCAAGCGCGGCAGCTTCGCCGCCAGTGTGACGGTCGGCTCGCTCGTCGGCCTCGCCACGTTCGCCAGCCTCTTCGCCCTGCCCCTCTACCACCAGCAGGTCCAGGGACGCAGCACCTTCGAGGCCGCCCTGCTGCTCGCACCGCTCGGCATCGGGTCGGCCCTGTCCATGCCGGTCACCGGCCGGCTCTCGGACCGGGTCGGCTCGCGCAGCCTCGTACGGGCGGGCGGCGCTCTCGCGCTGCTGAGCGCGCTGGCCTTCACCCGTATCGGGGCGGATACGCCCGAAGTGTGGCCGGCCGTCGCGGCGTTCGCCATCGGTGTGGGCCTCGGCGCGGTGGGGGCCCCCACGATCGCCTCCCTCTACCGCACCCTGCCCGGGCCCCTGGTGCCGCAGGGGAGCTCGGTGCTCTACATGCTCAACCAGCTCGGTGCGTCGATCGGCATCGCCGTCGTGGCGCTCGTGATGCAGACCGCGGGCGACGGGGACCCGGTCCGCGGATTCCACGCCGCGTACTGGACGGTGTCCGTGGTCCTCGCCCTCGTTCTGGGGGCGGCGACCCTGCTGCCGGGCCGCCCCGCGGCCACGGAGACCCCGTCCGCCGGAAGCCCGCCCGAGGAGCCCTCGTCCGCCGGAAGCCCGCCGGCGGAGGTTCCGCCCGCCGGGATCTCCACCACATCCGTTCGAACGCTCGGGGAGGGCGAATGAGCACTCTGGTCATCGCCGGTGGTACCGACGGCATCGGCAAGGCGCTGGCCGAGGTGTACCTGGACCGGGGCGACACGGTGGTCGTCATCGGCCGGAACCCCGAGAAGGGCCGCCGGTTCCTCGACGCCGCGCGCGCGGCGGGCGCCGCCGAGCGGGCCTTCTTCGTCACGGCCGACCTCAGCCTGCTGAAGGAGACCTCCCGCGCCGCCGAGGAGATCCGCGTCGCGTTCCCGACGGTCGACGCACTGGTGCTCTGCGCCCGCCACTACCGCTTCCGGCGCACGGAGACCGCGGAGGGGTACGAGGAGAACTTCGCGCTCTTCTATCTGAGCCGCCATGTGCTGGGCGAGGCCCTGGCCGAGCCGCTCTCCCGGGCCCGGCATCCGGTCGTCGTCAACGTGGCCGGTCCGGGCGCCGGGCTCGACATCGTCCGGTGGGACGACCTCCAGCTCAGCCGCGGCTACCACGGCGGGGCCGCGCTCGGTCACGGCGGAAAGCTCAACGACCTGCTGGGCGTCTCCTACGCCGAGCGGCACGGCCCGGCCGGAATCCGTTACGTGCTGATCCACCCCGGGGTCACGGCAACCGGCTTCGCCGGTGAGTACGACCGCGCGACGCTCGCTCACATCCGGTCGATGCAGGCGCACGCGAAGCCCGTCGAGGCGGCCTTGCCGCCGATCACCGAGGCCATCGACAATCCGCCCGCCGAGGCGCTCAGCGCCTTCGTCGAGGGCCGTCGCATCCCGGTCGGCACCCCCGGCTTCGACCCGGCCGCCGCACGCCGGCTGCGCGACCTCACCGACCGGCTCCTTGCCGGGAGTTGACACTCCTGACGAAGACCTGAAACGGCGGCCCTGGGAATCGGACGGCACCGGCCGGAGACTGGGAGGGCGCCGCCCCTCCCTCCCCTCCCGACTCCCAGGAGCCGCCACCATGTCCTACGTGTCCGCCGACCCCGTACGGGCCGTGCTCGACGATCCGCGCAGCGCGGCCGTACTCGTCACCACCGTCGCCACGCGGGGACCGGACCACACCAGGCGGACCGCCGAGCGGGCCGTCGCCGACGCGCGCCGAGCGCCGTGGCCGCGCGGGCTCCTCTCCCTGACCGTGTACACCAGCGGTGACGACGACTCCGTCCTCACCTACGCGCAGTGGGACGCCGAGGACCGGATTCCGGCCGTCGGCGCCCCTGGCGGAGCGGGCGCCGTCTCCCGGGTGTTCCGGCACTACCGCACGGTCCGCGGCACAGCCGTGGAGGAGCCGGCGCCCGTCCCGGAGTCGTTCCCGGCGGCGTTCTTCCCCGCCGAGGACGAGCAGGCCGCCCGCGCATGGCTCGACGGGCTGCTCGCGGGGGAGGAGCGGACCGAGGGCGACGACCGTGCCTACCCGGGCGCCCTTGCCGCGCACCTCCACATCGCCGCGGACGGTGGCCAGGTGCTCAGCTTCTCCGAGTGGGTCGCGGAAGAGCCGGCCGTCGCCCACATCGAAGCGGTGTGGGCCCCGGTGCTCAAGGACTTCGGCGGCACCGGCACCCTCTACCGCCACCACCGCACCCTGCTGGCCCCGGAGGCTGCCGCTCCGCGATGAGACGGTCGCCGCGGGTCGGCTTCACCGCGCACCGACCGGGCCGCACGGTCCGGCTGCCAGGGGTGACCGGTCGCCGGACCCGGCTTTCATCCGGACCGCGGCACGTTCCGGATGAACAGCACCGGCGTCACCGCGGTCGCGGCGGCGAACAGGCCGAACGCGAGGCGCATGCCGCCCAGTTCAGCCACGAGCCCCACCACGGCCGCGCCCAGGGGCATGGCGCCGAAGTTGAAGAGGCGGGACGCCGCACCGTAGCGGCCCAGCATCCCGTCGGGCACCCTGCGCTGTGTGAGGGTGCGGGCGTTGACGGACCAGAGGGTGCCGCCCATGCCGCCGAGGAAGGCGCCGGCCGCCACCGCCCAGAGGCTCGTCGTGAGCGCGGGCAGCGCCACCATGGCGATGGTGCCGATCAGATCGGCGAACATCGCGCGCCGGGCGCCCAGGACCCGGTTGACCCAGGTCACCGTCAGCGCCCCGGCCAGGCCGCCGACGCCGAGGGCGCTGAGCAGGATGCCGTAATCACGGGCGCCGAGCCCCATGACCTGCTGGGCGTAGAGCGGCATGAGCGCCAGCCAGGCGCCCCAGACGGCGGAGAGCACGGCGACGATCAGGGACAGGGTGCGCAGCAGGCGGTCGTTCCAGAGGAGGCGCACACCCTCGGCGATGCGGCTGTTGACCGAAGCGGGTGCCGTGTCCGGGGCGGGTGCGGCGGGGCGGAAGCGGCCCACGAGCAGGAGCAGCGAGAGGGCGGCGAGGGCGTAGGAAGCACCCGTCACGCCCAGGGCGAGGCCGGTCCCGGCGGCCAGGAGCAGTCCTCCGACGAAGGGGCCGGCGAATTCCTGTCCCACGGTCTCCGCGCCCACCATCCAGGCGTTGGCCCGCTCCCGTCCGGAGGGCGGAACGGCGGCCGGGACCAGGGCGGATGCCGAGGTCGCGGCCGCCACGTCGGCGATGCCGAGGACCGCGCCGGCGGCGAAGAGCGCGGGGAGCGCGATGCCGGCGGTGACGGCGGAAGCGGTGAGCCAGGCCATCGCGGCCACCCGCATGGCATTCGCCGTCCAGAGCAGCCGGCGGCGGTCGAAGCGGTCCACGAGGACGCCGATGTGCAGGGCGATGAGCAGCCAGGGCAGCGTGAGGGTCAGGGAGACGGCGGTGACCTGGGCGGGTGAGCCGGTGAGCCGGGCGGCGAGCAGGGGCAGGGCCATCTTCATCACGCCGTCGGCGAGGTTGGTCGCGGCGGTGAAGGCGACCAGTACGGCGGTGTTGCGGCGCCCGAGGCGGGTCCGGGTGTCGTGCCGGGCGGTCGCGGTGCCCGTGCGTTCGGGCGCTGTCGTGGTCATGGCCGTCCATCCCCCTGGTCGTCTCAGCGGCACGTCATCTCACCGGCTAACGCTTTAGCCGGTGAGATGACTGTGCCTCACCGGCTCGCCTCGCGCAACCGGTAAAAGCGATAGCCGGTAGAATGGTGGGGGTGTGGAAGGAGTGATACGCATGCTGGAGCAGCCGGCCGCGGCCGTCCTGGTCGAAGCCTTCGCCAACACGGTCGACGTGGAGGAGGCGAGCGACGAAATCGCCACCCCCGCCGGGCTGTCCGCCTGGCTCGCCGGGCGCGGCCTGCTCGACGCCCCCGCAGAGCTCACGGCGGACGTGCACGCCGACTGCCTCGCGCTGCGCGCCGGTCTGAGGGAGGAGCTGGGCGCACACGTGGGCGACACACCCGACCCCGGGCTGCTCGCCGCCGCCGAGCGGGTGCTCGCCGCGCACCCGGTACTGGTCACCGCCCGGGGCACGCTCGTCGCCGCCCCGGACCTGCCGCCGGAGCGCCGGGCCCTGGCCGCACTGGCCATCGCCTGGAACGAGCTGGTCACGACCGGCGACGCGGCCCGGCTCAAGCGTTGCGCGGAGCACACCTGCGCCTGGGCGTTCTGGGACGTCTCGAAGAACCGCAGCCGTCGCTGGTGCTCGATGAAGGTGTGCGGCAACCGCAACAAGTCCCGCACCTACGCCACCCGGAAGCGCCAGGCCGTCTGACGAGGTGTCCGGCCGGGCTCGTCAGGAATCGAGAAGCGGGGGCCGCCGGGCCGTACCTAGCCTGCTCGACATGGACATCGCACCCGCACGAAGCACCCCGGGAAAGCGCCCGGCCGACGTGGCGCGGCTGCGCCGCGTCCGCGACCTCATCGACCGGACCTACGCCGCGCCGCTGGACGTTGTGGCGCTCGCGCGCGGGGCGGGCATGGCACCCGGCTGCCTCAGCCGGCGGTTCCGGGCCGTCTACGGGCAGTCCCCGTACGCCTATCTGACGGCCCGTCGCGTGGACCGCGCGACGCTGCTGCTACGGGGTGAACTCGGCCCCGACGCGGTGAGCGCGGCGGTCGGCTGCGCGACTCCGGGGATATTCACCGCCCGCTTCACCGAGCTGGTGGGCCTGACGCCGGAGCGCTTCCGCCGCCTCACGAAGGACGGAGCCGACACCGCCGACGGCATCGAGGGGCTGCCGCCGTGCCTGGCGCAACGGGTCGCCAGAGCGGTCAGGAATCAAGAAGCCCGGCACAGGCCCGGCCCCTAACGTGAAGTTCATGAACACCACCACCGGTACCGGGCCCACCGCCTCCGGCAGCCACGCCTGACCCGCACACCCCCGCTTCGCCACGTCTCCCCCGTACGAAAGGAACACCCTGCCATGGCTACGTCGAAGTCCTCCGAGAACTACAGCGGATTCACCGCCGAGGAGCGGGCCGCGATGAAGGAGCACGCCCGCGAGGAGAAGAAGGCGGCCTCCCGGCGCGGCGCGTCCCGGGCCGAGAAGGAGGCCGCGGCGGAGCAGGACGTCCTCGCGAAGATCGCCGAGATGCAGGACTCCGACCGCGCCCTCGCCGAGCGCGTCCACAAGATCATCAGGGAGACCGCCCCGGAGCTGGCGCCGAAGCTCTGGTACGGAATGCCGGCGTATGCCAGGGACGGCAAGGTGGTCTGCCACTTCCAGAGCGCGGAGAAGTTCAAGTCGCGGTACGCGACGCTCGGCTTCAGCGACCAGGCCGCGCTGGACGACGGCGTGATGTGGCCGACCGCGTACGCCCTGACCGAACTCACCGCCGCCGCCGAGCAGCAGATCACCGCGCTCGTCCGGAAGGCGGCGGGCTGACCTTCCGGCACTCCCCCGCACTCGGCCCCCGCCACCGGATCGTCCGCGACCCGGCGGCGGGGGTTGACCGCGATGTGAGACTTGCGCCATGGACATGGGGCGCGAGTCACGGTGGGAGAAGGACGCGATGACGGTGGAGATCGTCTTCGCTCTGGTGACGGCCGCCGCGCTGGGGGCAGCCGTCTTCGCGGCGTCCTTCACCGCCGCCCTGGCGTTCGACGTCACCGGCCCGGCACGTGAACGCACCCTGACCGCAGGTGCGCTGCTCGGGGCGGCGGCCGGGGTGTGGCGCGTGGTGCGGGTGCTGCGACGGTTCGACGTCCGGCGCCGCGAGGGTCACTGAGCCGCCGGGCTCACGCTCCGGCCTGCAGGCGCAGGCCGGCCAGGGTCAGGTCCAGCGCGGAGCGGAACTGGTCCACGTCGTCGTGGCCGTCGAACTCGTCGACGATCTCGTGGACGAAGGGGAAGTCCGCCGGGTCCAGTTCGCGCCAGGCGCTCGCGAACCGGCTGAGGTACTCGTCGCGGTCCACGGAACCGTCGAGGACTTCCTGCGGCGGCTCCTGGCCCATGTCGACGGCCGAGCCGACGACGACCCCGACGATCGCGGACACCGCGTGGAACCGCTGGCGCGCGTCGAGCTTCAGCCGCAGCGTCTGCCGGCCCAGCTTCTCGTACAGGCGCAGCGAATTGCTCTGGAGGTTCGTGTTGCGCATGAAGTACACGCCGAGCCAGGGCCTGTCCACGATCGCGTCGAACAGCGTCATGGCCATCACCCGGAGGTCGTCGATGGGGTCGTCGCCCAGGGGGATCTTCTCGATGTCGGCGAGCACCGTGCCCACCACGTGATCGGTGGCGAGGTCCAGCAGTTCGTCCTTGCTCTCGACATACCAGTAGATGCTGGCGACACCGCCGCCCAGGCGCTGCGCCAGCGCGCGGAACGTCAGCGCGGGCGCGCCGGCCTCGTCCAGCAGGGCCACCGCCTCGGTCAGCACGGACTCCATCGAATGCGAAGCCCGGCGGCGTCCCCCGTCGGCCCGGCGCCGCTGCTGTGCCATGGCTTCTCCCTCTCGCTCTTTGCATCCCATCGAACGCTGTTCTATCGTAGCTCATCGTACGGCGTTCGATAGCCGAACGATGTTCGATCGAAAGGACCGCGCCATGACTACCGCCCCGCCCGGAACCGGGCCCCGCACCTATCCGTCGCTGCGTGCGGCGTGGATACCCCTGGCCGCGCTCTGCCTGGCCTTCTTCGTCGAGATGGTCGACAACACCCTGCTGTCGATCGCCCTGCCCACGATCGGCCGCGACCTCGGCAGCGGCACGACCGCTCTGCAGTGGGTCACCGGTGCCTACTCGCTGACGTTCGGCGGCCTTCTGCTGACCGCCGGATCGATGGCGGACCGGCTCGGCCGCCGCCGGGTGCTGCTCATCGGGCTCACCGTGTTCGGGGGGCTCAGCCTGTGCGTCGCACTCGTCTCGACCGCGGGCGAGCTGATCGCCCTGCGCGCCGCGCTCGGCGTGGCCGCCGCCGCGATGGCGCCGATCACGAACTCCCTGGTCTTCCGCCTGTTCGACGACAAGGCGCTGCGGATGCGCGCGATGACCGTCATGATCATCGTGGGCATGTCCGGCTTCGTCCTCGGCCCGCTGCTCGGCGGTACGGCGCTGGCGCACGTCCGGTGGGAGTGGCTGCTTCTCGTCAACGCCCCGATCGCGCTGATCGCGTGCGTCGGCGTCCGGCTCGGCGTCCCGGCCGACCGCCCGGAGGACCTGACCAAGGACAGGCTCGACGCGCTGGGCGCGCTGCTGAGCGTGGCCGCGATCGGGCTCGCCTGCTACTCGCTGACCAGCGGTGTCGAGAACGGCTGGCTCTCCGGGATCACCCTGGCGTCCGTCCTGGGTGCGGTCGCGGCCGCGGTCGCCTTCGTGCGGCACGAGCGGCGCAGCGCGGCGCCGATGCTGGATCTCCGGGTCTTCTCGAACGGCACGGTGCGGGGCGCCGCCCTCGCGCAGATCGGGACGTCCATCGCGATGGCCAGTGTGATGTTCGGGCTGATCCTGCACTTCCAGTACGCGTACGGCTGGAGCCCGGTCCGGGCCGGTCTGGCCAACCTGCCCATCATCGTGACGATGCTGATGGCCACCCCGCTGTCCGAGTGGCTCGCCCGCCGGTTCGGCCACCGCATCGCCTGCCTGGTGGGCGCGGCCTGTCTGGCGGGGTCGCTGGCCGGTCTCGCCTGGGGCGTCGAGCACGGGTACGCCGTCATCGCGGTGTGCATGGTGGTCATGACCGTGGGTCTGCGCACCGTGATGACGATCTGCGCGGTGGCCCTCGTGGAGGCGATGCCCGGCAACCGCACCTCGATCGCGGCCGCCCTCAACGACACCGCCCAGGAGGTCGGCTCCAGCGTCGGTACCGCGGTGGTCGGCACGCTGATCGCCGCACTGGTCACCACGTCACTGCCGGCCGGGGTCTGGAGCGGCGACCTCGTCGCGTCCTTCTTCCACGGCGAACGCATCACCTACGCGCTGCTCGCCGTCGTGGTCGGGCTGATCGCGGCCGTCGGCGCGCTGAACCTCACCGACTCGCACAGCGTCGAGGAACACCCCGTCGAGGAGCCCGCCTGACGCCCGCTCCGGCAGCCGGGCCCGTCGGTCCCGGGCCCGGCTGCCGGGCAGCAGCGCGTGCTACTGGGGTCTGACCGCCGGGTTGGCTCCCCGGTATGACGTCGTCGGCGCGGCCGTGCCGCTACTTTCCGGGCATCGCACCGAACCTGTGAAAGGGCTCCCGATGACGCTCGCACCCGACGCCCTCCCCGCGCGCCGCCGTCCGCTGCCGCGACGGGCGGCCCTGCTGCTCGTCCATGCGCTGCTGGCGCTGCCCGTCACCGTCCTGGCACTGCTGCTGGCCGTGACCGGCAAGGCGTCCGCCGCCGGACGGCTTCAGCGGCGCCTCGCGTCACTCGGTGGCCTGGCCGCCTCCCCCGCGCCCGCGCCGGACCGCTTCCGCACCGTCGTCGGCCGGGCCTTCCGCGGCCTCCCGGCGAACGTTCTCGCCTTCGCCCTGGCCACCCCCTCCGTGGTCCTGCTCCTCAGCCGCGGCCTGCTGTACCCGCTGGCGACGGCGGGCGAGGACCCCACCCACGCCTGGGGCGGCCCCACCGCGGCAGGCGCCTGGGCGGCCCACTTCGCGATCGCCCTGGTCATGGTCACGGTGGTGGCGGCACTCCTGGTCGCCACCCGCCGCCCGCACCGGTGGTAGGCGGGACGAGAGCCGCCCGTCGGCCCGCGCGCCGCAGCCGCCGCAGCCGCCGCAGCCGCCGATGAGTTTGCCGGGCGGCGACGGTCACCACTGGGACACACCCGCATCGTGAAGGGACAGTCCGATGACCGGTCTCATGGTGGACTTCATCATCTCGCTCGACGGTTACGCGTCCGCGGAGGGCTGGCCCGGGTTCTGGGGGATGGAAGGGCCCGAGTACCTCGCCTGGATCGACAGTGAGGGCGAGAAGCGGCACGTCAGTCTGATGGGTGCCACGACCTACCGGCTGATGTCGGGGTTCGCCGCCCAGGCCCCCGACGACCCCGGCTTCGCCGAGCTGAACGCCCTGCCCAAGGTCGTGTTCTCCTCCACGCTGGAACCTCCGCTCGCCTGGAAGAACACCGAGCTCGTCAGAGGTGACGCCGTCGAGGCCGTGCGGGAGATGAAGAGGAGCGAGACGCGCCCGCTGCGCACGCTCGGCAGCCTCAGCCTGTGTCGGGCACTGCTCGCGGCCGGTCTCGTGGACCGCTTCCGCGTCGTCGTCTTCCCGGTCATCACCGGTGCCACCGGGCGGGAAAGGATCTTCGACGCGTACCCCGACGTCCGTCTCGATCTGGTCGAAAGCCGCACCTTCGACGGCCGGCTGCAACTGCTGGAGTACGCCCCCACCGTCCTCGACGGGCCGCCCGGCGCGACCGGCGGGCAGGACGCCGGTGGTCCGGGTCAGGCGTCCTGAGACCGCACCGGTGCCGTGGCGTCCGCGTCGACGGTGAACGTCTCGCCGTTGCCCGGCACGCCGACTCCGTGCCAGGTGAACGGGACGCCGCGCGCCGTCTCCAGGTCGGGTCCGTCCATCAGCTGGAAGTGCACATGGGGCTCGGTCGAGTTGCCCGAGTTGCCGCAGCGGCCGAGCAGGCGGCCGGTCTCGACCTCGTCGCCCGGCCGGACCCGCAGGGAGCCGCGCTGGACGTGCGCGTACACGGCGTACGTCCCGTCGCCCAGGTCGAGGACTATGTGGTTGCCCACGACGCGACGGCTGCCGCCCACGGTCCTGAACACCCCCTCGACCAGCCAGAAGTACAGGAGCCCGGGGAGCGAGCCGCGGCTCAGGTGGTCGCGCTGGCCGTCCTCCGCGTGCACGACGGTCCCGCCGGCGACCGCGTACAAGGGGGCGCCGAAGGCGGGGTAGTCCCGGTTGCGCCGGGCGACGGGCCAGAGCAGGACGGTCCTGGGACGGGCGGGCCCGTCCGCCGGTTCGGCCACGATGTCGATGGCGTAGGTCTGCGCCAGGCTGTGCGTTCCGTGGCTCGGGACCTTGTCGGCCGGACTGTTGACCGCGGACCAGCGGCCGGTGACCGGGGGCGCCACCGCGACCGGCGCCGGGGGCCGGTTCTTGATCCGGTGGCGGGCGGAGCGGGCCGTCACCAGGCCGATCCCCAACGCACCGAGCGCCGGAAGCCAGCTGAGCCAGTAGTCGTACGGCAGCTTCACGAAGAGCCCGACGGCAACCTGGGCCAAGAAGACCACCCACAGCGCGTACTGGGCCTTCGCGGCGATCTTCCATGGGTCCGCAGACATGATTTCCCCCTGGTACGTAGCGGTAATCGGCGTACGCGATCGGTGTACGTCATCGGTCAGGCCCCGGGGCGTGCGGCGGTGAGCATCACGAGGAGGGGCACGACTCGCCCCGCCGGTATCTCGTAGCGCCCGCGCTCCGGGGAGTGCAGCCAGCCCGCAGCCGTCAGCTGACGCAGGTGGTGGTAGACCTGGCCGGTCGTTCCGACGCCGTCGAGCGCGGCCAGTTCGGCCGCGGTGCGCAGGCCCCCCAGGACCTCGCGCAGCAGCGTCAGCCGTACGGGGTGGCCGAGCGCGGCGAACGACGCGGCGGCCTCCGGCCAGTCGTCGCCCAGCACCGCCTCGGTGAGCAGCCCGTACTGCCATTCGTAGCGATGCCCGGTCGGAACGCGCACCGCGCCGGTGAACAGCACGGCACCGTCCGCGTCCGCCGTCACCGGGTGCCGCTCCTTCAGCGCGTCGAGCGCCCAGAAGTCGCCCTCCGCGACGGGAGGCGCGGCGGGGGCCGTCGCCTCCACCAGCGCGGCCAGGCGTCGTTCGAGCGCGGTGACACGCTCCTCCAGGTCCATGCGACGAGGTTACGTAATTACGGATTTACGCGCAAGGGCGTCCGGATCTTACGCCGGAGTGCGGCAGTACCGGCCGACGGTCGAAACGCTGTGCCGACCTCTCGATCAGCCGAGCCCGAGCCACCCGACATATTCGACGCAGAGCCCCAGCGTCCCCCGCAGAAGGACGTCGGCCACCGCACGCACCGGCCGGCCGGCCCGCTCGCGCAGCAGGACGTGGTCAACGGCCAGGGCCGCCGGCGCCGTGGCGGTCCACAGCACCGCGGCGACGAGCGCGCCGTGCGCGGCGAGTCGGCTCCACTCGTCGGCCTCCGCCCGCACGCTCAGGACGAGCGTGGGAAGTCCGGCGGTCGCCAGCACTCCGAGGAGCGTGGCCGCCACCACGTACCGCCGCCGCTCACCACGCCTCCGGCACCTGCCGAACCAGTGCGCCACGACCACCAGCGGCAGAACGTACACGACGGTGACCAGTGCGCTCAGCGCCCAGAGCAGCGGCGCGCCGACCACCAGCAGCACCGCGGTGGACTGCTCGGGTCCGGCCAGCGGGCCGGACCACAGCGGGCCGGAGGCGAGGAAGGCCACGCACAGCACCGCCATCGAGACGGACGACGGCGCCGACCCGGTCCGCTCGGCCGCACCCGCTCCGTCGAGCCGCGTCATGAGTCCTCCCCGTTCCGGCGCACCCCACGGCACACCCGGTGTCACCCGCACCACCCGCCCCGGTGCCACGCTGTGCGAGTTGCCGCATGCGGATCGTTACCCGCACCATGGGATTATCGTCCGGGTCGGCTCGTACGGCCTCACCGCCAGGGACGGGATGGGTGCGGCTCATGGCCAGGTATTTCGAGAACGGCGCCGGTGAACTGGTGTCCGACGCGTTGGCCGGCTTCGCCCGTGCGCACGCGGATCTGGTGCGGTACGACGCGGCGGACGGGTTCGTCACCGCGCGGCACTCCGCGCCCGGCCGACGGGTGGGGCTCTTGTCGGGGGGCGGGTCCGGGCACGAGCCGCTGCACGCGGGGTTCGTCGGTGCGGGCATGCTCGATGCCGCCTGTCCGGGGAGGGTGTTCGCCTCGCCGCACAACCGGCAGATCTTCCGGGCCTCGCGCGCGGTCGCCGGGCCGGACGGCGTGCTGCACATCGTGAAGAACTACACGGGCGACCGGATCAACTTCGGCATCGCGGCCGAACGCCTCGCCGACGCGGGGATCGCCTGTGCGCGGGTGCTCGTCGACGACGACCTGGCCACCGACTCGGCGGACATCGCCGCCGGGCGGCGCGGCACGGGCGCCACGGTGCTGCTGGAGAAGGTCCTGGGCGCCGCCGCCGACACGGGGCTGGGGCTCGACGAACTGGTGGAGCTGGGTACGGACCTAGCGGACCGGTGCCGCACGCTCGCGGTCGCCTCGGCCGCGCACCACGCCCCGGCCACCGGTGAGCCCGCGTTCGAACTGCCGCCTGGTGAGCTGGAGTACGGCGTCGGCATTCACGGTGAGCGCGCCGCCCGCACCCGGGCACAGGGCGCCGTGGGCGCGTTGGTGGAGGAGATGACGGGGGCGCTGCTGGACGCGTTGCGGCCCGGGCCCGAGGAGTCCGTCATCGCTCTCGTGAACGGGCTCGGGTCGGTCACCTCTCTCGAACTGTACGCGGTGTTCGGCGAGTTGGGCCGAGTGCTCGACGCCCGAGGGGTGCGGCTGGCGCGCCATCTGGTGGGCGAGTACGTGACGGCGCTGGACATGCGGGGGTTCTCCCTCACGCTCATGGCGGCCGGCCGGGCCGCCCTGGACTTCTACGACGCACCCGTGCACACGCCGGCACTGCGATGGTGAAGGCAACAGGAGGGCCCATGACGAGCGACGCTCTGGACGGCACGCGCACCCGGGAGTGGGCGGGGCGCTTCGCGGACTCGGTCCACGCCACGGAGGCCGAACTGACGGACCTCGACCAGCAGGCGGGCGACGGGGACTTCGGCGCCAACCTCGCCGCCGGAGTCCGGGCCGCCGGGCCGCTGCTCGACCGGGTGGCGGCGGAGGCCGGCCCCGGCGAACACCTCGGCGCCCTGGCCACCGCCTTCCTGGACGAGGTCGGCGGGACCAGCGGCCCGCTGTTCGGCCTGCTGTTCCAGGCGATGGGCCGGGCCGCCGGCTCCGGACCGGAGCTGGCGACGGGCGCGCTCGCCCGGGGCGTTGCCGAGGGCCTGGCCGCCATCCGCCGCGTCGGGGACGCCTCGCCCGGCGACAAGACGCTGGTCGACGCGCTCGCCCCGGCCGCCGACGCACTGCGGGCGGCCGGGGCCGCACCCACCGCCGACGCCCTGGCCGCCGCGGCGGACGCGGCGTGGCGAGGGGTGCGCGACACGGCGTCCCGGACGGCGCGCATGGGACGGGCCAGTTACCTGGGCGAACGGGCCACCGGTGTCCCCGACCCGGGGGCCGTGGGCATGGCACTGTTCTTCGCGTCCGCGACGGACACCGTGCGGACGCTGGCGCCGCACCTCACCGGTGACTGACCCGGACGCCGGTCAGGGGCCGAGGCGGCTGCGGGCCCAGCTGAGCAGTTCGGGGTCGGCCAGGCTCGCGACCCACAGGTCGGCCTGCTCACCGTCCGGGTCCGGCGGGCGCGTCCCGATGCCGACCACTCGGAGGCCCGCCCGGCGCGCCGACACCATGCCGGTCAGCGAGTCCTCCACGGCCATGGCCTCCTCGGGCGGTACGCCGCAGAGGCGGGCGGCCAGCCGGTAGACGTCCGGTTCGGGCTTGGGCCGCACCTCGTCGCCGGCGACCACGACGTGCTGGAAGCAGCCGAGGAGCCCGGCCCGGTCGAGGCACGACTCCACCGTGGCCCGGGGGCAGTTGCTCGCCACCGCGAGTGGTCGGTGGCGGGCGGCCAGCCGGACCAGCGAGGCGGCGCCCGGCATGGTGACCGGGTCCTCCTCGACGAGCGCCGTGAAGGTGCTCAGGAGGGTGTCCGCGAGTTCGCCCGCCAGATCCGGCTTTCCGGCCTCCCGGGCCATCAGGGCGCCGCAATCGGTGTAGTACACGCCCTTGGCCCGGTCCGCGAACCCGGCGGGCGGGGTGAGCCCGAAGAGCCGGAAGGTGAGGGTGCGGGCCTCCTGCCAGTGCCTTTCCGTATCCATCAGGGTGCCGTCGCAGTCGAAGACGAGGGCGGAGGGGGACCAGGAAAGGATGCGATGAGCTGTCATGTAACCGCCGTTCTCGGAGGCTGCGCCGACCGGTGAGGTACGAAGGCGCAGACATGTGCCGGATGGCACACCTGTGGAAGGAGGGGATCGGACGTGGGCGTCGCTCCGTGAGCGCGGCGGCCAGGTCGATTCCGCTGGGCGCGCCGCGTCGGACTCGCGACCCCGGGGATCAGGCCGTCCGAAACATCATGACCATTACGTTATTTCCGGGCCCCTGAATTCCGCAATCACCAATTCGAGTGCACCGGAACATATGAAAAATGACCGGCCGACTGCGCCACCCGGCCGATGAATAATAGGATCGTCGCGCGATGCGACCGCGCCTCTCACCCAGGGACGTGACGGGCTTTCACGTCGCGGCGCTAGCACGTATGAGCGAAGGTGGAACAGGTGCAGGACAGGGCGCGCGCAACCCGGAAAGTGCTGCTGGAATCGGCGGCACATCTATTCGTAGAACGGGGATATGCGGGCACGAGCGTCAATGACATAAGTGACCACTCGGGAAAGACCAGCGGCGCCATCTACTTCCATTACTCCAGCAAGGAAAAGCTCGCCCTCGCCGTCGTGCGCGAGCAGTTCGCCGCCTGGCCGCAGCTCGCCGCCACCTACGACGCCCCCGGGGTCCCCCCGCTGGAGAAGCTGGTCGCGCTCAGCTTCCGGGTCGCCCAGTCCCTCAGCGAAGACGTCGTGGCGCGGGCCGGTGCGCGGCTGTGGGCGGAGCGCCGCGCCATCGGGGCACCCGTGCCGACGCCGTTCGGCGACTGGGCGCTGGCCTGCGCCCGGCTCCTCGCCCAGGCCCGGACGCGCGGCGAACTCGCGGACGGGGTCGAGCCGTCGGCCGCGGCCGTGGCCCTGGTGTGCGGGTTCTACGGGCACTGCGCCCTGAGCGACGAGATGCCGGGCAAGTGGGGCTGGCCGGAGCGGCTCGAACAGTGGTGGCTGATGGCCCTCGCCTCCCTCCAGGCGGAGCCCGATCCGGCGGGCCTGCTCGCCCGGGCCCGCGCCCGCATCCCCGCGCAGGCGGACGGCCCGCACACCTGAGGGCCGGACCGGCGCCGCACCGGCGGACGTCTCGCGGACCGGACAGCCGGCCGCCCCACCCCTCCCCGGTGACGGGCATCACAGGCTCCCACCTCTTGACGCCCTCCTTCCAAACCGGTTTGGTTGTCCTCGTTCGAGCAGTCAAACCGGTTTGAAGACACCCGTCTTCGGCCCGCCGGCAAGAAAGTCCAGGCCCATGGCACGCAAGCCCACCATCGCGGATGTCGCCCGGCGGGCCGGTGTTTCACGCGCCACGGTCTCCTTCGCTCTGAACGACCGGCCCGGTGTCGCCGAGGAGACGAAGCTGCGGATCCTCGCGGCGAGCCGGGAGCTCGGCTGGACCCCCAGCCGGCAGGCCCGGGCCCTCTCGCTGGGCAAGGCCGGTGCCTTCGGGCTCGTCCTGGCCCGCGACGCGGAGCAGGTCGGGGCCGACCCCTTCTTCCCGGCCTTCATCGCCGGGGTCGAGGCGGTGATCGGGGAGCGCGGCGACGGGCTGATGATCCACATCACCGCCCCGGAGAACGAGCAGGGCGTCTACCGGCGCCTCGCCTCGGAGCAGCAGGTGGACGGGGTCCTCCTCACCGACCTGCGGCGCGAGGATCCGCGCCCCGCGCTGCTGCGGGAGCTCGGTCTGCCGGCCGTCGTGGTCGGCCAGCCCGAGTGGGGTGACGGCCTGACGGCAGTGAGCCTGGACGACGAACCGGCGTACACGGCCGCCGTCCGCCACCTGGCCGAGCTGGGTCACCGGCGCATCGCCCACGTCGAAGGACCGCAGGAGCTGCTGCACGCCCACCGGCGCCGGACCGCGTGGGAGCAGACCCTGCGCACGCTCGGCCTGCCCGAAGGGCCCGTGCTGCCCGGCGGGTTCACGCCCGAGGGCGGCGCGCAGGCGACCAGGCAGCTGCTGGCGTCGGCCGAGCCGCCGACCGCGATCGTCTACGGCAACGACCTCGCCGCGATGGCCGGGCTCTCGGTCGCCCAGGAGCTGGGTGTCCGGGTGCCCGACCAGCTGTCGCTGGTCGGCTACGACGACGCTCCCCTGACCCGGTACAGCTTCCCGCCGCTCGCCTCCGCACGGGCGGATGCCCGGGGCTGGGGCGAGGCGGCGGCCCGCGCGCTCGACGCGGTCGTCGCCGAGGGAGCCGCCGACCATGTGCGGCTGGCACCGGCGCAGTTCGTGCCCCGTGCGTCGATGGGGCCCGCGCCCCGCCAGTGACGCAACGGGGGCAATCGACCGGTCGTGCTCGCGCCGACCGGGAATTCCGTGCGGCGACGAGGCCGCACGTGAACAGTTCGGAGATCAATCATGCTGAGGAGAACGGCGTACGCGCTGCTCGTGCTCGCTCTCGCGGGCACGGCGACGGCCTGCGGCCGGTCGGCTCCCGATCCGGCCACCGCCGCTACGGCGCGCGGCCCGATCACGGTCTGGCTTTCCAACAACGCGCAGGAGGTGCAGTGGGGCAGGGCGATGGTCGCCGCGTGGAACGAGGCCCATCCCGACCAGCACGTCACCGCGCAGCAGATCCCGGCCGGCAAGACCTCGGAGGAGGCCATCAGCGCCTCGATCATCGCGGGGACGACGGCCTGTCTCGCCTTCAACACCTCCCCGGCGGCGGTGCCGACCTTCCAGAAGCAGAACGGCCTCGTCCCCCTCAGTGACTTCCCGGACGGCGAGAAGTACATCACCGGTCGCGGCGGCTCCCTCACCGACCAGTACCGCTCCACCGACGGCAAGTTCTACCAGCTGCCGTGGAAGAGCAACCCGGTCATGATCCTCTACAACAAGAAGCTGTTCGCGAAGGCCGGTCTCGATCCCGAGCACCCGAAGCTGGCCACGTACGAGGAATTCCTCGAGACCTCCCGGACGCTCGTGCACAGCGGCGCCGCGAAGGCCGCGATATGGCCTTCGCCGAGCAGTGACTTCTTCCAGCCCTGGTACGACTTCTATCCGGCGTTCGCCGCGCAGAGCGGCGGAAAGCAGCTGATCGAGGACGGCAAGCCGCAGTTCGACTCGGCGGCGGGCCGACAGGTCGCGGCGTTCTGGCGCACGCTGTACGCGGAGAAGCTGGCGCCCCAGGAGCAGTATCCGGGCGACTCGCTGAACGACGGCAAGGCCGCCATGGCGACCGTGGGCCCGTGGGCGGTGGCCGCGTACAAGGACAGTGTGGACATCGGTGTGGTGCCGGTGCCGACCGCCGACGGCGGGAGCGGCAAGCACTCGTTCAGCGACGAGAAGTCCGCCGCGATGTTCAGCGCCTGCAAGAACCGGGCCACCGCCTGGGACGTGCTGAAGTTCGCGAGCTCCGCCGCGCAGGACGGGAAGTTCCTGGAGACCACCGGCCAGATGCCGATGCGCGAGGACCTGACGGCGAAGTACCCCGGCTACTTCGCGAAGAACCCGACGTACAAGGCGTTCGCCGACCAGGCCCAGCGCGTCGTCGAGGTGCCGAACGTGCCGGGCTCCATCGACATCTGGCAGGCGTTCCGCGACGAGTGGACGAAGTCGGTCGTGTTCGGCCGCGAGTCCACGGACGCGGGGCTGCGCAAGGCGTCGTCCGAGATCACCGACCTGCTGAACGAGTACGGGGACCCGTCATGAGCGTGAACCTGGACGCGGCGCCCGGCGCCGTGCGCACGAGTGGAGCCGCCCCGCGCGGCAGGGCGCGGCGTGGTCTGTCGCGGGCCGGCGCGCTGTTCGTGTCGCCGTACGTGCTGTTCGTCGTGGTGGTCTTCGCGGTCCCGCTGGTCTACACGGTGTGGATCTCCTTCCACCGCTTCTACTTCACCGCGCCGGGCACGGACATCGACTCGCCGTGGGTGGGTCTGTCGAACTACCGGGACGTCTTCACCGACCCGGTCGTCGGGCAGGCGTTCCTCAACATCCTGATCTTCCTCGTGATCAACGTGCCGCTGACGGTGGGCCTCTCGCTGGTGCTGGCGAGCGCGCTGAACGCGAAGATCCGGGGGCGTGCGTTCTTCCGCGCCGCGTTCTACGTGCCGTACGTGACGGCGAGCGTGGCCCTGGTGGCCGTATGGCAGTTCCTCTTCGGCTCGGACGGGTTCGTCAACCACCTGCTCGGCTCGCACGCCCCGGATCCGTCGTGGCTGGTCAACTCGCATCTCGCGATGCCGATGATCGCCGTGTTCGTGACCTGGAAGCAGCTCGGCTTCTTCGTGATGCTGTACCTGGCGTCCCTGCAGAACGTCGGCAAGGAGCTGTACGAGGCGTCCGCCATGGACGGCGCGGGCAAGGTGCGGCAGTTCTTCTCGGTGACGGTGCCGGGCGTGAGGCCGGCGACGACGCTCGTCGTGATCTACGCGATCATCACCGGCGCCAACCTGTTCAGCGAGCCGTACCTGCTGACCGGCGGCGGTGGCCCCGACCACGCGTCGACCTCACCCGTCCTGCTCATGTACCAGAAGGGCATCGAGCAGGGGCATCCCGACTTCGCGGCCGCTCTGGGCGTCGTTCTCGTCGCCTTCGTGATGGTCGTGTCGATCGCCGCCCGCAAGCTCACCGAGAGGGGCGACTGACATGAGCGCCACCAACCCGAAGCCCACCCGCCGGTTCTCCGCCGGGAGCGCCGTCCGCTACGTGCTGCTGTCGCTCGGCGCCGTCGCCTTCCTCTTCCCCTTCTACTACATGATCGTCGGCTCGCTGCGCGGGCAGACGGTCGGTGACCTGTCGGCGGCGGTCCCGTCGGGGCTGACCGGCGACAACTACGCGGCGGTCAACGGCGCGATCTCGCTGGGCCGGTCCCTGCTCAACTCGGGGATCATGACCATCGGGGTGCTGATCTGCACGCTGGTGTTCGGGGTGCTCGCCGGGTACGCGCTGGCACAGCTGCGCTTCCGGGGCAAGGGGGCGGTCTTCGCGGCCCTCCTGCTCGTGCAGATGATCCCGTTCCAGCTGCTGACGCTGCCGCTGTACGTGCTCGTCGTCCGCGACTACGGGCTCGGCGACAACTACCTGGGCATGATCCTGCCGTTCGCGATCAACTCGACGGCCGTGTTCCTGTTCCGCCAGTTCTTCGCGCAGATGCCGCAGTCGCTCTTCGAGGCGGCCCGCATCGACGGCGCGAGCGAACTGCGCATCCTGTGGAGGATCGCGCTGCCGATGGCCCGGCCGGCCGTGCTGACCGCGCTGCTGCTGACGTTCATCGGTCCGTGGAACGAGTTCCTGTGGCCGTTCCTCGTGACCAAGAACGCGGACATGCAGCCGCTGGCCGTCTCGCTCGCGAGCTTCCTCTCCAACCTTCAGGGCACGGTGGCCAACCCGGCCGGTGCCCTGCTGGCCGGCGCCTGTGTGCTGGCCCTCCCCGCGGTGGTCCTGTTCCTCCTGTTCCAGCGCCACTTCACCTCTACCGACATCGATTCCGGAGTAAAGGGCTGATCGCCATGAGCAACACCACCACCGCCACCCACATCCCCTACCGCATGGTGCGCAAGGGTGTGGTCATGTCCCCGCTGGCCGGTGAGGCGAACGAGGTCGAGGGTGTCCTGAACCCCGCCTCCGGCCGCACCCCGGACGGCACCCTGCACCTGCTGCCGCGCCTGGTCGCCGAGGGCAACGTCTCCCGCGTCGGCCTCGCCGAGGTGACCTTCGACGAGGCGGGCGTGCCGAACGGCGTCGAGCGCCGCGGCACCGTCCTCTCCCCCGACGAGGGCTGGGAGCGCGGCAAGAACAACGCCGGGGTCGAGGACCCGCGCATCACCTGGATCCCGTCGCTCGGCAAGCACGTCATGAGCTACGTGGCCTACGGCCCCCTCGGCCCGAAGCCGGCGCTCGCCGTGTCCGAGAACCTCACCGACTGGACCCGTCTCGGTCCGATCCAGTTCGCCTACCAGCCGGACCTGGACACCGACCTCAACCTCTTCCCGAACAAGGACGTCGTCCACTTCCCCGAGCCGGTCCCGGGCCCGGACGGCGAGCCGGCGTACGCGATGCTGCACCGCCCGATGTGGGACCTGGGCTGGTTCCGCCCGGGCGAGGGCGTCCACCTGCCCGCCGGTGTCACCGACGAGCGGCCCGGCATCTGGATCAGCTACGTGCCGGCCGCCGAGGTGGAGGCCGACATCACCGCGCTGACCCGGCCCCGCGACCACCGCCTGCTGGCCCTGTCCGAGTTCCCGTGGGAGTCCCTGAAGATCGGCGGCGGCCCCGCCCCGATCCGGGTGCCCGAGGGCTGGCTGCTCATCCACCACGGCGTGTCGGGCTCCATCGAGGACCCGTGGGCCCAGAACCAGGACGTGTCGTACGCGGCCGGCGCGATGATCCTCGACCCGGCCGACCCATCCCGCGTCCTCGCCCGCTCCGACCAGCCGCTGATGGCGCCGGAGACCGAGGAGGAGCGCTCGGGCACCGTCCCGAACGTCGTCTTCCCCACGGCGATCGAGGAGATCGACGGCGAGCTGTACGTGTTCTACGGCATGGCCGACGCGCACATCGGCGTGGCCCTCCTGGAGCGCACGGCATGACCGACGGCGCCCTGGGCATCGGCCTGGCCGGCTGCGGCGGATTCGCGGAATTCGTCCTGGACGCGATCGCCGGGCTGCCCGGCCTGCGGCTCGCGGCGGTCGCCGACCCCTCGCGGGAGCGGGCCCGGCTGCTCGGCGAGCGGCACGGCGTCCCGGCGCTGGGTTCGCTGGACGAGCTCCTTCGGCGGGACGACGTGGCGGCCGTGCTGATCGCCACCCCGCCGGCCACCCATGCCGCGATGGCCACGGCCGCGCTGCGGGCGGGGCGCCACGTGTTCTGCGAGAAGCCTCTCGCCACCACGACCGAGGACGCGTCGGCGGTCGTCCGCGAGGCGCGGCTCGCCGGGCGCGTCCTGGTCGTGGACCATGTGCTGCGCTACAACCCGCTGCTGCGGGCGGTGGAGCGGCTGACCGGGCGGGGGCTGCTCGCGCCGCCGCGCCGGTTCCTGTTCGAGAACGACGCGTCGGACGAGGACCTGGGCCCCGGCCACTGGTTCTGGGACCCGGCGCACAGCGGCGGCATCTTCATCGAGCACGGCGTCCACTTCTTCGACGCCGCCCGGGCCCTCCTCGGCAGCGATCCGCTGAGTGTGCGGGCCACCGCGGTCGGCCGCCCCGGCGGGCCGGTCGACATGGTCAGCGCCGATGTGGTGCACCCCGGGGGTGTGCTCGCCTCGCACCTGCACTCCTTCACGCACGCCCATCGCGCCGAGCGGCAGCTGATGCGCCTGGACCACGGCTTCGCGGAGACGCGGATCAGCGGCTGGATTCCCGTGCACGCGGAGATCACGGCCTGGGTGGACGAGGAGGGCGCCCGTGCCTGGGAGGAGCTGCCGGGGCTGCGGGACGACCTGCTGGCCGTCGAGGGGTTCCGGCCCGGCGGCGGTGAGCGGATCACCGTGCGCGTGGAGCGGAACGCCGGGTCCGCCGCCCCGGCCCGGGGCCGGGGCGAGGAGCGGACCGTGCCGCACCGGGTGACCGCCGTCCTCGACCTCGGCGGCGAGCCGCGCAAGCCGTATGTGTACGCGCAGAGCGTGCGCGCCGCGATGGCCGACCTGGTGCGGGCGGCCCGGACGGGCGCGCCCACGGTGGCCGGTCCGGTCAGCGGTTTCGCGGCGGTCGCGGTCGCCGAGGCGGCCACGGTCGCCGCCGCGACCGGCGCCGAGCAGCACGTCCTGTCCCCCGGTCCGGCGCTCTCCGAAGGAGTCCCCGCATGAGCTGGTGGCAGGACATGGTCTGCTACGAGGTGTACCCCCGGGCCTTCGCCGACTCGGACGGCGACGGAACGGGCGACCTGGCGGGTCTGACCGCGCGCCTGGAACACATCCGGGACCTGGGCGCGGACGCCGTGTGGTGCACCCCGTTCTACCCGTCCCCGCTGGCCGACGGCGGCTACGACATCTCCGACTACACCGGTGTCGCCCCGGACCTGGGGACGGACGCGGACGCGGGACGGCTGACCGCCCGCGCCCACGAGCTGGGTCTCAAGCTCATCGTGGACCTCGTCCCGAACCACACGTCGGACCGCCACCCGTGGTTCCTGGACGCGCTGGCGGCGGGCCCGGGATCGGCGGAGCGGGAGATGTACCTGTTCCGGGCGGGCCGGGGCGCGGCGGGCGAACTACCCCCGAACGACTGGCAGTCGGCGTTCGGCGGGCCCGCCTGGACGCGGGTCGCGGACGGCGAGTGGTACTGCCATCTGCACGCGTCCGAGCAGCCCGATCTGAACTGGCGCAACCCGAAGGTGCGCGACGCCTTCACGGACGTCCTGCGGTACTGGCTCGACCGGGGCGTGGACGGCTTCCGGGTGGACGTGGCCCACGCCCTGTTCAAGGCGGAGGGCCTGCCGGACGCCGGGCCCGGGCAGCACACCGACCCGCTGCGCAACCACCTGATGCCGTACTACGACCAGGAGGAGCTGCACCCGCTGTACCGCGAGTGGCGGGCGCTGCTCGACACCCATCCGGCACCGCCGGGGGCGGTGGCACCGCACGACCGGGTGATGGTCGCGGAGTCGGCCGTCTTCGACCCGGCGCGGCTGGCCCGCTACATCCGGCCCGACGAGATGCACCAGGCGTTCAACTTCGCGTTCCTGGAGGCGGCGTGGGACCCGGCGGAGCTGCGCCGCGTCATCGACGACTCGTTCGGGGTGCCGGGCGCGGCCGTCACCTGGCTGCTCTCCAGCCATGACGCGGTGCGGCCGGTCACCCGGTACGGCTCGCTCGCGCGGGCCCGCGCCGCCGCCCTGCTGATGCTGGCGCTGCCGGGCTCCGCGTACCTCTACCAGGGCGAGGAGCTGGGTCTTCCCCAGGCCGAGGTGCCCGTCGACCGCATCCTCGACCCGCTGTGGGAGCGTTCCGGCCGCACCGAGCGCGGGCGCGACGGGGCACGGGTGCCGCTGCCGTGGTCCGGCGCGCGGGCGCCGTACGGCTTCACCACGGCTGACGCCGGGGCGACCTGGCTGCCGCAGCCCGCGGACTGGGCCGGTCTCACCGTCGCCGCGCAGGAGACGGACCCCGGCTCGACGCTCGCCCTGTACCGGGCGGCGCTCCGGCTGCGCCGCGCCCATCCTGCCCCGGACCCGGCGGCGCCGCCCGTCTGGCTCTCGGAGCCCGGCGCGACCGTTCTGGCTTTCCGGCGCGGCGAGTTGGCGTGCGCCGTCAATCTGGGCGACGAGCCGGTGCGTACGCCCGGCCGCCCGCTGCTCAGCAGTGCACCGCTCGACGGGGACGCGCTGCCGCCCGACACCGCCGTGTGGTTCCTCGCCCCGCCCTCCTCCCGTACCGACCGTTCCGCACCTGGAGACACCCGATGACGACGCCCGTGACCGACCCGACGCCCCGGACCGACCTGTCGGGGCTCGTCAAGGCGTACGACGTACGCGGTGTGGTGCCGGACCAGTGGGACGAGACGACGGCGGAGCTGTTCGGCGCCGCGTTCGTCCGGGTCACCGGTGCGGACGCGATCGTGACGGGACACGACATGCGGCCCTCCTCCCCCGGTCTCGCCCGGGCGTTCGCGCGCGGCGCCATCGCGCAGGGCGCCGACGTCACGGAGATCGGGCTGTGCTCGACGGACCAGCTGTACTACGCGTCGGGCTCGCTGGGGCTGGCCGGGGCGATGTTCACCGCCTCGCACAACCCGGCCCGCTACAACGGCATCAAGCTGTGCCGGGCAGGTGCGGAGCCGGTGGGCCAGGACACCGGCCTCGCGGAGATCCGTGCTCTGGTCGAGCGGTGGACGGACGACGGGGCGCCGGCCCCGGCCGCCCGCGCGGGTGCCGTCACCGGGCGGGACACCCTGGCCGGGTACGCCGCGTATCTGCACTCCCTGGTGGACCTGTCCGCGATCCGCCCGCTGAAGGTGGTGGTGGACGCGGGCAACGGCATGGGCGGCCACACCGTCCCGACGGTGCTCGCAGGGCTGCCGCTGACGGTGGTGGAGATGTACTTCGAGCTGGACGGCACGTTCCCGAACCACGAGGCCAACCCGCTGGAGCCGGCGAACATCGTGGACCTCCAGGCGCGGGTGCGCGCCGAGGGCGCCGATCTCGGGCTCGCCTTCGACGGCGACGCGGACCGCTGCTTCGTCGTCGACGAGAACGGCGACCCGGTCTCGCCGTCGGCGATCACGGCCCTGGTCGCCTCGCGCGAGCTGGCACGGCACCCGGGCGCGACGGTCATCCACAATCTGATCACCTCGCGCGCGGTGCCCGAGGTCATCCGCGCGGCGGGCGGCACACCGGTCCGCACCCGGGTCGGTCACTCGTTCATCAAGGCCGAAATGGCCCGTACCGGCGCCGTGTTCGGCGGTGAGCACTCCGCGCACTACTATTTCCGCGACTTCTGGAACGCGGATACGGGCATGCTGGCCGCGCTCCACGTCCTCGCCGCGCTCGGCGGCCAGGACGGCCCGCTCTCCGCGCTGACCAGCCGCTTCGAGCGGTACGCCGCGTCCGGCGAGATCAACTCCACGGTCAGCGACCAGGCCGCCCGTACGGCGGCGGTCCGCGCGGGGTGGGAGTCCCGCCCCGGAGTCACGGCCGACACGCTGGACGGGCTCACGGTCAGCGGCGCGGACTGGTGGTTCAACCTCCGCCCGTCCAACACGGAACCGCTGCTGCGGCTCAACGTGGAGGCCCGCACGGAGGAGCTGATGCGCGCGGTCCGGGACGAGGTGCTGGCGACGGTGCGCGAGGGCTGAGTACCCGCCGGGCACAATGCGGGCCATGAGCCTGCACTACGAAGTCGTCTTCACCTGCTACCTCCGCGAGAGCACGCCCGCGCCGGTACTGGACGCCCTGCGGTGGCACCTCGGCCTGACCGAGGAGCCACCGCAGGGCTACGGCGAGGACGAGTACGCGTATCCGCTGCTCAGCCCGGACCCGCACACCCGTCTGCCCGGCGGGGACTTCGCGTCGCTGCGGCTCCAGGACGGGGGCTGGGGCCTGTACAGCCGCAACTACTGGCTGGACGACGACATGGGCGAACTGGTGACGGTCCTGGACCTGCTGGCCCCGCACGTCGCGAGCCCCGGCCCCGGCGGCTTCTTCCGCGAGGAGGACGAGACCCGGCCGACGGTCCTCACCTTCCGGGACGGGGCGTACGACGCGCTGAAACCGTGACGGCCGCCCGGCGCCTTCCGGCAGGGTGACGGTGCCGCCGAGGGGCGCTCGTGCCAGGGTTGCGCGCATGGAGATCACCGTACGCACCGCCGTCGAGCGGGACCTTCCCGTGCTGCTCGCCCTCTACCGGGAGCTGAACCCCGACGACGCGGCCCTGCCGCCGGAGGTGGCCCGGGCCGGGTGGGAGCACATCGCGGCACAGCAAGGGCGCACCGTTCTCGTCGCCGAGGCCGGCGGGGCCGTCGTCGGAACGGCCGACAGCATCGTCATGCCGAACCTGACCCGGGGCGGGCGGGGCATCCTCTTCGTGGAGAACGTCGTGGTCGCCGAAGCCGGGCGCCGCCGGGGCGTCGGGCGGCGGCTGCTGGACGCGATGGTGGACCTCGCGGAGGAAGCCGGTTGCTACAAGGTGCAGTTGCTGGCCGCCGATGACGCGTACGTGCACACGTTCTACGCGGCGTGCGGCTTCGAGCCGCGGGCCCAGGGGTTCCGGCGCTACCTCGCGCGCGGGGCGTGACCGGCGGCGCCGTTCAGCCGTCCGCGCCGAAGCGGTCCGGGGCCAGCGTCCTGAGCAGGGCGTTGACCACCAGGTCCGTCGAGGCGGCCATGTCCACGGCGCCGGGGGCCAGCAGCCACTGGACCTGGAGGCCGTCCATCACGGCGATGACGGCGTTGGCCGCGTGCTCGACCTTGTCCGAACCGTCGTCGGGGAGGCCGCACGCCTCGCGGAGGGCGTCGGCGACGAAGCCCCGCAGCCCGTCGTAGCGGTCCCGGAAGTAGTCCTGCGCCGGGTGCTCGTCGGTGACGGACTCCGCCGACAGGACCGCGTACAGACGGACGATGCCCTCGCGTTCGGCGTTGCGGACCGCCGTGTCGACCAGGTGGCGCAGGAAGGCCAGGCCCTGCGGGCGGTCCGGGCCCAGCTGCTGGATGTCGGACTGGTCGCGCAGTTCGAGGACGCTGGTGAGCAGGAGCGCCTTGGACCGGAAGTAGTGCAGGACACCCGCCTGGGTGAGGCCGACGCGGTCGGCGATCTCGGCGAGCGAGGCGTTGTTGTAGCCACGGGCGGCGAAGGTGTCCATCGCGATGTGCAGGATGTCCCGCTGCCGCTGCTGGGCTTCCGGGCTCCTGGGCGTGCGGGGCTTCGCCGACCGGCCGGACCTGCCTGCTGACTGGTTGCTCACCGGCACAGCTTAGACCGGCGGGAACAGGGGTCAACGGGTGCGTCAGGGCCGCTGACCTGGGGGCGGCAGGGCAGGGGAACCGCCTGGCACCAATGCGCGTACGACTACTTACTAACCACTTAGTGGGTGTGCTTTCATGTCGCCGTCGTCCACGGAACCGCGCCCCGCCACGGTCCCCGAGGGACGCGCCATGTCCTCCCCCAGGCATGACCGAAGGAGAGCCGCACATGTCCCACGACACTCCCCCGCGCCCACGGGCGCGCGCCGCAGGCGCGGCCCTGGCGATGGCCGTCGCGGCCGTCGGCCTGGCCGGCGGCGGTACGGCTGCGCAGGCCGCCGACCCCACCGCGCAGGTATGGGTCACCACCCCCGACGGCGCCAAGAAGCTGTCCGCCGAGGGGTCCGTCGCCTTCACGGGCACGCCGCAGAGCGTCGACATCCGCGTCGACGCCAACAGCAAGGGTCAGCGGTTCACCGGGGCGGGCGCTTCGGTCACCGGTGCCTCGGCCCACCTCATCCAGGGCCTGCCGCAGGACAAGCGGAACGCGCTGATGGCCTCGCTGTTCTCGTCGGCCGGCGACGGCATCGGGCTCAGCTACCTGCGTCAGCCGCTCGGCAGCAGCGACTTCAACGCCGACAGCAGCCTCTACACGTACGAGGACACCCCGGGCTCCTTCTCCATCGACCGGGACAAGGCCGAGATCATCCCGGTCCTGAAGCAGGCCACCGCCGTCAACCCGGCCATCCGCTTCATGGGCACCCCGTGGTCGCCGCCCGCCTGGATGAAGACCAACAACGCGCTGAACGGCGGCAGCCTCAGGACCGACAGCTACCAGGCGTACGCCGACTACCTGGTCAAGGCGATCAAGGCATACGGGCAGCAGGGCATCGCGCTGACCGACCTCACCGTGCAGAACGAGCCCGAGTTCGCCGCGAGTTACCCCTCGATGACCATGACGGCGTCCCAGCAGGCGGACTTCTTCAAGGTGCTCGACCGGACGCTGACGGCGGCGAACCTGCCGACGAACCTGCTGGCCTTCGACCACAACTGGGACCACCCGAACTACCCGTTGGAGGTGTTCAACGGGACCCCGGGCATGAGCCGGGTGATCGGTGCCGCGTTCCACTGCTACGGCGGCGCCCCGTCCGCCCAGCAGCAGGTCGTCGACGCCGGGAAGCGGGTGTTCTTCACCGAGTGCTCCGGTACGGAGAGCGCCGACCGGTCCGCCACGTTCGCCGACACCCTCAAGTGGCACGCCGAGAACCTCGTCGTACAGAACATGCGCAACGGCGGCGAGACGGTCATCGACTGGAACCTGGCTCTGGACCAGAACGGCGGTCCGCACCAGGGTGGTTGCTCGGACCGCTGCAACGGCGTCGTGGAGATCGCGAACGGCAATGTGACGCGCAACGCCGAGTACTACGTGCTGGGCCAGCTCGCCAAGTTCGTCAAGCCCGGGGCCACCCGCATCGGCTCGACCAGCCAGGGCAGCGGTGGCGTGGAGAACGTCGCCTTCCAGAACGCGGACGGCACCCGCGCCGCGTACGTGGTCAACTCGGCCACGAGCGCCCAGAAGTTCTCGCTGACGGACAACGGCAGGTCGCTGGTCTACACGCTGCCCGCGGGCGCGGTCGCCACCTTCGTGTGGAGCGGCACCGACGGCGGCACCACGGAGCCGCCCGCGGGCTCCATCGACTCGTCCGCCTGGTACCGGGTGAGGAACGCCAACAGCGGTGCCTGCCTGGACGCCGCCGACTGGGGCACCGCCGACGGGACCGCGCTCCAGCAGTGGAGCTGCACCACGGGCGCCAACCAGGGCTGGCAGTTCCGACCGGCGGGTGACGGCACCTACCAGGTCGTCAACCGGCACAACGGCAAGGTGTGGGACGTCGACGGCGGCCCCGGCGCGACGGCGTCCGGCACCCGGGTGCACCTGTGGTCGTACGTGGGCGGCAGCAACCAGCAGTGGCGGGCGGAGCCCTCCGGCGCGGCCGGCCGCTACCGCTTCGTCGCCCGCAACAGCGGCAAGTGCCTGGCCGTGGACGGCGGATCCACCGCCAACGGGGCGCACCTCTCGCAGCAGCCGTGCGACGGATCGGCGGCGCAGACGTTCGCCCTGGAGGGCTGAGCAGCCTCGGACGCGTGCCCCCGCGAGCGGACCGCTCGCGGGGGCACCGTGCGTACGCCGCCGGGCTCAGCCGAGACCGCGGTGGGCGGCCCACAGCGTGCCCGCGCGGCTCGCTCCTTCGGCGACCAGGGCCGCCAGTTCGGGCCGGTCGGGCACCGGGAACGAGACGTACGCACCGCGTCCGCCCGCCACCGGACGCCCGTACGCCTTCGCGGCGAGGTGGCCGTCGGGGAGGAGCCGGATGTTGAGGGTGGTGAGCTGGAACTCCGTGCCGCGCCGGGTGTCGGTCCAGCGGAGCTCCGCCGGGATGGTGACGTTGACGGCCAGGGCGCTCACTTCCAGGTCTCCGCTCATCCCCGCATGATCCCATGTGCCTCCGCGCGCCGGGGCATGCGGCGCAGTGCGCGTGGGCTGCCGTGCTCCCGGGGGGCTCCGCACGCTCTACCGGGGCGCGCGGGCGACGGAAATGATGAGCACACCGCAGGTCAACCTGGTGATCCGCACCACTGCGGCGGAAGGAGCCCATGGTGTTGCTTCTCATCTCTCCGGACAGCGTCGAGGAAGCCGTCGACTGCGCGAAGGCGGCCGAGTATCTCGACATCGTCGATGTGAAGAAGCCCGACGAGGGGTCGCTCGGCGCCAACTTCCCCTGGGTCATCAGGGAGATCCGGGAGGCGGTCCCGGCCGGCAAGCCGGTCTCCGCGACCGTGGGCGATGTCCCGTACAAGCCCGGCACGGTGGCCCAGGCGGCGCTGGGGGCCGTCGTCTCGGGTGCCACCTACATCAAGGTCGGGCTCTACGGGTGCACAACCCCCGACCAGGGAATCGAGGTGATGCGGGCGGTCGTGCGGGCGGTGAAGGACCACCGTCCCGAAGCGCTGGTCGTCGCCTCGGGCTACGCCGACGCCCACCGCGTCGGATGCGTCAACCCGCTCGCGCTGCCCGACATCGCGGCCAGGTCCGGCGCCGACGCGGCCATGCTGGACACGGCCATCAAGGACGGCTCACGGCTCTTCGACCACGTGCCACCGGACGTCTGCGCCGAGTTCGTCGGCCTCGCCCACGCCTCCGGGCTGCTCGCGGCTCTCGCGGGCAGCGTCAAACAGGCGGACCTCGCCACGCTGACCCGCATCGGTACGGACATCGTGGGGGTGCGCGGTGCGGTCTGCGAGGGCGGCGACCGCAACGCAGGAAGGATTCAGCCGCATCTGGTGGCCGCGTTCCGGGCGGAAATGGACCGGCACGCCCGCGAGTTCGCGGCCGGCGTCACCCTCGCCGGCTGACCGCCGGGATGCCGACCTCCGACGCGGTGGAGCGCGGCCGGGGCGCGTGGTTCTCCGTGGCCGACCCGGCCACCGGGGAGACCTGCGGCGAGGCCCCCGACATGCGGCCGGACGAGCTGGACGCGGTGATCGGCCGGGCCCACCGGGCCTGGTCCGGGTGGCGGGCCGACGCGGCCGCCCGGGCGCACGCGCTGCTCGGCGCGGCGGACGCCGTGGAGGCGGCCGGTGACGGCCTGGCGCGGCTGCTCACCCGGGAGCAGGGCAAGCCGCTGGCCGAGTCGCACGCGGAGGTCGCCCGGACGGCGGCCCGGCTGCGGTACTTCGCGGACCTGGCCCCCCGGACTCGGCGGATCAGCGACGGACGGCCCGTGCGCAGCGAGGTCCGCTGGCGTCCCGTCGGACCGGTCGCCGCGGTCGTGCCGTGGAACTTCCCGCTCCAGCTGGCGGCGGCGAAGTTCGCGCCCGCGCTCGCGGCGGGCAACACCGTGGTACTCAAACCGTCCCCGTACACCCCGCTCGCCACCCGGCTGCTGGGGTCCGTTCTCGCGGCCGCCCTGCCCGATGACGTGCTGACCGTCGTCACCGGGCGCGAACCGCTCGGGGCCCGGCTGGTGGCGCACCCGGGCATCCGCCACGTCACGTTCACCGGTTCGGTGCCCACCGGGCGGGCGGTCGCCGGGGGCGCGGCGGCCTCCCTCGCCCGGGTCACCCTGGAACTGGGCGGGAACGACGCGGCCGTCCTGCTGGACGACGTCGATGTGGAGGAGGTGGCGGACCGGCTGTTCTGGGCCGCGTTCCGCAACTGCGGGCAGGTCTGCATGGCCGTCAAACGGGTGTACGCCCCCGCCCGGCTGCACGCGGAGGTGGTCGAGGCGCTGGCCCGGCGGGCGAAGTCCGTCGCGGTGGGCAGCGGCCTCGACCCGGACACCCGCATCGGCCCGGTCAACAACGCCCCGCAGCTGGCCCGGGTGGCCGAGCTCACCGCACGGGCCCTGGCCGACGGCGCCCGGGCCGCGGCCGGCGGACACCGGCTGGACGGGCCGGGCCACTTCTTCGCCCCGACGATCCTCACCGACGTGCCGCCCCACAGTGCGGTGGTGACGGAGGAACAGTTCGGGCCCGTCCTGCCGGTGCTCCCGTACGGGAGCGTCGATGAGGCGGTCGACGCGGCCAACAGCACCGGCTTCGGGCTCGGCGGCTCCGTCTGGGGCACCGATCTCGACCGGGCCGAGGCGGTGGCGGACCGGCTGGAGTGCGGGACGGCCTGGATCAACCATCACGCGGAACTGTCGCTCGCCCAGCCGTTCGCCGGGATCAAGGACAGCGGGGTCGGCGTCGCGGGCGGGCCGTGGGGGCTGTACGGAAATCTGCGGCCCTTCGTCGTCCACCGCCCGGAGGAGCCATGACCAGGAGATTCCGGGCGGCGGTGCTGCGCTCGTACGAGGAGCCGTTCGCGGTCGAGGACGTCGTCCTGCGGACGGAGCCCGCCGCCGGTGAGCTGCTGGTGGAGATCGCGGGCACCGGGATGTGCCGGACCGACCTCGCGGTGCGCCGGTCCGCCGGGCGCAGCCCGCTGCCGGCCGTCCTCGGCCACGAGGGGGCCGGGGTCGTCGTGGGGTCGGGCGGCGGGCCCGGTACGGAGACCGGCGTCGGCGACCATGTGGTGCTGAGCTTCGACTCCTGCGGGCACTGCCGGAACTGCCGGGGCGCGGCTCCCGCGTACTGCGACTCCTTCGCCGCCCTCAACCTCTTCGGCGGCCGTGCGCGGGAGCCGGCCCGGCTCGGCGACGCGGACGGGAAGGCGCTGGCGCCCCGGTGGTTCGGCCAGTCCTCGTTCGCCGAGTACGCGCTCGTGTCCGCCCGCAACGCGGTCCGCGTCGACCCCGGACTGCCCCTCGAACTGCTCGGGCCACTCGGCTGCGGCTTCCTCACCGGGGCCGGGGCGGTGCTGAACACCTTCCGCGCCGGTCCCGCCGACCCGCTGGTGGTCCTCGGCGCCGGGGCGGTGGGGCTGGCCGCGGTCATGGCGGCGGGGGCGGCCGGTGTACCGGTGGTGGCGGTGGACCGGCTGCCGCGGCGGCTGGAGCTGGCCGAGCGGTTCGGGGCCGTCCCGCTGTCCGCCGACGCGGCCGGGCTGCCGGAGCGCGTCCGCCGGCTGACGGACGGCGGTGCGCGGTACGCGCTGGACACGACGGCGTCGCCCGCCCTGATCAACGACGCGCTCCGGGCGCTGCGCCCGACCGGGACGCTGGGCCTGGTGGCGCGGCTGCACAGCGCCCTGGCGCTGGAGCCGGGCACGCTGGACCGGGGCCGGAGCGTCCGCCACATCTGCGAGGGGGACGCCGTGCCGGGGCTGCTGATCCCCGTACTGACGGAGCTGTGGCGGGCCGGGCGCTTCCCCTTCGACCGACTGATCCGTACCTATCCCCTGGCCGACGTCAACGATGCCGAACGCGACTGCGAAGCGGGCCGGGTGGTCAAACCCGTCCTGATCCCGGAGGGAAGGAACCGATGAACGAGGCATCCGGTACGACGCACCAGGACCTGGCGGTGGAAGGCGTGGACGCGGGTGTGGGCCTGACCGCGCTGCTGGTCGCCGCCGCCCGCGCGATCGAGACCCGTCGCCGCGACAGCCTGGCCCGCGACATCTATGCCGAGCACTTCGTCCGGGCCGCTCCGGCGTGCGCCGGGTGGCCGGTGCGCATCGAGCAGGTGCCCGACGGGGACGCGAACGCGTTGTGGGGCCGGTTCGCCCGCTACTTCGGGCTGCGGACCCGGGTCCTGGACGACTTCGTCGTGCGGTCGGTGCTCGCGGGCGCCCGCCAGGTGGTGCTCCTGGGGGCCGGGCTGGACACGCGGGCGTTCCGGCTCGACTGGCCGTCCGGCTGCGTGTTCTTCGAGGTCGACCGGGCGGGTGTGCTGGCCTTCAAGCACCAGGTGCTGACAGACCTGTCGGCCGCGCCGAAGGTGAGCCGCGTGCTCGTGCCGGTGGATCTGCGCGACGACTGGGTCACCGCGCTGACCACGTCGGGCTTCGACCCGGCGGCGCCGAGCATCTGGCTGGCGGAAGGGCTGCTGTTCTACCTGCCGGGCCCAGCGGAAACGTATCTCGTGGACACCGTCGACCTGCTGGCCGCCGAGGGCAGCGCGCTGGCCTTCGAGGCGAAGCTGGAGGCGGACCTCCTGGCGTACCGGGACAGCGCGATCTACACGGCGACGCGCGAGCAGATCGGCATCGACCTGCTCGACCTCTTCGACAAGGGCCCGCGGCCCGACTCGGCGGGGCGGCTCGCCGCGCGGGGCTGGTCCGCGTCGACGCACACGCCCTTCGAGTTCACCCGCCGCCACGGGCGCGGCCCCCTGCCGGAGCCGAACGACGCGCTGGAGGGGAACCGGTGGGTGTTCGCGTACCGGCGCCGGATGTAGGGCCTGCCGGTCCCAGGGCGTGTTCAGTCCGCGGTATCCGATGAAGTCGCCCTCCTCGCAGCGCTGGACGGGGAGGAGGGCGATGCCGGTGTTCTCCGTGCCGGCGAGGAGACCGGCGACGGGGTCTCGGGTGCGGCGGCGAGCCGGAGCGCGCGGCCGGTCAGCGAGGTGTCGTCGCCGAGCAGGGCGGCCGGGGTGCCGGTGAAGACGACCCGGCCGCCGTCGCTGCCGGCCCCGGGCCCGATGTCGATGACGTGGTCGGCTCGGGCGACGACGCGGAGGTTGTGCTCGACCACGACGAGCGTGGCCCCGGCGTCCAGCAGGTCGTCGAAGAGCACATTGATTCGGTCCACGTCGCTGGGGTGCAGTCCGGTGGTCGGCTCGTCCAGGACGATCCGCTCGCCGGACAGGTCGTCCACACCGCAGAGGTGGCGCGCGAGGAGAAGGCGCTGCTTCTCCCCGCCGGAGAGCGTGTCGAGGGACTGGCCGACGGCGAGGTAGCCGAGGCCGACGCGTTGCTGCCAGGACATCGCCGCGACGATTCCGGGGTCGTCGGGGAACAAGTCCGCGAGTTCGTGCGCGGCCATGGAGAGCACATCGGCGATGGTGCTGCCGCCGACCGTGACGGCGAGGGCGGTGTCGTTGAAGCGCCGGCCCCGGCACACGTCGCACGGGGTGGAAACGTCGTCCAGGAAGGCCAGCTCGGTGGTGAGGTGGCCCTTGCCCCGGCAGGCGGGGCAGGCGCCCTTGGAGTTGAAGCTGAACCAGGACGGGTCCAGGTCCGACGCCCGCGCGAACGCGCCCCGGACGTGGTCGGCCACGCCGAGGACGGACAGCGAGGTGGACCGCTGTCCGCCGCGCAGCGGGTCCTGGCCCACGACGGTGAACCCGGGGTGCTGGGCGGGGAGTTCCCGGGTGGCGAGGGAGCTCTTGCCGGAGCCCGCGACCCCGGTGACGGCGGTGAGGACGCCGAGCGGGACTTCGGCGTCGAAGCCGGTCAGGTTGTTGGCCCGGGCCTTGCGGACGAGGGCGGAGCCCTGCCACGGGCGGGCCCTGGCCGCGACCTTCAGCGGGGTCCCGAGCAGCCGCCCGGTCACCGTGCCGCTCGCGCGGAGGGCGTCGGGCGTGCCCTCGAACTCGATCCGCCCGCCCTCGGCCCCGGCGCCCGGGCCGATGTCGATGACGTGGTCCGCGATGCCGATCAGCTGCCGGTGGTGCTCGACCACCAGCACGGTGTTGCCCGAGTCCCGCAGCCGGAGCAGCAGCTGGGTGAGGAGGTGGACGTCCACGGGGTGCAGGCCGACCGAGGGCTCGTCGAACACGTAGGTGACGTCGGTGAGGGCGCTGCCCAGGTGCCGGACGATCTTCACGCGCTGGGCCTCGCCGCCGGAGAGGGTGGAGGAGGTCCGGTCCAGCGAGAGGTAGCCCAGGCCGACGGAGCGGAGGGCGTCGAGGGTGGCGCGGATGCCGTCGAGCGCGGGTTCGACGCGCGGGTCGTGGGTGTCCGCCAGCAGCTCCCGTAACCGGGTGACCGACATGGCCGACCAGTCCGCGAGGGAACGGCCGTCGATCAGACTGGCCCTGGCCGCCTCGTTGAGCCGGGTGCCGTGGCACTCCGGGCAGGTGTGCCGGGTGGTGATGCGGTCGAGCTCCTCGCGGACCTGTGCGGAGATCTTCGTCGGGTGGTTCTTGACGAAGGTGTCGCGCACGCGGGTGATGACGCCGTCGAAGCGGGCGGTCTTCGGGAACTCGGGGTCCGGGTCGGGCAGTTTCAGCTGCTCGGCGTGGAGGAAGAGGTCCATCTCCTCGTTCGTGTAGTCCTTCAGCGGCTTGTCCCGGTCGAACAGTCCGCTGTACGCGTACCTCTTCCACCGGTATCCGCCGCGCCGGAAGAGGCTGAAGCGGACGGGCCCCTCGTTGATGGACTTCTCCGGGTCGATGAGTTCGGCGGGGTCGATGTCGACGACGGTGCCGATGCCCTCGCACTGCGGGCACATCCCGGTCGGGTCGTTGAAGGAGTACGCGGGTGTGTACCCGGCGGAGGGTTCGCCGATCCGCGAGAACACGAGCCGCATCAGTGGTGCGACGTCGCAGGCGGTCGCCACGACGGAGCGGGCGTTGCCGGTGAAGCGGCGCTGGTCGATCAGCGCCGTGAACGTGAGCCCGTCCATCGACTGGACCTCGGGCGCGGGCAGCTGCGGCAGCCGGTTGCGTACGAACGTCGGATAGGCGTCGTTGACCAGCCGCTGGGCCTCGGCCGCGATCGTGTCCAGCACCAGCGAGGACTTGCCCGAGCCGGACACCCCCGTGACGACGGTGAGCGCCTTCTTGGGCACGTCTACGGTGATGTCCTTGAGGTTGTTCGTCGCCGCGCCGACCACGCGGATCACCCCGGCCGCATGCGCATCGCTCATCAGGGGATCGTACTCAGCCGGGTGTTCCTTCACGGGTGACGGCGCCCGGCATTTCGCGTGCCGGGCGCCCCGGGAGGTCAGCCGGTGGCGGCGTTGAGCAGGTCGAGGGCGCTCTGCTGGCAGCCGTAGTCGGTGGTCCCGCCGCCGCCGTTCCAGTGCGGGCCGTACTGGTCGAGGGCGTTGCGGTCGCGGGCGTGGGCGCTGTCGGCCCAGCGGGTGAGGGGGGCGGCGTAAGGGTGGTCGGAGAGCGCGCGGTTGAGGGTGCCGAGGCCGCGCACATAGGCGCCCTTGAAGCTGGGGCCGTCTCCCGTGCAGCCGTCGCCCTCGCCGGGTTCGCGCAGGACGCCGTCGGTCTGGAGCCGGACCGTCGACGCGTCGGCGAGGCCGCGCGCGGTCGTCAGGAGGGCCTGGTCGCCGGTGGCCCGGTGCAGTTCGGTGAGCGCGCCGAGGATGACGCCCTGGTTGTAGGTCCAGGTGGGCTGGCCGTTGTTGGCGCAGTTGCCGTCGAGGCCGTCGTTGATCATGCGGTCACCGTTGATCATGCCGCTGCCCCGGAACCAGTCCCATTCGTTCTTCGCCCGCTCCAGGTACACCGTGTCGCCGGGGATGCGGTTGTGCAGGGCCGCCGTGAGGCCGAGGAAGAGCTCGTTGGTGATGGCGTTCTTGTAGTTGCCGTCGGTGTTCCACCGGACCCCGCCGCCGCAGGTGCCGTTCCAGTTGGCGAACATGTGGTCCGCGTCGGCCCGGGCGGTGTCGAGGTAGCGGCTCTCCCCCGTCAGGTCGTACGCGGCGATCCAGGCGAGGCCCCACCAGCCGGTGTCGTCCAGGTATTCGTTGCGGAACCGGCCGCCCTGGGCGTTGATGTTCTTCTCGTACGTGTCCGCGATGGCGTACCGGTAGCTGCCCATGCCGGTGATCCGGATGTTGTCGATGACGGCGGTCAGCGCGTTGGCCGCCGTCCACCAGCCGTTGCCGCCGAAGAGCTTGGTGCCCCGGTCGTACGACATCATCAGGGCGGTCGCGGCGGCGGTGCTCCGGCTGCCCGCGTTCCATGTGGTGCGGGCCCATGGGGTGCACGCGATGGTGCCGCCGCCCGCCGGCTGCCCGCAGGCGCGCAGGGCTCCGACGCCCTGGGTGTTCCAGTCGTCCACGTTGTACATCTGGGTGCGCCAGCCCCGGCCGCCGGAGGGAACGGCGGTGTCGCCCAGTTTGCTGCCGGACGCCCAGGTCCGGCCGCCGTCCATGGACCGGTCCAGCCAGACGTGGTCGCCCGCGCCGCCGTTGTCGATGGAGCCCCAGCCCATCGCGTCGGTGTCGTCGAAGTGGAGGGCGATCTCGCGGGAGGCGACGGTGGCCGTGACGGGAATCCGGTCCTGCGGACTGAGCGCCGGGTCCCGCGCGTCGCAGTACTTGTTGCACACCGCCGCCTCCGGGGCAGCGGCGGCGGGCACAGCGCCCGCGAGCAGTGCGGACAACGTTGTCAGTACGGCGCCGATGAGGGCCGCCCGGGGACGTGCAGGCTTCATGGAGGACTCCCGGAACGAGTGGGGGCGGCGGAGGGCGCTCCGCCGACGCACAGGAGAACGCTCTCCGACGCTAGCGAAGCACCATGAGCACGTCAACGCTGCGGCGCAGGCCGCGCGCCGGACCGCGGTCGCCGCGGCGGCGCGGGACGCCTGCGTGGACGAGCGGTGGCGGACGGCGCGCTCAGGGCAGGATCGAGTCGACGTATCCGCCGTCGGCACGCAGGGCGCCGCCCGTGGTGGCGGAGGCGTACGGGGAGGCGAGGTAGACGACCATGTTCGCGATCTCCTCGGGCTCGATCAGGCGTTGCAGCAGGGACTGCGGGCGGTGCCGAACCATGAACGCGTGCTGGGCCTCGTCCCAGGGGAGGTCGTCGCCGACGAGTTCCCGGACGAAGTCCTCGACGCCGCCGGTGTGGGTGGGGCCCGCGATGACGGAGTTGACCGTGACACCGGTGCCCGCGGCCTCCTTGGCGAAGCCCCGGGAGACCGCGAGCAGCGAGGTCTTGGTCATGCCGTAGTGGATCATCTCGGCGGGGATGACCACGGCCGAGTCGCTGGCGATGTTGAGGACGCGCCCCCAGCCGTTGTCCTTCATGCCCGGAAGGTAGGCGCGGATGAGGCGGACGGCGGAGAGGACGTTGGTCTCGAAGTAGCGGCGCCACTCCGCGTCCTCGATCCCCAGCGGGGCGGCGGACCCGAAGACACCGAGGCTGTTGACCAGGATGTCGACCGCCGGTGCGGCCTCCAGGACGGCCGCGGTGCCGTCCTCGGTCGCGAGATCGCCCGCCGCTCCGGTGACCTCGTCGTTCCCCGAGGCGGTGCGTACGGCGTGGACGGCCGCGGCGACCCGCTCCTGACCGCGGCCGTTCACCACGACGTGCGCGCCGGCGCGGGCCAGCCCGACGGCGATGGCCTCGCCAATGCCCTGGGTGGAGCCGGTGACCAGGGCGGTGCGGCCGGAGAGATCGATGTGCATGGCGGGTCCTCCTCGCGCCGGGGCCGGCGACACGGCCGGGCGCGGGTCAGTTGAGCGTGTCGGGGTCCGGGCCGGTGCGCAGCCCCCGGTCGAGAGCGGCGAGGCCGGCCAGGTCGGCATCGGTCAGGTCGAAGCCGAAGACGTCGAGGTTCTGCCGGATGCGGGCGGGGGTGACGGACTTGGGGATCACGATGTTGCCCGTCGCCAGGTGCCAGCGCAGCACGACCTGCGCGGGGGTTACGCCATTGGCCTGAGCGATGCGCGTGATCGCCTCGTCCCCCAGAACGGCGCCCTGCGCGAGCGGGCTCCACGCCTCGGTCGCGATGCCGTGCTCGGCGTGGAAGGCGCGCAGCTCGGCCTGCTGGAGCCCGGGGTGCAGCTCGATCTGGTTGACGGCGGGGACGGTCCCGGTGTGCTCGATGAGCCGCCGCAGGTGGGGGACCTGGAAGTTGGAGACACCGATCGCGCGGGCGCGGCCGTCGGCGAGGATCTTCTCCAGCGCCTTGTACGTCTCCGTGTACAGGTCCCGGGCGGGGGTGGGCCAGTGGATGAGGTAGAGGTCCACGTGGTCCAGCCCGAGCTTGTCCAGCGAGGCGTCGAAGGCGGCGAGCGCCCGGTCGTAGCCCTGGTCGGCGTTCCACAGCTTGGTGGTGACGAAGAGCTCTTCGCGCGGCAGGCCGGAGTCGGCGATGGCCCGGCCGACACCGCGTTCGTTGCCGTACACCGCGGCGGTGTCGATGCTGCGGTAGCCCGCTTCGAGGGCGTGCCCGACCGCGGTGGCGGTCTCGTCGTCGGGCACCTGGAAGACGCCGAAGCCGAGCTGGGGCATGCGGACGCCGTTGTTGAGCGTGAGGTGGGGAACGGAAGCCATGGGGGGGTGGTCCTTTTCGTGTTCGTCGGGCGCCGTGCGGCGAGCCGGGCCGGCTCGCCGCACATGCATGCAAGAGCGCCTTACATGCATCGACAATACTTGCAGACGCTCATTAATGCAATCGACGGCTTCCCGCGTCAGTCAGTCCCGACGTGCAGCCCGAAGCCCGTGCGGCCCGCCGGTTCCAGCCCTTCCTTGAGGTGCAGGGACGGGATCTCGTAGTCGCCGAAGTTCTGGCGGCGGTACGGGACCGGGGCGGTCGTCTCCAGCGTGAGCAGGCGCTCCCGCCACGCCTTGGCCGCTTCCGGGTAGTCCGCGTCGGTCATCCGGTCGGTGCCGTACAGGACGAACGGCGGAAGCACCTCCAGGCCCGGGTAGTGCAGGATGCCGTGCTGGATCGGGAACAGCAGGTCGTCGATGGGGCCGTTGATGCCCCGGGGCGCGTAATGCGATTCCAGGCCGCCGACGGTCACCGAGAGCAGGGCCCGGCGGCCCGCGAGGGTGCCTTCGCCGTAGCGCTCGCCGTACTTGGTGTCGCTGTGCTCGCCGACGCCGTACGCGAAGTGGAACGTGAACACGCGGTCCACCCAGCCCTTCAGGATCGCCGGCATCGTGTACCACCACAGGGGGAACTGGAAGATGACGGTGTCCGCCCACAGCAACTTCTCCTGCTCGGCGCGCACGTCCGGGGTGAGCGTCCCGGCGTCGAAGGCGCGGCCGGAGTCCCGGGCCGGCCTGAGCGGGTCCGAGGCGTCGGGCCCGTAGTCCGCCGCGTCGACGGTGGCCTTCCAGTTCATGGCGTACAGGTCGCTCACCCGCACCTCGTGCCCGGCCGCCTCCAGGGTCGAGACCGCGAGGTCCTTGAGCGAGCCGTTGAGGGACCTGGGCTCGGGGTGGGCGTGGACGATGAGCGTCTTCATGGGAACCGCACTCCTTCGGATCGGATGGCTTCGATCCTGGGCGCCGGGGCGCCCGTTGTTCAGGGGCGCCGCTTCCGTCGGACGGGACTTCCTGGTACCGGCAGGGCCACCCTCGTGCGGGGCGGGCGCGGCCATACTGGGGGCATGGACGATCTCGCGGGATTCCTGCGCACCCGGCGCGCCCGGGTCGACCCGGCCACGGCCGGCATCGCCGCCGACAGCCGCCGCCGGGTCGACGGGCTGCGCCGCGAAGAGGTCGCGCACCTGTCCGGGGTGAGCGTCGACTACTACGTGCGCCTGGAACAGGGACGCGCGACGCAGCCCTCCGAACAGGTCCTCGACGCCCTCGCCCGGGTCCTCGGCCTGGACGAGACCGAGCGCGAGCACCTCGACCGGCTGGCCCGTCAGCGCCGTCGGCGCGCGAAGGCACCCGGCGGGCGCGTGCGGCCGGAGCTGCTGCACGTGCTCGACCTGGTCACCGACGCACCCGCGCTGCTCATGGACCACCGCATGGACGTCCTCGCGGGCAACCGCCTCGCCCGGCTGCTGTACGGCCGGCCGCTGCCAGGGCTGAACACCGCCCGGCACCTGTTCCTGGAGGAGACCGAGCGGGGCCTCTACGCGGAGTGGGAGCAGTGCACCCTGGACGCGGTCGGCCATCTGCGGCTGGCCGCGGGCAAGTATCCGGACGACGCGCGGCTGGCGTCGCTCATCGGGGAGCTCTCGATGGGCAGCGACCGGTTCCGCCGGCTGTGGGCCCGCGCGGATGTGCGCGCCCGTACGCATGGGCGCAAGGCGTACCGGCACCCGCTCGTCGGCCTGCTGGAACTGCACCAGGAGAACTTCTCCCTGGCGGACGCGCCGGGCCGGGAGATGATCGTGCTGTCGGCGGCGCCCGGCAGCCCGGCGGCGGACGGGCTGCGGCTGCTGGCCGGCCTGGGGGCGGAGAGCGACGACGCGCCGCCCTCCCGGCCCCGGGTCCGTGAGGAACGGCCCCGCTAGCGCGCCGCCTCGAAGCGCGCCAGGTGGTCGTCGGTGAGCCGGACGTCCCGGGCGACGAGCGCTTCGCCGACGTGCTGTACGCGGCTCACGCCGACGATCGGGGCGATGCCCTGGTGCAGCAGCCACGCCAGCACGACCTGGTTCTTCGTCGCGGAGACCTCACCGGCCACCTCTTCGAGGACCGCGAGGACCCTGGCGGTGCCGGGGTGGTCGTACGTGTCGGGGAACGGCTTGTCCGGGCGCGTGTAGGAGCCCCAGAGCAGGGAGCTGTACGCCCACACGTCGAGCCCTTCCGCCTCGGCGAGGTCCAGGTCCTCGGGGGTGAGCAGGCGGTGGCCGCCCTCGGCGAGCGGGGTGAGCGGGCGCGGCTGGACGAGGGAGTGGCGCAGTTGCAGGGCGGTCCACGGCTCCGCGCCCTGCTCGCGGGCCAGGGACCGGGCCCGCTCGACGCGCCAGGCGGTGTGGTTCGCGGCGCCCACGCGCAACGCCACGCCCTTGGTGACCAGTTCACCGAAGGCCCCGACCGTCTCCGCCAGCGGAACGGTGCGGTCCTCGGCGTGGGCCCACAGCAGATCGACGTGGTCGACGCCGAGGCGTTCCAGGCTCTCCGCCACACCCGCGTGGACGGCGCGGGCGGAGAGACCTTCGGCGCTCTGCGGCCAGGAGTGCGGAACGAGCGGGTTCTGCCGGACCTTGGTCGCGATCCGCACGGCGTCGCGGGCGCCGGGCCGGGCCGCCAGCCAGGCGCCTATGACGCGCTCGCTGGCGCCGCCGACGCCGCTCGGATCGGCCCAGAAGGAGTAGCAGTTGGCGGTGTCGAGCCATGCTCCGCCCCCGGCGACGAAGGCGTCGAGGAGGGCGAAGGAGGTGTCGGCGTCCACTTGGGTGCCGAAGCCCATGGTGCCCAGAACGATCCGGGTGTCCGCCTCGTTCATGTGGGTGCCGTCCGTGTTCGCGTGGTTGGTGTCCGTGCGGTTCATGTACGTCATGCTCGGCGTTGAAGTGCGCTCCAGGTCAAGCCCGTCGTTCGAAACCTTCAGGAGTTGTGGTGGCGGATCTCGCGGAATCGGTCGAATCGATGGAACAACTCACCGCCGGATGGAGAAAGTTGGTGCTCGACCGGGACAGCCGCGCGGACGTACGCGACCTGCCCGGGATCGCCGTGCGCTGGGCCGACTGCGGCTTCGCCTTCTGGAACTGCGTCACCCTGACCGACGTCGGCGCGGACGCGGCGCTGGCCGCACGGCGCATGGCCGAGGCCGCCGACATCATGCGGGCGAAGCGCCGGCCCGGCTTCCTCTGGGTCTTCGAGGGGCTGCTCGACGCGGAGGCGCGCGCCGCGCTGGACACGGCGGCCGAGCGGGCCGGTCTCGCGTACGCCTTCCCCGGCACGGGCATGGCGGGCGACCTGTTCCCGCTGCCCGAACCGGCCCACCCCGAGCTGGAGTTCGTCCGCGTGAGCGAGGACGATCACCTGCTGGCGTACGCCGATCTGAACTCGCGCGCGTACGGCTTCCCGCTGGACGCGGGCCGGGACGGGCTGGCCGGGTCCTCGCTGTGGAAGAGCGGGGTGCACGCCTATCTGGGGCTGCGGCAGGGCGTTCCGGTGACGTGTGCCGCGACGGTGGAGGCGGCGGGCCGGCTCTTCGTCGTGCTCGTCGCCACCGATCCGGCGTGGGAGCGCCGGGGGTACGGGGAGGCGGTGACGCGCAAGGCACTGTACGAGGGGGCCCGCGCGACCGGGCTGACCCGCGCCACGCTGCACGCGACGGCGGCGGGGGCTCCGGTGTACCCGCGGATCGGCTTCACCCCGAACTCGGCCCTGCGCTTCTACGGGTTGCGGGTGTGAGGTGCCCGAAAGCGCTGTCACAGAACCATGACACGCGGGGTCACAACCCGGAGCCGGGGTGGCCTGTCCAACTGGGTGAGACGGCGGGCTGATCCACCCGCCGTCCACGGGACGCGGCAACCGGCCGCGCACCCACACGTCTTGGGGGGAAAACCTTGAACACCGTTGCCCGCACCCTGCGTTCGACCTTCGTCGCCTCGGCCGCAGGACTGCTGCTGACCGTCACCGGCGCCGCTCTGGCCCCGGCCGCCCTGGCCGACACCGGAATGCCCACACTGGCCGTTTCCACCGACGCGCCCGCGCTGATCGGAAGCGGCGGTCTGCCCGTCGCCTTCACCACCACGGCGTCCAACACCGGCCCGAACGACACCTCCTCGGCGCGCCTCATCTACCGCATCGACGGGGGCAACGGCCTGCCGGAGAACGCGCTGAGCCTGGAGTACCGGCTCGACGGGACAACCTGGAAGTCCGTGCCGCTGACGCTCGTCGAAGGCACCGTGTACGGCGGTGAGCTGCCCGAGCAGTTCCCGCTGGCCGCCGGGAAGTCGCGGACCGTGCAGCTGCGCCTCGGGCTCCCCATGGGCACCCCGCACAACGGCGACAGCAACGGCGGCACCGACCGTCTGAAGCTCACGACGATGATCTCCTACGGTGCCGCGGGGGCGGCGAACGACACCGATGTGGACGACGTCGCGGTCGACGGGCTGGACACCCACCTGTCGGGAGTGCCCGCCACCGCGGTGGCGGGCGGGCCGGGGATCACCTTCACGGCCACGGTCGACAACCCGACGCCGTCCGCGTACGAGAACGTGAGCGATGTGCTCATGACGAGCCGCCATGCCTCCGTCCAGGTGCTGCGCTCGGGGAAGTGGACCACGCTGAAGCCGATCACCGACAGCGCCGAACCCGATGTGTACGGCTTCAACGTCATCGGCCCGGACGTCTCCCTCAAGGCACACGGCAGCACGTCCGCGCAGGTCCGGGTGACCTACCTCAAGGACGCACCGGCCGGGAAGACCACCCTGAACCCGTGCGCGATCGTCAACGAGGGGCCGGGCACCTTCCGGGGCACGACCAGCTGCGGCAAGGGGGCCACGATCACCGTGAAGAAGGCGGCGGCCACCACCCCGTCCCCCTCCCCGACCGCCACCGTGTCGTCCTCCCCCACCCCGTCCGGCACCGGCACCACCTCGACGTCGTCCGGTGTGTCCGCGCAGCTGGCCGAGACGGGGAGCGGCGGCCTCTCGGCGACCGCGGTGGGCGCGGCGGGCCTCGTCGCGGCCGGGGCGGGCGCCCTGGGCTTCACCGCGGTGCGCCGCCGCCGCGCCCGGGCCTGAGCGGACGGCGGACGGGTCCGGTCACCGACGCCCTGCCGTCGGTGACCGGACCCGTCCGGGCCGCGCGGGGTCAGGAGGCGACGAACCGCGCGATCTGACCGAGGACGATCGTGTCCGCCAGGAACCCGATGTGGTTCTGGCAGAGCACGTTGTTGTTCGTCGCGCCGCTCAGCCGGGTGCTGGTGTACGGGAGGATGACGCCGTCGCACGCCGAGTACCAGGTGGCGTACTTGGTGTCGCCGGGGGTCTCGTCACCGGAGCTGATCTGCGAGATGAACGAGGAGCCCGGGTACATCTGCTGGCAGGTCGTGTAGATCAGGCAGGCCCCGGCGGCCGTGGTGCCGTGGTTGGCGCCGGCGATGGACGCGAGGTGGCTGACGCTGGTGTTGCCGCCGAGCACCTTCAGGTAGTACTGGCTGACCAGGCCGCCCATGGAGTGGTTGACGATGGCGACCTTGCTCGCCCCGGTCCGGGACTTCACGTTCTCGACGAAGGCGGCGAGGCCCTGGGCGTTGGTGATGTTGTTGCCGTAGGAGTCGTACTCGTACGCGAACAGGTTCGAGCTCGACCAGCCGTTGAGGCGGAAGACGCCCATGGCGGTGACCCAGTTGGAGGCGCTGCCGGTGTAGCCGTGGACGAAGACGACCGGGGTGCTGGTCGACAGCGGCTGGACCGCGGCCGCGCCGGCCGGTGCGGGCGTCTCGGCGGCACCGGCCGCGGACGCCGAGGAGAACAGGGTGAACGCGACCGTGACGGCCGCGAGGGCGCCGAGGAGGCGACGCGGTGAACGACGGGGCATGGGGCACTCCTGAGGGGAACGCGGGGATGTGGTTGCCTGCCCGGACACGGTGCCGGGCAGGGTGTGCCCGCGCCATCGGCTAATTCACCGGTGTCGTCCTCCGGTCGGGCCGGATGGCGAGCGCCCCGCGGCCGCGGGACGACCCCACCGCGGTCAGCCGCCGACGTGGAAGGTGTTCCCGCCGGGATCGCGGTGTGCGCCCGGTTCGACACCGGGCCGTCGGACATCGAGCCGCATCCGGTCCCGCTCGGCCCGCGGCGCGGCGGGTGGTCCCATCACGAACGAGACCGGAGCGTCGGGGGTCCGGCGCAGACGCACGCACCGGTCGTGGTCCTCCTCCACGGGCCAGCCGGACCAGCTCGCCCAGAAGTCGCGCTGGGCGTCGCGCTCCTCCTCGGTGACGTCGAGGCAGACCGCGACGAGCCCGGAGCCGGCGCGCACGCCCGGGTGCCCGGGCCGCAGGAGACAGAACTCGTTGCCCTCCGGGTCGGCCAGCACGTCCCACGGCACATCGCCCTGACCGATGTCGGTCCGGGTCGCTCCGAGCGCGAGCAGGCGCTCGGCCTCCGCCTCCCAGTCCGGTCCGCCGGCCAGGTCGAGGTGGAGGCGGTTCTTGTGCGCCGGCTTCGGCCGGTCGCAGCGTTCGAAGCGCAGCCGGAGGCCGCCGGTGCGGCCCCTGGTCGCGTCGGCCCAGAAGCGGGCGGCTCCCCTCACGTCGCAGGCGTCGATCACGATCCCGGTCAGCATCCCGTCCCCCTTTCCCAGCCCCACTCGTCCGTCCAGTGTGCCGCCGCACGTCCCAGGCGTGAACTCGGTTCCGGCGTCGGACTTATGGACACCGCGTCATGGGCGTGCTCTCATGCCTCTTGCACTTTTCCAACGATGCACAGCGAGCGGCTCGGTACGGACGGGCCGGCCGGTCGGGTGAGAACGGAGTCGCACATGAAACCTCCCTCCACGAGGCGCCGCAGAGGGGTGCGGCGGTGGATCGGTGGGGCCGTCGTCCTCGGGACCGCCGCGGCCATGACGGTGACGGGCACGGCGGGTCCGGCCTCGGCCGGCGCTCCGCGCAGCCACGCCGTCCCGACGGTGACCTCGGGCGACGCCCGGTTCCAGGTCCTGTCGCCCACGCTGATCCGGACCGAGTACGCGGGTGACGGGGAGTTCACCGACGAGGCGACGTTCAACGCCATCGGCCGCGGTTCCTTCAGCCCGGCGGCGTACACCGCGAAGACGGCGGACGGCTGGCTCACCCTCAGGACGAGCGCGGTGACGCTGCGGTACAAGGTCGGCTCCGGGCCCTTCGACGCGAGCAACCTCTCGGTCCGGCTCAACGCGGGCGACTCCCCCGTCACCGCCACGCCCTGGCACCGCATCAGCTGCCCGCCCGGCGCGCTGTGCGAGGCCGAGAACCTGCGGGCCGCCGGGGTCTCCGTGGCGTCCGACCACGACGGCTACACCGGGACCGGATTCGCCGCCGGGTTCGAGAGCACCGGCGCCTCCCTGTCCTCTGACATCGATGTCAAGACAGCGGGCTCCTACCGGTTCGCCGTGCGGTACGCCAATGCGCGCGGCGGCGACGGCAAGACCGAGCCGCGCACGCTCACCCTGTCGGTGGACGGCGGTGACGAGCAGCGGGTGACGCTTCCGCCTACGGCGGACTGGGACAGCTGGGACACCGCCTTCGCCGACGTCCGGCTGGACGCCGGACACCACACGGTCGCCCTGACCCGGGGCGCGTCGGACTCCGGCAGTGTGAACGTGGACAGCGTCGCGCTGCTGGGCGCGGACGAGGCGTTCCCGCCCGCCTCGAGCACGGCGATCGCCGACTGCCGGTTCGGGGTGAGCTGCGAGGCCGAGGCCGGACGGGTCGTCGGCACGGCGGCCGCCGCCACCGATCACCAGGGCTTCGCCGGGAACGGCTTCGTCGCGGAGCTCAACCAGGGCTCCTCGCTGACCACGCACGTGGTGGAGGTCCCCTCGGCCGGCACGTACACCCTGCGCGTCCGTTACGCCAACGGTCCGGGCGGCGACGGCCGGCACGAGACGCGCACCGCCGCCGTGTCGGCGGGCGGCGCCACCGGCACCCTGTCGTTCCCCGCGACGGACGACTGGGACACCTGGTCCACGGCCACCCTGCCCGTGCACCTGGAGGCGGGCGCCAATGACGTGACCCTCGCCTGCCCGGACGCGGGGAGCTGCCATGTGAACGCGGACACCGTGTCCGTCGCCGCCACCGGCGCCCCGGCTCCGCAGCCGCACCTGGCCCTCGGCGGCTACCGGCGCGGCCTCGACGGCGTCACCGGCAACGGCGCGCCGCCCGTCACCACGCCCGGCCTGCTCAACCGGGACGGCTGGTACCTCCTGGACGACACCCCGTCCGCGCTCTACGACACCGCCACCCGCAAGGTGACCCAGCGCTCCGGACACGGCGGCGCCCCGTACCAGGACGGCTACCTCTTCGGCTACGGGCACGACTACAAGCAGGGCCTCGGCGACCTGGCGAAGCTCACCGGACCCCCAGCGCTGCTGCCCTCCTGGGCGTACGGCGTCTGGTATTCGGAGTACATCGACCGCACGGACGCGGACTACCGGAACACCATCCTGCCGAAGTTCCGTTCCGAGGGCGTGCCGTTGGACGTGCTGGTGACGGACACCGACTACAAGGCCGTCAACGCGTGGAGCGGCTGGGAGATCGACACGGCCAAGTTCCCCGATCCGAAGGGGTTCTTCGACTGGTCCGAGTCCCAGGGCCTGCACAACACGCTCAACGTGCACCCCAGCATCCTCGCCGCCGACCCGCAGTTCGCCCAGGCGCAGAAGACCGCCAAGGGCAAGCTGAAGAAGGGAAGTTGCGGCGGCGGTGCCGGGCCGGACTGCTACGTCTTCGACTTCGGCGACCCCGACCAGCTGCAGGCGTACATGGACCTGCACCGGGCCATGGACGATCAGGGCAACGACTTCTGGTGGCTGGACTGGTGCTGCGACGCGGCCCAGTCGTCGCTGCCGGGTGTGACCCCGGACGCGTGGATCAACCAGCAGTACGCGGACACCACCGGCCGCCACCTCGACCGGCCGTTCGTCCTCTCGCGCGCCTACGGTTCGCTGCAGGCCGCCGGCTACAGCGGCCAGCAGTCGGTGCCCACCGGCCCCTGGGCCGACAAGCGCACCACGGTCCACTTCACCGGCGACACGTCGTCCACCTGGGGCACGCTGAAGTTCGAGGTGGGATACACCCCGGCCGAGTCGGCGGCGACGGGCATGGCCAACGTCACGCATGACATCGGGGGCCACAACGACACGACGGGCCTGAAGGGCTCGGAGACGTACACCGACGGCGGCGGCACGCACACCACGACGAAGCTGCCCGACGACCTGTACGCGCGCTGGGTGCAGTTCGGCACCTTCCAGCCCGTCGACCGGCTGCACAGCAACCACAGCGACCGGCTGCCCTGGCAGTACGGCCCCGAGGCGTCGGCGTCCGCGAAGAAGTTCCTCAACCTCCGTGAGAAGCTGCTGCCCTACACGTACACGCTCGCCGAGGAGGCCAACCGGACGGGTGTGCCGATCGTCCGGCCCCTGTATCTGGAGTACCCGGAGGAGCAGCGGGCGTACGAGAGGGCCGGCAGCGAGTACTTCTACGGCTCCGACATGCTGGTCGCCCCGGTCACCACGCCCGGCGCCTCCGCGAAGACGTCGGTGTGGTTCCCGCCGGGGCAGTGGACGGACTACTTCACCGGCAAGACCTACGAGGGCGGCACCACCCAGGACGTCACGACGACGCTGGACACCATGCCCGTGTTCGTCAGGGCGGGCGGGATCGTCCCGAGCCGCACGCACGACGTCGCCCACGACGGGGCGGCCGGCGCGGACGACCTCACGCTCACGATCGCCCCGGGCGGTTCCGGTTCGTTCAGCCTGTACGAGGACGACGGGGGCGCTGCGGGCAAGGCCCGGAGCACCACGACGAAGGTCTCGTACAAGGAGTCCGGCGGACGCCACACCGTGTCCGTCGCCCCGGCGAAGGGGTCCTTCGCGGGCCAGGCGAAGGACCGGGTGTGGACCCTGTCGGTCAAGGCCGACCACGCGCCCGAGCGGGTCACCGCGAGCGGGACGCGCCTGTCCGCTCAGGCGTACACGTGGGACGCGGGGTCCGGGACGCTGACCGTCACCCTGCCGAAGCGCAACGTCCATGCGCCGGTGACCGTCACGTACTGGTAGCAGCGGTCCGGCAGTCGGTCAGTCCTTGCTGGCCGACTGCCAGGACAGGCCCCAGTCGTAGGCGAGGTCGACGGCCTGCTGCTTGAAGACGCCTGGCGGGAGGATGATGTACTTCGCCTCCCGCCGGACGATGAGCTCGCCGTTGATGTTCTCGATGAGGGCGATCGCCGCCACGGGCGCGGGGACCGTGCACTCGTCCAGTTGCACCTCGATCGGCGGTCCGGCGGGTGGCTGGAGGGTGGCGACGCCGTGCAGACCGGCGAAGCTGGACGCGCCGGAGTAGATGACCACGAACACCAGGAGACGCTTGATCTCCGAGGTGTGGTCGAGGTTGATCGTGAGGTTCTCGCCTTCCTCGCTGCCGCCGGTGCGGTCGTCGTGGTCCAGCTGGACGTAGGGCGGCTGGTCGTACGAGCCGAACTGGTTGTTGATGGGGTGGACGATGCCGCTCGCCCCGTTCTGCAGCTCCCACAGGCAGGAGAGGTCGAGGTCGACGTCTTCGAGGCGGACGGCGCCACTGCCCTTGTTCATCCAGCCGCGTGGCGGTGTGCGGGCGCTCCAGGAGAGGTTGACCCGCATGGCTCCGGACGTCGCTCCCTGCTTGGTGAGGGAGACCGAGGGCGCGGTCTTGGTGAGAGTGATCTTCGTCAGCCGTACGGGCGCGGGCGCGGCGACGGGCGCGGGGGTGGCCGGCTCGTCCACGGAGATGCCGAAATCGGTGGCGAGACCGGCGAGGCCCGAGGCATAGCCCTGGCCGACGGCCCGGAACTTCCACGCGCCGTTGCGCCGGTAGAGCTCCCCCAGCACGAACGCCGTCTCCGTGGTGGCGTCCACGGGATCGAACCGCGCCGTCTCGGCCCCGGTCGCGGCGTCCAGCACCCGGATGTACAGGCCGGAGACCCTGCCGAACGTGCCGTCCGTGGAGGCCGCGAGGACCACGGTCGTGATGTCCTGCTCCACCGCCGCCAGGGACACCTGAATCGTCTCGACCACCCCGGCGCCGTCCTGCCGGCGCCCTTCGTGCCGCACGGCGCCACGAGGGTGGACGGGCTGGTTGTAGAACACGAAGTCGTCGTCCGAGCGCACCCTGCCGCCCGCCGTGAGCAGCAGTGCCGATGCGTCGACGTCGGGTGCTCCGGGGCCGGTGCGCCAGCCGACCTCCACCCGTACGCCCGGACTCGCGACCGGTGTGTTGGCTCCCTTGCGCAACGACATGTGGCTCCCCCTCGGCAGTGCGCCCGTTCCCGGCAGCGTACGGAATGCGGGGCGGTCGTCAGGTGGGAAGCGGGGAATTGGGTGGTCCCGCCCCGGTACGAGCCGGGGCGGGACCGGTGAGCGGCGCGGATCAGCGGACTTCGAGGCTCCGCTGCTCCTTGAACGAGGCGCAGTTGGAGTTCTCCACGGAGACGTACACGTTGGCGATGTGGCCGCCCCAGCTGACGCAGTGGCCCTTGCCGTAGACGTAGGCCGGACCGGCGTACGACGTGTAGCTCCCGTAGTCGCTCGCCGACGCGTCGGTGTCGGGGACGTAGATGTACGCCGACATGTCCTTCGCGGTGCCGGGCGTGGACCGGATGGTCACGACACAGTTCTTGCCGTTCGTCGCGTTGTACGTCAGGTAGACCGTGCCGAGGGAGCCGATGGCGGCGGAGTTCACGGTCTTGTACGCGCTGCCGCAGACCTTCTGCGGGGTGGTGTTGGGTGCGGCGGACGCGGTCGGGCCGAAGGCTGCCGTCGCGCCCACCATGAGGGTGGTCAGGGCCCCGGCGGTGGCGAGAGTGCGGATGTTTCGCATATTTCCCCCTTGTAGTTCCAGGAGCGTTTTGCTCCCACTTGTTAGGACCTCCGGGGGGCACGGATGGTTGTATGCGAATTGCCGGGGACCTGACGGTTGGTGATCGTTCAGGCTCCCGGCAGCGCTCCGGGGGCCGGCAGGAAGCCCGTGACCTGGAAGTACGTCAGATAGCGCGTCAGTACCTCGTCGGTGAGCGGCCGTTGGCGCACGCCCGCCTCCGCGGCCGCCCGGGCGGTGCGGCCGGAGTCGAAGCGGCGGTGGTCCGCCTCGTCCTCGCCGGCCCCGTCTTCGCCGAGGAACAACTGTGCCGCGTTGTCCGGGTGTTCGGCCACGCAGGCCCGCCACTCCTCGGGCGTCACGGGGCGCAGCTCGTACCCGAGGCGGGCCGCCGCCCCGAAGACACGGTCCAGGCCCGGCGCGTCCGGGTTGGTGTAGTGGTAGGCCGGTGCCCCGGGACCTTCGGCCGTGCTGAGGGCCACCACGGCGGCGCTGACGTAGTCCACCGGCACCCAGTCGGTCGTGCCGTGCGCGAGGTCGGGCACCGCTCCGGCTTGGAGGCAGCCCTTGATGAGCTGCCAGAGCAGGTCGCGGTCCTGGCAGGCACCGGTGGTGGTGTCGCCGCTGATGCGGCCCGGGCGGTGGACGGTCACCGGGAGGCCGCGCTCGCGGGCGAGGCCGACCAGTTGCTCGGCGACCCATTTGCTCTGCGCGTACCCGTCGGGCAGGCCGACCGCCGGACCGGTCGGGGACGACTCGGTGAGCGGTGCGGCGTCCGCCCCGCGCGACGGCGCGTACACGCCGGTGGTGGAGACGTAGTGCAGGCCGGGCGAGCCGGAGTCCGCGAGGAGGCGCAGCAGCTCCTCGGTGCCGCCCACGTTGGGCGCGCGCAGATCACCGTACGGGGCGGCGAAGTTGACGCGTGCGCCGTTGTGCAGGACGGGTCCCAGGCGCCGGGCGAGGGCGGCCCGCTCCCCGGGGTCGAGGCCGAGGCCGGGGGCCGCGAGGTCGCCGGGGACGGGGTGGATCAGGTCGGCGTACCGGGACTGCCACAGGCCGTAGTGCTCCAGGTTGGCGCGGAGGCGTTGGGCCGCGCTTTCGGGGCTCGCGGCCCGGACCAGGCAGTCGACCGGGCCGTCCGTGGCCTCGATGAGGTCGCGCAGCAGGAACGCGCCGAGGAAGCCGGAGGCCCCGGTGAGCAGGGGCCGCGCGGAGGGGTGCACGGGGCGGCGGGCCCGGCGCTCTCCGGTGATGTCCGGCGCGAGCCGCACCTCGGCGGCGAAGTCCGGGGCCGCCTCTGCCCGCTCCTCCTCCCCCGGCTCCCGGCCGAGCAGGCGCTCGACGCCCTCGACGGTGGGCGTCGCGAACAGGGCGCGCAGGGAGGGCCGCACCCCGCAGCGCTCCCCGATCCGGCGGGCCAGGGTGACGGCGAGCAGGGAGTGGCCGCCCAGCGCGAAGAAGTCGTCGGTGACACCGACCTCGGGCACGCCGAGGGTCTGCGCGAACACCTCGCACAGGACGCGTTCACGGGCGGTGCGCGGGGCCCGCCCGCCGGCCGGGGCCGCGCTCTCCGGGGCGGGCAGCGCGCGCCGGTCGGTCTTGCCGTTGGGCGTCACGGGGAGGGCGTCCAGCCGGACGTGGGCGGCCGGCACCATGTGTTCGGGCAGGGTCGCGGCGAGGTGGACGCGCAGTTCGGCCCAGCCGGGGGCGGGCTGGCCGGTGGCGGGGACGGTGTAGGCGACGAGGCGCCGGTCGCCGGGGCGGTCCTCGCGGACGGTGACACAGGCCGCGGCGATCCCGGGGTGCGAGGTGAGCGCCGCCTCGATCTCGCCGAGTTCGATGCGGAAGCCGCGCAGCTTGACCTGGTCGTCCACGCGGGAGACGTAGAGCAGGCGGCCGTCGGGCGTCCACCGGACCAGGTCCCCGGTGCGGTACATCCGGCCGCCCGCGCGGTCGGAGGGATCGGCGACGAAGCGGGTGGCGGTGAGGGCGGCCCGGCCGTGGTAGCCGCGTGCGACGCCCTCGCCCGCGACGTACAGCTCGCCGGTGACGCCGGGCGGCACGGGGGTCAGTCGGTCGTCCAGGACGTACACGCGGGTGCCGTCGACGGGGGTGCCGATGGGGACGGTGCGGTCGGGGGCGAGGGGCCCCTCCGCGTGCTGGAAGGCGCTCATGGTGGCGCAGACGGTGGTCTCCGTCGGGCCGTAGGCGTTGACGAGGAAGCGGTCCCGGGCCCAGGCGTGGACGAGAGCGGGCGGGCACGCCTCTCCGGCGAGGACCATGGTGAGTCCGGTGGGCAGGGAGTCCGGGGGCATCACTGCGAGGGCGGCGGGCGGGATGGTGAGGTGGGTGACGCCCCGGTCACGGACCAGGCCCGCGAGGGCCGGGCCCGGCAGCAGTGCTTCGCGGGTGTCGATCTCCAGGCAGGCGCCGGTGAGCAGCCCCATGGAGAGCTCCCAGAACGCGGCGTCGAAGCTGACGGACGCCATGTGCAGCACCCGGCTGCCGGGTCCGACGCGCAGCCGCTCGCTCTGGGTCCGGGCCATGGCGCGCACCCCCCGGTGCGTGACGACGACGCCCTTGGGGCGGCCGGTGGAGCCGGAGGTGTAGATGACGTACGCCGGGTTGGCCGGGTCGATGCGGACCGGGGCGGGTGGCGCGTCGCTCGCGCCGAGGTCGTCGGTGTACAGGTGCGGCACCGGGTGTCCGGGCAGGCGGCGGTGGAGTTCCGGGGTGGTGAGGAGCAGCCGGGGGCGGGCGTCGTCCAGCATGTAGGAAAGGCGCTGGGCCGGGTAGTCCGGGTCGAGCGGCAGATAGGCGGCGCCCGCCTTGAGGACGGCGAGCAGGGCGACGACGAGTTCGGACGTCCGGGGCAGCGCGACGGCCACCCGGTCCTCGGGGCCCACCCCGCGCTCGGCGAGGTGCCGGGCCAACGCGTCCGCCCGGGCGCCGAGTTCGCCGTAGATGAGGGTGGTGTGCGCGTCGCGCACGGCCGGGGCGGCGGGGGTGCGCCGGACCCATTCGTCGAAGAGCGCGGGGACCGTCGTGGCGGGCAGGTCGTCGGCGGGTCCGGTGCCGAGGGCGGTGAGTCGGCCGTGCTCGGCTGGGGTGAGCAGGTCGTACGCGTGCAGGGGGCGGTCCGGGTCCGCGGTGACGGCGCCGAGGAGCCGCACGAGCCGGTCGGTGAGGCTCTGGACGGTGGGCGCGTCGAAGAGTTCGGTGGCGTAGTCGACGGTGCCCCGCATCCCGTCCAGGGCGCCGGTGTCGTCGTAGGTCTCGGTGAGCGCGAACGACAGGTCGAACTTGCTCACCTCCGCCTCGGCGGGCACCGGGGTGACGGTGAGGCCGGGCAGGTCGATGGCGGCGGATGCCTGGTTCTGGAGGACCAGCATGGTCTGGAAGAGCGGGTGGTGGCTCTGGGCGCGCGCGGGGTTGAGGAGTTCGACCAGCCGCTCGAAGGGCACGTCCTGGTGGGCGTAGGCGGCGAGGTCGAATTCACGGACGCGGCCGAGGAGTTCGCGGAACGTGGGATCGCCGGAGAGGTCGGTGCGCAGGACGAGCGTGTTGACGAAGAAGCCGACGAGACCGTTCGCCGCCTCGTCGGTGCGTCCGGCGACGGCCGTGCCCAGCGGGATGTCCTCGCCGCCGCCGTGCCGGGACAGCACGGTCGCCAGGGCGGCCTGGAGCACCATGAAGGCGCTGGAACCGCAGCTGCGGGCGAGCTCCGTGACGCGGCGGGTGGTGGCCCGGTCCACCGAGAAGCCGAGGGTGGCGCCGGTGTGCCGGGAGGTGGCGGGGCGCGGCCGGTCCCAGGGCAGCTCGATCGCCTCGGGCAGCCCGTCCAGCGCGTGCCGCCAGTGGGAGAGCTGTCGGCATACGAGGCTGTCGGGGTCCTTCTCGTCACCGAGCAGGTCGCGCTGCCAGAGGGTGTGGTCCGCGTAGTCGACGGGCAGCGGGGCCCAGTTGGGCGCTTCGCCCCGGGCCCGGGCGCGGTAGGCGAGGCCGAGGTCGTGGGCGAGGGGCGGCAGTGAGGTGCCGTCGGCGGCGATGTGGTGGACGACGAGCACGAGGACGTGGGCGTCGGGCGCCAGGCGGAGCAGGGTCGCGCGCAGCGGCAGGCTGCGTTCGATGTCGATGGTCTCGGCGGTGGCGGCGGCGACGCGGTGGCGCAGCTTCGCCTCCTCGACGCTCTCCATGGCGAACGGGATGACCACGTCGCCGGGTGGGGTGATGTGCTGGCACGGCCCGTCCTCGCCCTCGGGGAAGACGGTGCGCAGGGCGGAGTGCCGTGCGATGACGTCGGCGACGGCGGTGCACAGGGCGTCGGGGTCGAGCGGTCCGTCGATGCGTACGGCGAGAGGGATGTTGTACGTGGCGGAGGGCCCGTCGAGCCGGTGCAGGAACCACAGCCGCTGCTGGGCGTACGACAGCGGGAGTTCGGCCGGGCGGGGCTGCGGGACCAGGGCGGGGCGGGTGCCGCCCTCCGCGCCTTCCAGGACGGTGGCGAGCGCGGCGACGGTGGGGTGCTCGAACAGGGTGCGGATGTCGGTCTCGGTGTGCAGGGCGGTGCGGATGCGGCCGACGACGCGGGTGGCGAGCAGGGAGTGGCCGCCGAGGGCGAAGAAGCTGTCGTCGGTGCCGACCCGGTCCACGCCGAGCACGTCGGCGAACAGCCCGGCCAGGATCTCCTCCATGGCGCTGCGCGGCGCCCGCCCCGCCGCGGTGCGCGGCACGGTGGGCGCGGGCAGGGCGGCCCGGTCGATCTTGCCGTTGGGGGTCAGGGGCAGGACGTCCAGCGGCTGGATGACGGCCGGGACCATGTACGCGGGCAGCAGCCGGCCGACGTGGGCGGCGAGCAGTCCGGGCTCGGGCGCCTCGCCGGGCGCGAGGACCACGTAGCCGGTGAGGGTGCGGTCACCGGGCAGGTCCTCGCGGACGAGGACGCAGGCGGCGCGTACCGCCGGGTGGTCGCGCAGGACCGTTTCGATCTCGGCGGGTTCGATGCGGTGACCGCGCAGCTTGATCTGCTGGTCGGCCCGGGCCACGTAGCGCACGGTGCCGTCGGCGTCCTGGCGCACCAGGTCGCCGGTGCGGTACATGCGGGCCCCGTCTCCCGCGAAGGGGTCGGCGACGAAGCGGGTCGCGGTGAGGGCGGCCCGGCCGAGGTAGCCGCGGGCGACGCCGGGGCCCGCGAGGTACAGCTCGCCCTCGGCGCCGGGCGGTACGGGGCTCAGGGCGGCGTCCAGGACGTAGGCGCGCATGCCGTCGAGCGGGTGGCCGATGGGCGGGGCACCGCCGGGGGTGTGGTCGGGGCCGACGTGGTGGGCGGTGGCGAAGGTGGTGGTCTCGGTGGGGCCGTACACGTGCAGGACGGTCGTGCCGGGGTGGGCGGCTGCGATGCGCTGCATGACTCCGGGGGCGGCGGCCTCGCCGCCGGCGGCGACCAGGCGCAGTTGTCCGAGGGAGCCGGGGTCGGTCTCGGCCAGTACGTTGAAGAGGGCCGTCGTCAGGAAGGCGGCCGTGACGCCGTGCCGGGTCACCAGGTCCCGCAGGGTGTCGGGCTGGAGCGGGCCGTCCGGGGCGACGACGACGCGTCCACCACGCAGGAGCGGGGCCCAGAGCTCGAAGGTCGAGGCGTCGAAGACGTACGCGGAGTGCAGCAGGACCGCGTCGGCGGCGTCGTCCCAGCCGTGGTGGGCGGCCAGCGCGGCGATGTCTCCGTGACTGACGCCGACACCCTTGGGCAGTCCGGTGGAGCCGGAGGTGAACATGACGTACGCGAGCCGGTCGCCGCCCGGTGCGGCGGGGAGCGGGCCGGGCGTGGCGGGGCCGCCGGTGAGGACGCGCCCGGCGCCGTCGACGGTCAGGAGGGCGGTGTCCGGGCCGAGTTGGCGGACCCAGGGCAGCGTGGCGGTCGTCCCGTCCACGACGAGGACGCGCAGGGGGACGACGTCGGTGACCCGGTTGAGCCGTTCGGTGGGCCAGCGGGGGTCGAGCGGCACATAGGCCCCGCCCGCGCGCAGGGCGGCCAGGGAGGCGGTGACGGTGGCGGCCGAGCGGGCGAGGAGGATGCCGACGCCGTCCTCGGCTCCGGTCCCCAGCCCGGTCAGGGCGGCGGCGAGCCGGTCCGCGAGGCCGGTGAGCTGTGCGTACGTCAGCTGCTCTCCGGCGCCGGAGACGGCCACCGCGTCCGGGTGGCGGGCCGCCCGCTCGGCGACGGCCGCCGGGACGCTCAGGGCCGTGGTGCCGTCGGGGAGGGCGGCGCCGGTCCCCCGGGCGATCAGCTCCTCGCGTTCGCCGTGGAGGAGGAAGGGCGCGGTGTCGGCGCGTCGGCCGAGGTCCTGGGCCATGGCCGTCAGCAGCTGCCGCATGCGCGAGACGGTCTCGGCCACTTCCTGGCGGTCGAGCACGGCGGCCCGGTAGCCGAAGGTGATCCTCAGGGTGTCGCCGGGGGCGACGGTGAGGGTGAGCGGGTAGTGGGCGGCGTCGGTGCCGCTGAAGCCGGTGACGGCGAGGCCGGGCAGTCCGCGCTGGGCGGTGCGCAGCGCCTCGGCGTCCATCGGGTAGTTCTCGAACACGACGAGGGTGTCGAAGAGTTCGTCCAGGCCGGTGACGCCCCGGATGTCGCTGAGGCCCACGTGCTGGCTGCCGAGGAGCCGCCCCTGTTCGGCCTGGAGCCGGGCCAGGTACTCCGCCAGGGTCTCGCCGGGCACGGGCCCGGTGCGCACGGGCACGGTGTTGATGAACAGGCCGACCATGGACTCGACGCCGGGGAGCTCCGGCGGGCGCCCGGACACGGTGGTGCCGAACACCACGTCGGACCGCCCCGTGAGGTGGCCGAGCAGCAGGCCCCAGGCGCCCTGGACCAGGGTGTTGAGGGTGAGGCGGTGGGCGCGGGCCGTCTCGCGCAGCCGGGCCGTCACGGCCGCGTCCAGGTCGAGGACGAGCGTCTCGGGCAGTTCGGCGGCGCCGTCGGGGCCGTCCCGCTCCGCGAGGAGGGTCGGCGCCTCGATGCCGGCGAGGGCGGCGGACCAGGTGTCGAGGGCGGCGGCGCGGTCCTGCTGGGAGAGCCAGACCAGGTAGGCGCGGTACGGGGTGACGCGCGGCAGGGCGCTGTCGTCGCCGCCGGCCGCGTACAGCTCGAAGAGCTCCCGTACGAGCAGGGGCAGCGACCAGCCGTCGAACAGGATGTGGTGGCTCGTCATGACGAGCCGGTGGCGCTCCGGGGCGGTCCGCACGAGGGTGAACCGCATCAGCGGCGGGGTGGCCAGGTCGAAGCGGCGGGTGCGGTCGGCGGCGAGGAAGGCGGTGAGCCGGTCCGGCACCTCGTCGGCACCGGTCAGGTCCAGTTCCTCCAGGGGTACGGGGACCTCGGCGGCGACCGCCTGCACGGGTTCGTCCAGGTCCTCGTGGAGGAAGCCGACGCGCAGGTTGGCGTGGCGGCGGAGCAGGCCGGCGACGGCGGCGCGCAGGGTGGGGACGTCGACGGGTCCTTCGAGGTCGAAGACGAACTGCGCGGTGTAGACGTCCACGGCGTGCGAGTCGTACAGGGCGTGGAAGTACATCCCGGCCTGCAGCGGCGTCAGGGGGAGCACGTCCTCCAGTTGGAACCCGTTCACTTGCGTCCACCCCACTTGTTCTGCAGTCGGTCGATCTGGGCCTGGTTGAGCGAGACCAGGGGAAGGTCGGACGGCGTCCAGCCGCCTGCTCCGGGCTGTTCGGCGTGTTCCGCGACGGCGCGCAGGGCGCGGTTGAACGCCTCGGCGAGTGCGCCCACGTCCTCCTCCTTCAGCAGGTCGCTGGGCCAGGTCCAGCGGGCCACCAGGCGGGGGCCTTCGGGCCGGTCCTCGGTGTGCGCGTTGATGTCGAGGACGTGGTGCACGGGCATGCCGGGGTCCTGGCTGCGCGGTCCGCCGGCGTCGAGCAGGACCTCCCAGTCGCCGTCCGCCGCCCGGCCCGGGGCCGCGTACCGACCCAGGTAGTTGAAGCCGATCTGGGGCGCCGGGGCGGCCAGGCGTGGGCCGGTGGCCGGGTTGAGGTGGCGCAGCATGCCGTGGCCGACGCCGTGGTCGGGGACGGCGCGCAGCTGTTCCTTGACGCGCTTCACTGCACGCTCAACGAGCGAGGGCCCGAAGCGTGCCGGGTCGCGGACGTCCAGGGGCCCGGGGTCGACCCGGACGGGGTAGAGGCTGGTGAACCAGCCGACCGTGCGGGACAGGTCGACGTGGTCGGCGATTTGTTCCCGGCCGTGGCTCTCCAGGTCGAGCAGGACCGCGGTGTCCGAGCGGTCACGCCAGGCGTTGACGGCGAGTGCGAGCGCGGTGAGCAGGATGTCGTCAACTCCGGCGTGGAAGGCGCCGGGAACGCTGGTGAGGAGGGGCTTCGTCCAGGTAGCGGGCAGGTGCGTGGTGAGGGTGCGGGTGCCGTCGGCGGTGTCCAGGAAGGGGTCGAGCGGCCGGTAGCCGAGCTGGGGGTCCGCTGTCCTCAGCGTTTCCTCCCACAGAGGCAGTTCGCCGGTGCGGGCGGGTGTGCGGGCCTGTTCGGCGAGGAGCTGGGACCAGCGCCGGTACGAGGTGGTGGCGGCGGGCAGCGCGGCCGCGGTGCCGGTGGCCACCTGCCAGGCGTGGGCGAGGTCGTCGGCCAGGATGCGCCAGGAGACGGCGTCGACGGAGAGGTGGTGCACGACGAGCAGCAGCCGTCCGCGTGCACCGGGTCCGGCGTCGCCCCAGACCGCCTCGAAGACGGCGCCGACGGAGGGCCGCAGGCGTCTGCGGGCCCGTTCGCCCGCCTCGGTGAGCGCGGCCCGGGCCGCCTCCGCGTCGAGCCCGGCGATGTCGATGCGGGTGAAGCGGCGCCGGGCGGTGACGGCGCCGGGCGGCAGCGCTTCGAGTACGGGGTCGCCCCCGGCGGTGCGGGTGACGCGCAGGCGGAGCATGTCGTGGTGGTCGGCGAGGAGCTGGAGCGCGGCGACGAGGGTGTCCTCGCGGGCACCGGCGGGGGTGCTGAGCACACCGGACTGGTTGTAGCCGTCAGTGGTTCCGGGGCGTTCGAGGAACCAGGCGGCGATGGGCGTCGGTTCCATGGTGCCGGTGCCGTGGTCGTCCGCTTCGCCGGTGGTGCCGTCCAGCGGCGCGGCGACGGCGGCGATGGCCTCGGGGGTGCGGTGGACGAAGACGTCCCGGGGGGTGACGGCGAGCCCGGCTTCCCGGACGCGGCTGACGAGCTGGATGGACAGGATGCTGTCGCCGCCGAGCGCGAAGAAGTCGTCGTCGGGACGGACGGCGGGCGCGCGCAGCACGGAGGCGAACCCCTCGCACAGGACGCGTTCGGGCGCGGTGCGCGGCTCCCGGCCCGGCCGTGCGGCGTCCGGGCGTTCCGGTTCGGGAAGCGCGGCCCGGTCCGTCTTGCCGTTCGGCAGGAGCGGCAGGGCGTCCAGGGCCACGAAGGCGGCGGGCACCATGTACGGCGGCAGCGCCTCGGTGAGCCGGGTGCGCAGTGCGTCGTCGGTGAGGCGGGCGCCCACGGTGTACGCGACCAGGCGCCGTTCGCCGGGCCGGTCCTCGCGGACGAGGGCGCAGGCGGCGGTGATCCCGTCGACGGCGGTGAGGGCGGCCTCGATCTCGCCGAGTTCGACGCGGAAGCCGTTGAGCTTGACCTGGTCGTCGGCGCGGGAGACGTAGTGGAGGAGCCCGTCGCCGTCCCGCCGGACCAGGTCGCCGGTGCGGTACATGCGGCTGCCGGCCGGGCCGGAGGGGTCGGCGACGAAGCGGGTGGCGGTGAGCCCGGGGCGGCCGAGATAGCCGCGGGCGAGACCGTCACCGGCGAGGTACAGCTCGCCGGTCACACCCGCGGGGACGGGCTGGAGCGCGGAGTCCAGGACGTGGGCGCGGGTGTTGTCGACCGGGCGGCCGAGCGGAACGCCCCCTTCTTCTCCGTGTGCGGTGACGTGGTGGGCGGTGGCGTCGATGGTGGCCTCGGTCGGGCCGTAGAGGTTGTGCACCTCAGCGCCCCAGGCCCTGGCCGCCCGGGCCGCCAGGGCCTGGGTCAGGGGCTCGCCGCCGCAGGCGACGGCCCGCAACGCGGGGGGCGCCGCCTCGGTCCGGGTCTCGGTGAGCAGGAGCGCGAGGTGGGAGGGGACGAACTGGGCGAGGGTGACGCCCTCGTCGCGCATCCGGGCCAGCAGCCCGGCCGGGTCGTGGTTGAGCGCGGCCGGTACGGGGCAGGTGGCCCCGCCGTGCAGCAGGGGCAGCCATGTCTCCCACACCGAGGCGTCGAAGCTGGGCGAGGTGCGGGCGAGGACGCGGTCGTCGTCGGTGAGGCCGAAGTGGCCCGCCATCCAGGCCATGTGGTTGGTGAGCGCGCCGTGGGTGACGACGACGCCTTTGGGCCGGCCGGTGGAGCCGGAGGTGTAGATGACGTACGCGGCGTCGTCGGGGCCCGGCGCGGCGGCGGAGGGCGGCGCCCCGCGTCCGGCCGGCCAGGCGGACCGGTCGCCGAGCGCGAGGCGGGGCACGGACGTGAACCGGCCGGCGCGCACCACGTCGTGGGCCAGGAACAGGGCCGGGCGGGCGTCGTCGAGCATGTGGGTGACGCGGGCCTCGGGGTAGTCCAGGTCGACGGGCAGGCAGGCGGCCCCGGCCTTGGCGACGGCCAGCATCGCGACGACCCGGTCGGCGGTGCCTTCGGCGGCGAGGGCGACGAGGTCACCGCGGCCGACGCCCCGGTCGTGGAGGTGGTGGGCCAGGTCGTCGGAGCGGGCGTCCAGCTCGGCGAAGGTGAGCTGCTGGGCACCGGCCCGGACCGCGGTCCGCCAGGGGGTCCGGGCGGCCTGGGCACGGAACGCCTCGGGGGCGGTACGGGCGTGGACCGGGCGGACGGGGCCCGGCGCGGCCCGGTCCAGCGCGGCGCGTTCGGCCGCGTCCAGGAACGCGGCGGTGCGGACGCGCGCTCCGGGGTCGGCGGCGAGCGAGGCGAGGAGGCGGGTCAGTCGCGCGGCCAGGGCGTGCGCGGTGGCGGGGTCGAAGAGGTCGGTGGAGAACTCCAGATGGCCGTCGAGCCCGGTGGGCCGGCCGGCGGCGTCGCGGGTCTCCGTGAAGGTGAAGGTGAGGTCGAACTTGCTGATCCCGGTCCGCACGGGCTGCTCGGTCACGTCGAGCCCGTCCAGGACGAGCGCGGTGTCCGCCTGGTTCTGGAGGACGATCATGGTCTGGAAGAGCGGGTGATGGTCCTGCGCCCGGTCCGGGGCGAGGGCGTCCACCTGCCGTTCGAACGGCAGGTCCTGGTGGGCGTAGGCGGCCAGGTCGAACGCCCGGACCCGGTGCAGGACTTCGGTGAAGGTGGGGTCGCCGGTCAGGTCGGCGCGCAGGACGAGGGTGTTGACGAAGAAGCCCACCAGATCGTCCAGTGCTTCGTCGGTGCGTCCGGCGACGGCGGTGCCGAGGGGGATGTCCTCCCCGGCGCCGTGCCGGGAGAGCAGGACGGACAGGGCCGCCTGCAACACCATGAACAGGCTGCATCCCTGGGCGTGGGCCAGCTCGGCGAGCGCCCGGTGCGTGTCCGCGTCCACGGGGAACGTGAAGGCGTCGCCCCGGTAGGTGAGGACCGCGGGGCGCGGCCGGTCCAGGGGCAGGGCGAGCAGTCCGGGGCTGCCGGCCAGCGCGGTGCGCCACCAGTCCAGCTGGCGGGCGGCCCTGCTGTCCGGGTCGTCCTCGTCACCGAGGAGGGAGCGCTGCCAGAGGGTGTAGTCGGCGTACTGGACGCGGAGTTCGGGTCGGCCGGGCTCCTCGCCCCGGCTGCGGCGGCGGTAGGCGTCGCCGAGGTCGCGGGCCAGCGGGGCCAGCGACCAGCCGTCACCCGCGATGTGGTGGACCAGGAGGACGAGCACATGGGTCTCGGCGCCCGGGCTGAGCAGCCGGGCCCGTACGGGGAGGTCGGCGGTGACGTCGAAGGCGTGCGCCACTTCGGCGGCCAGCGCCTCGTCCAGGGCGTCCGGGCGGATCTCCCGGGGGGTCAGGTCCAGGTCGGCGTGGTCGGCGGCGAGGACGAGCTGGCGCGGCACCCCGCCGGTCTCGGGGAAGACGGTGCGCAGGCTCTCGTGCCGCTCCACGACGTCCGTGAGGGCGCGTTCCAGGGCGGGGGCGTCGAGTCTGCCGTCCAGGCGCAGCACCAGCGGCACGTTGTAGGTGGGGCTGGGACCCTCGAACCGGTTGAGGAACCACAGGCGCTGCTGCGCGAAGGACAGCGGCAGCGGGTCCGGCCGGTGCGGCGCGCGCACCAGCGGCGGGGCGGCGGCTCCGGCTCCGTCGAGGGCGGCGGCGAGCCCGGCGGGCGTGGGGTGCTCGAAGACCGCCTTGACCTGGACCTCGACGCCGAGCGCGGCCCGGATGCGGGCGACGAGCCGGGTGGCGAGCAGGGAGTGGCCGCCCAGGGCGAAGAAGTCGTCGTCGGCGCCCACGGCCGGGAGGCCGAGGACGTCGGCGACGAGACCGCAGACGATCTCCTCCCGCGCGGTGCGGGCGGCGCGGCCCCGGGGCGCGGCGTGCTGTTCGGGCGCGGGCAGGGCGCGCCGGTCCACCTTTCCGTTGACGGTCAGCGGCAGCGCGTCCACCAGGGCGAACGCGGAGGGCACCATGTAGGCGGGCAGGGACCGGCCGACGGCTTCGGCCAGCTCCGCCGGATCGGGGCGGGCGGCCTCGGCAGGCACCACGTAGGCGACGAGCCTCCGGTCGCCCGGGACGTCCTCGCGTACGAGGGTGAAGGAGTCGGCGACCCCTTCGCAGCAGGCGAGGACGGACTCGATCTCGCCGGGTTCGATGCGGTAGCCGCGCAGCTTGACCTGGCTGTCGGCGCGGGAGACGTAGGCGATCTGCCCGTCCGGGGTCCACTTCACGAGGTCGCCGGTGCGGTACATGCGCCCGCCGTCCGGGTCGAAGGGGTCGGCGACGAACCGGGTGGCGGTGAGGGCGGGCAGCCCGGTGTAGCCCCGGGCGATGCCGCGCCCGGCGAGGTAGAGCTCGCCCGTGACCCCGGCCGGGACCGGGCCCAGCGAGCCGTCGAGCACGTACAGCCGCATGCCGTCCAGGGGCCGGCCGATGGGCGGCGGGCCCGCCGGCAGGTCGGCGGCCACGTCGTAGCGGGTGGCGAAGGTGGTGGTCTCGGTGGGGCCGTACACGTGCAGGACGCGGACACCGGGCGCGGCGCCCGCGACGCGCTGCATGGCGTCGGGCGAGGCGAGTTCGCCGCCCGCGCAGACGAGGCGGAGTCCGGCGAAGGCGCCGGGGTCGGTGTCCGCGATCACGTTGAGCAGGGCGGTCGTCAGGAAGACGGCGGTCACGCCCTGGTCGCGGACGGCGTCGCGGAGCGTCCCGGCCTCCAGCACGCCTTCGGGCGCGACGACGACCGTGCCGCCGCGCAGGAGTGGCGCCCACATTTCGAAGGTGGACGCGTCGAAGACGTACGCGGAGTGCATGAGGACCGCGTCGGCCGCGCCGTCGTGCCAGGCGGAGTCCTGGGCCAGCGCCGCCACGTCGGCGTGGCTGACCCCGACGCCCTTGGGGAGCCCGGTCGAGCCGGAGGTGAACATGATGTACGCGAGGGCGTCCGGGCCCGGGACGGCGGCGGTCCTGCCGGGGGCCGGGGGCGCGCCGCGCAGGACGCGGCCGGTGCGGTCCACGACGAGGACCGGGATGCGGCGGGCGGTCTCGGTCACCCAGGCGGAGGCGGCGGCCGGTTCGTCCACGACGAGGACCCGCACGTCCGCCACCTCGGCGACCCGGTCGAGCCGTTCCCCGGGCCAGCGCGCGTCCATCGGCACATACGCGGCGGCGGCCCGCACCGCGCCGAGGGATGCGGAGACGACCGCCGGCGACCGGGAGAGCAGCACGCCGACGCCGGTCTCGGGGCCCGCGCCGAGAGCGGTGAGGGCGCGGGCCAGCTCGGCGGAGACGGTGTCGAGTGCGGCATACGTGAGCGCGGTGCCGTCGCCGGTCACGGCCACGGCGTCCGGGGTGCGGCCCGCCTGTGCGGCGAAGAGCGCGGGGAGGGTGGTGTCCGGTGCGGGGGCGGGGAGTTCGCGGCCGGTGCCCCACCCGGTGGTGCGGGTGCGCTCGTCGGGTGTCAGCAGGTCGTAGTCCGCGAGGGGCCGGGCGGGGTCGGCCGCCACCTGTTCCAGCAGCCTCAGCAGGCGCGCGGCCAGGGCCTCGGCGGTGGCGTGGTCGAAGAGGGCGGTGGCGTACTCGATCCCGGCGGTGAGTCCTTGCCCGTCCCGCTCCTCGCCGAAGGCGAAGGTGAGGTCGAACTTGCTCAGGCCGTTGTGGACGAGGCGGTCCTCGACGTCGAGCCCCGGCAGCTCGGGACGCACGGCGTCCTGGTTCTGCAGGACGACCATGGTCTGGAACAGGGGGTGGTGGTTGCGGGCCCGGACCGGGTTGACGCTCTCGACCAGCCGCTCGAACGGCACGTCCTGGTGGGCGTACGCGGCGAGGTCGAACTCCCTGACGCGCCGCAGGAGTTCGCCGAAGGTGGGGGCGCCGGACAGATCGTTGCGCAGGACGAGGGTGTTGACGAAGAACCCGACCAGGTCCTCCAGCGCCTCGTCCGTGCGGCCCGCGACGGGCGTGCCGAGCGGGATGTCGTCGCCCGCGCCGTGCCGGTGCAGCAGCGTGGCGACGGCCGCCTGCAGCACCATGAACAGCGTGGTCCCGGACTCCCTTGCCACGCGCAGGAGTCCGGCGTGCAGGTCCGGCGGTACGTCGAAGGTGTGAACGGCCCCCGAGGGGTCGGTGGTGACCGGGCGCGGGCGGTCGAGCGGCAGGTCGATGAGCCCGGGCAGTCCGGCGAGCGCGGTGTGCCAGTGGTCCAGCTGCTCGCGCAGCAGGCTTCCGGGGGCGTCCGGGTCGCCCAGGACGGCCTGCTGCCACAGGGTGTAGTCGGCGTACTGGATCCCGTCGCCGGCCTCGGGCCGCCGCCCGGCGAGGCGGGCCCGGTAGGCCGCGCCCAGGTGGCCGGCGAGCGGGGCGAGCGACCAGCCGTCGCCCGCGATGTGGTGCAGGACCAGCACGAGGACGTGGTGGCCGGGCGCGGTGCGCAGCAGCCTGGCCCGCAGCGGCGGATCGGCGGACACGTCGAACGGCGCGCCCACGGCGTCCGTGACGGCCTCCTCCAGCCGGGCCGGGGCCGTGCTCTCGACGGGCAGCGGGGGCGCGACGACCTCGGCGGGCAGCACCAACTGGTGCGGCACTCCGTCGCGTTCGGGGAAGACGGTGCGCAGCGCCTCGTGCCGCTCCACGACGTCCAGCAGGGCGGCGCGCAGGGCGTCGGTGTCCAGCGGCCCGTCGATGTCGAGCACCAGCGGGATGTGGTAGGAGGAGCTGAGCCCGTCGAGCCGGTTGAGGAACCACAGCCGCTGCTGCGCGTACGACAGGGGCAGCGGGTCCGGCCGCTGGGCCACGGGGCGGACCGGCGGGCGGGACCGCCCCCGCGTGTCCAGGGCCCGGGCGAGCCCGGCGACGGTCGGGTGCTCGAACAGGGTGCGCACGGCGAGGTCGGCGCCGAGGACCGTGCGGACCCGGCTGACGACGCGCATCGCGAGGAGCGAGTGCCCGCCCAGGTCGAAGAAGCTGTCGTGCGGGCCGACGCCGCGGCGGCCCAGCACCTCGGCGAAGATCCCGGCGAGCAGGTCCTCACGGGGACTGAGCGCGCCGGAGCCCTCGGCGGTGGTCGCGGCCTCCTCCTCGGGCCGGGGCAGGGCGCGCCGGTCCGTCTTGCCGTTGGGCAGGAGCGGCAGTTCGTCCAGGACGACGACCGCGGCGGGCACCATGTAGTGCGGCAGCGCCTGGGCGAGGGCGTCGCGCAGGGCGGCCGGGCGCGGCCCCCGGTCCGTGGTGACGGCGTAGGCGACGAGCCCGCGCTCCCCGGGCACGTCCTCCCGGATCACCGCGCAGGCGGCGGAGACGCCGGGGCGGGCCAGCAGGGCGGCCTCGATCTCGCCAAGTTCGATGCGGAAGCCGCGCAGCTTGACCTGGTCGTCGGCGCGGGACACGTAGTCGAGGAGTCCGGCCGCGTTCCACCGGGCCAGGTCACCGGTCCGGTACATGCGGGCGCCGCTGCCTTCGAAGGGGTCGGCGACGAAGCGGGCGGCGGTCGGCCCGGGCCGGTTCAGGTAGCCGCGGGCGAGGTTGGGACCCGAGAGGTAGAGCTCACCGGTGACGCCGGGCGGAACGGGCCGCAGCCGGTGGTCCAGGACGTAGGCGCGCATGGTGTCGACGGGCCTGCCGATCGGCACCGTCTCGTACGGGGTGTCCGGGGTGGCGGGGACGCGGTGGGCGGTCGCGTCGATCGTGGTCTCGGTCGGGCCGTAGAGGTTGTGCACCTCCGCGCGCCACAGCGCGGCCGTCTCTTCGGCGAGGGCGCGCGGCAGGGGCTCTCCGCCGCACAGGACGGCACGCAGGCCCGGCAGGGGCGCGGCGTCGCCCGCCTCGGAGAGGACGAGGGCGAGGTGCGAGGGCACGAACTGGGCGACGGTGACGCCGAACCGGCTCATCCAGGAGACCAGGGTGTCCGGCTCCGTGTTGGCTCCGGACGGCAGTACGCACACCTCGGCGCCGTGCATGAGAGGCAGCCACACCTCCCACACGGAGGCGTCGAAACTGGTGGACGTCCTCGCGAGCACCCGGTCCCGCGGAGCGACCGTCAGGTGTCCCGCCATCCAGGCCATGTGGTTGGCCAGGGCGCCGTGGGTGACGACCACGCCCTTGGGGCGGCCGGTGGACCCGGAGGTGTAGATGACATACGCGGCATCCGCCGGGCGGGGTGTGTACGGGAGCGGGGTGGCGGGCTTCACGTACGGGGCGTCCACGGCGAGCCGGGGGACGTCGCCGGTGGGCACCTCACCGGCGGTGAGGACCAGGACGGGGCGCGCGTCGTCCAGCATGTGGCGGATGCGGGCGGGCGGGTAGGCCGGGTCGACCGGCAGGTACGCGGCGCCCGACCGCAGCACGGCCAGCATCGCCACGACGGTGTGCGCGGAGGGCGGTGCGGCGATGGCGACCCTGGTCTCCCGGTCCGCGCCGCGCTCGCGCAGCGCGTGGGCGAGGGCGTCGGCCCGGGCGTCGAGCTCGGCGTAGGTGAGGCGGGTGTGCGCGTCGCGCACGGCGACGGCTTCGGGGGTGCGCCGGGCCTGTTCCCGGACCGCTTCGGGGGCGGTGAGCACCGGCAGGGGCCTGGGTGCGCCGATTCCCCGGGCGAGGAGTTCGTTCCGCTCGGCCGGGGTCAGGGGGTCCAGTTCGCCGATGGGGCGGCCCGGTTCGGTGACGGCCTGGGTGAGGACGTGAGCGAAGCGGGCGCAGAGGGCGCGGGCGGTGGCGGCGTCGAAGAGGTCGGTGGCGTACTCCAGGTAGCCGCCGATGCCCCCGGCGGCGTCCGTGCCCTCATGGGTCTCCGTCAGCGAGAAGGTGAGGTCGAACTTGCTGCCGCCCTGATGGCGGGACCGGTCGCGGACGGTGATGCCGGGCAGCTCCGGTTCGGCCCGGTCCTGGCTCTGCAGGACCAGCATCGTCTGGAAGAGGGGGTGGTGGTCGCCGGAGCGCTCCGGGTTGACGGCTTCCACGATCCGCTCGAAGGGCAGGTCGCTGTGGCCGAAGGCGGCGATGTCGGACTGCTTGACCCGGTCGAGGAGTTCACGGAACGTCGGCTCGCCGGTGAGGTCGGTGCGCAGGACGACGGTGTTGACGAAGAAGCCGACCAGTTCGTCGAGCACCTCGTCGGTGCGCCCGGCCACCGCGGTGCCCAGCGGGATGTCGCTGCCCGCGCCGTGGGCGCCGAGCGTCACGGCGAGGGCCGCCTGGAGCACCATGAACGGCGTGCATCCGGCGGTACGGGCGAGCCGGACGAGCGCGGCGTGCGCCGGGGCGGGCAGGTCGAAGGGGACGGACGCGCCCCGGTGGCTGGGCACGGCGGGGCGGGGCCGGTCGAGCGGCAGGTCGAGCAGGCCGGGGGCGCCGCGCAGCGCCTCCTGCCAGTAGGCGGTCTGCCGGGCGGCGAGGCTGTCCGGGTCGCCGTCGTCGCCGAGCAGTCGGCGCTGCCAGAGGGTGTAGTCGGCGTACTGCACGCGCAGCGGCGCCCAGTCGGGGGCGCTGTCGCCCCGGGTCCTGGCCAGGTAGGCGGCGGAGAGGTCGCGGCAGAGCGGGGCGAGGGACCAGCCGTCGGCGACGATGTGGTGCAGCACGAGGACCAGGACGTGCCGGGCGGGCCCGCGCCGGAGCAGGTGGGCGCGGACGGCGGGGTCCCGGCTCAGGTCGAACGGGGCGGTGCTCAGGCGGCGCACCGTTTCCGCCTCCCAGGCGTCGGCGTCCCCGTCCGCCGGGGGGTGGGCGACGTGGAGGGGCAGGAGCGAAGCGGCATCGTCCGCGTCGGTGATCCGCTGCCGGGCGACGCCGTCGTGCTCGGCGAACACGGTGCGCAGGCTCTCGTGCCGGACGGCGACATCGGCCAGGGCGCGGCGCAGCGCCTCGGCGTCCATGGGGCCGTCGAGCTCCAGGACGAGCGGAACGTTGTAGGTGTCGCCGGGCGCCTCGGACCGGTTGAGGAACCAGAGGCGCTGCTGAGCGAAGGACAGCGGCAGCACCTCGGGCCGGGCCTGCGGTACGAGGACGGGCCGGGCGGCGCCGGCGGTGTCCAGGGCCGCGGCCAGGGAGGCGACGGTGGGGTGGTCGAAGAGCGTGGCCAGGGCGAGTTCGACGCCGAGGGCGGCCCTGACCCGGCCGGTGAGCCGGGTGGCGAGCAGCGAGTGGCCGCCCAGGGCGAAGAAGCTGTCGTCCGCCCCGACCGCGCTCACGCCCAGCACGTCGGCGAACAGCCCGGCGAGCACTTCCTCGTACGCGGTGCGCGGTGCCCGTCCGGTGCCGGTGGCGGTCCGGGGAGCGGGCAGGGCGCGGCGGTCGACCTTGCCGTTGGGGTTGAGGGGCAGGGCGTCGAGGACGACGAAGGCGGACGGCACCATGTACGCGGGCAGCGTGCGCCCGACCCGGCGGGCCAGCGCGGCGGTGTCCGCGCGGGTTCCGGGGGCGGGCACCACATAGGCGACGAGCCTCGGGTCGCCGGGGGTGTCCTCGCGGACGACGACGCAGGCGCCGCGCACGTCCGGGTCGGTGAGCAGGGCGTGCTCGGTCTCGGCCGGTTCGATGCGGAAGCCGCGCAGCTTGACCTGGCCGTCGGCGCGCCCGACGTACTCGATGTCGCCCGTGCCGGTCCAGCGCACGAGGTCGCCGGTGCGGTACATCCGGCTGCCGGGCGGACCGTACGGGTCGGCGACGAAGCGGGCGGCGGTGAGCGCGGCGCGGCCCTGGTAGCCGCGGGCGACGCCGTGCCCGCTCACGTAGAGCTCCCCCACCACGCCGGGCGGCACCAGGTCCAGGGCGCCGTCGAGGACGTACAGGCCCATCCCGTCCAGCGGGCGGCCGATGGGCGGCGCACCGGGCGTTCGGGCGGTGACGGGGTGCCGGGTGGCGAAGGTGGTGGTCTCGGTGGGGCCGTACACGTGCAGGACGGTCGTGCGCGGTGAGGCGGCGGCCACGCGCTGCATGAGGCCGGGGGTCGCGGCCTCGCCCCCGGCGGCGACCAGGCGCAGTCCCGCGAAGACCGCGGGGTCGGCCTCGGCCAGCACGTTGAACAGGGCGGTGGTGAGGAACATCGCGGTGACGCCGTGGTGTTCGACCGCCTCGCGGACGGCGCGCGCCTCCAGGACGCCGCCGGGGGCGACGACCACCCGGCCGCCGTTCAGGAGCGGCACCCAGAGCTCGAAGGTGGAGGCGTCGAAGACGTACGCGGAGTGCATGAGGACCGCCCCGGACACCCCGTCGGTCCAGGCGCCGTCGGCGGCGAGGGCCAGTACGTCGGCGTGGGTGACGCCGACGCCCTTGGGCAGTCCGGTTGAGCCGGAGGTGAACATGACGTACGCGAGCCGGTCGGGTCTGCTGATCCGGGGCAGCGGTCCGGGCCGTTCCGGCGCTCCGTCGACCACCCGGCCGCAGCGGTCCACGACGAGGAGCGGCAGACGGTCGGCTGCCTCGCGGACCCAGGGTTCGCGAGCGGTCCTCTCGTCGGCGATCAGGGCGCGCACGCGGGCCGACTCGGTGACGCGGGCGAGCCGTTCGGCGGGCCAGGCCGCGTCCATCGGGACGTAGGCGGCGCCCGCGGCGACGGTCGCGAGGGTGGCGGCGGGGACGGCGGCCGAGCGCCCCAGGAGCACCCCGACGCCGTCCTCGGCACCGATGCCCCAGCCGGTCAGCGCGCCCGCCAGGTCATCGGCCGCCCGGTCGAGTTGCCGGTACGAGAGGGTGTGCGCCCCGTCCTCGACGGCGGGGGCGTCCGGGGTCCGGCGCGCCTGGTCCCGGAAGGCCTCCGGCAGGGTGCGCGCGAGGTCCGGCTCGGGCAGGGCGGCGCCGAGTCCCTGGGCGCGCAGGGCGGATTCGGTGGCTCCGTCCACGAGCGGCAGGTCGCCCAGGGGCAGCCCGGGGTCGGCGGCTGCCAGGGCGGAGACGAAGGCCACGACGGCCTGCTCGTGGAGCCGGACGTCGTCGGGGTGGTAGAGGTCGGGGCGGGCGTCGAACCCGATCAACGGCCCCTTGCCCTCGGCGCGTTCGGAGACGAAGAGCGACACGTCGTCCACCGGGCCGACCGACAGCACCCGGGAGGGCGCGGGGATTCCGGCGAAGTCCCGGTCGTAGTCGTAGCCCATGATGTTGACGACGATGCCGGTGAGGCGGTCCGCGTCGTCGACCGTGTTCAGTTCGCGGGCGAGTTGTTCGCGCGAGAAGCGGCGGTGACGCAGGGCGCCGCGCATCTCGGCCGCGGCCTCACGGACGAGATCGCCGACGGACATGTCGGCGGTGGGCTTCAGGCGCAGCGGCAGGATGTTGGCGGTCATGCCCACGATGTGCCGCAGGCCGCCGTGCCGGCCGTTGGAGGCGAGGCCCACGGTGACCTCGCGGGTGCCGGTGACCCGGGCGGTGTAGGCGGCGACCGCGGCGACCAGGACGGCGCTCCACGTGGTGCGATGGGCGGCGGCGAGGCGTCGCAGGTCCTCGAAGACCTCGGCGGACAGGGACTCGCCGGTGTGGAGCCGGGTGCCGGGTGCGGCCGGTGCCGCGTCCGCCGGTACGGGGAGGTCGGTGCGGCGGCGGATGAGCGTCCGGCCGCTGTGCGTGCCGTCGTCCCCGGTGGTGTCGGGGGCCCGTTCCGCGAACCTGCCGGTCCAGTAGGCGCGGTCGGCCTCGTGGCGGCCGGATTCCCGGTAGGCCGTCTCGTCGGCGACGAGTTCGCGCAGGGGCGCGGCGGGCAGCGTGACCCCGGCAAGGTCCTCGCCCCGGACCGCGCGTCCGTAGAGGTCGGCCACGACGCGGGTGAAGACGGCGCCACCGAGGCCGTCGACGGCTATGTGGTGGAAGCGGACGTACCAGTAGTGCAGGCCGTCACCGGCGCGGAGCAGGGCCAGGTGGTGGCGGGGGCGGTGCGGGCTGTCCGGGGTGGCCATGTCCGTCGCCAGGTAGCGCTCGACCTCGGCGGCGGGGTCGGCGGCCCCGGACACGTCCACGATCCGGAGCCTGCGGGCGCCGGGCTCGCGGACGACGCGCTGGAGGAGGGTGTCGCCCTCCGTGACGAACTCCAGGTTCATGCTGTCGCACCACTCGCAGGCCCGGTCGACGGCGGCGGCGAACAGCGTTTCGTCCAGGTCGCCCCGGATCTCGAAGCATTCACCGATGTTGTATTTCGGGCTGTCGGGGTCGACCAGTTGCCCGTACCAGACGCCCTGCTGGGCTGCGGTCGCCCCGAAGAACTCTTCGGGAGCGGATTCCGGGGATACAGAGCCGTTTTCGCGCATGCCGGGACACACCTTCGGGGAGAGCTTTCGGGGGGACGAAGAGGGCAGGACGAAGTCGGCCCTGCCGGTGCGGCAGCCAAGGCCGACAACGGGCGGATGAGAACGGGGAGAACGTCACCGGCCCCCGGCGTCGGGCATCACAGGACCGGCTTCCCGTTCCGGAAACCGGGCGCGAGCTCGCTTATCGAGGACAGGACGACGCACGGTCCTTCAATGTGGCACGCGGCGCATCAATGCAGTACATCGATGAAGAAATAAAGCCGCGTGACAGCGAAATGAACATTTCTCGCCGAAGCGTGATCGATCGCCATCCCGGGCTGATCGAATGTGCCCGTACAGGAACGACGTCGATCGAATGGGGCGTGCGCGGACCCGCGAACCGGCCGGCCCGCAGGCCCGCGCGGCGCCCTACCCGGCGTCGGCCTCCATCGCCCGCACCAGGCCGGCGGGCCGCATGTCCGTCCACGCGGCCTCGATGGCGTCGAGACACTCCTGCCGTGAACCCTCGGGACCGCCGACGCTCCAGCCGCCCGGAACCTCGATGTGCGCGGGCCACAGCGAATACTGGCCCTCGCCGTTCACCAGCGTCACGAACCGACCCGACTCGTCATCGAAAGGATTGGTCACGACCGTCCCCCCACTTGTTTTCCCACATGCCACCGCATGTTCTTCAGATACACCCGGGCCTGCCGCACGAATTCACCGCTCCCCCGCCATCGCACCGCCCGCCCCTGCCGCGCAAGTACGGCCGCATGGGCCGGAGATACGTTACGCCTGGGGATACGGGAGTGACGCCGATGGTCGGCCGGCGTCCGGCTTCACCCGTTCACGCCAATCACCATAGAGGACCACCGAAGGCGCCAGAGACGAATTCGGCCCATTACTTATCGGCTCGCGCGTCGGTTACGTACAGGAAGGCCGGCCGGAGACATATGCCAAGCCCACTCACCCGGGAATTTTCGGCCACCCGATGTCCTGATTGTTCGCATTTCACTTCATACGACCCGCGCACATTCGGATAACCGCCGGCGTACACCCCCTCATCTACGGGCACGCGCCGAACACATCGCGCTCCCGTGCGCCGGGTGCGCGCCCCATTCGAAATCAATGGCCATTCCCCTCACCCTGTGTAATTCCAGGGGCTTCGGCGCCGACGGGCACCCGCCGGGGGCCGCCGGCCCCGCATGCGATACGAATGCCGGGTGACCGAAGAGACCTCGCCCGCGACCGTGCGCGTGTTCATCGCCCTCGCTCCGCCCGACCCGGCGAAGGACGAGCTGGCCCGGGTGCTGCACCCCGCCTACGCGACGCACCCCCAGGTGCGCTGGAACCGGGTGGAGGACTGGCACATCACCCTGGCGTTCCTGGGCGCCCTCCCGCTGGACACCGTCCCGCTGCTGCGTCCGCCGCTCGCCGCCCTCGCCGCGTCCCGGCCCGCTCCGCGCCTGGCGCTGCACGGCAGCGGCACGTTCGACGAGCGGGTGGCGTGGAGCGGGATCGCCGGTGACCTCGACGGACTGCACCGGCTCGCCGAGGGTGTACGGGCCGTGGTCCACGACTGCGGGATCGTCCTGGAGCACCGGCCGCTGCGTCCCCATCTGACCCTCGCCCGGGTGCGCCGGGGCGACCACACCTCGGCCGGGGAGATCGCCGCGCTGCTCACGGAGTTCCGGGGCCGCACGTGGCCCGCCGAACGCCTGCATCTGGTGGGCAGCAACGCGGGGAGCGGCCCGGGGCAGCTCCGCTACCGCGACATCGAGGCGTGGCCGCTCGGCACGGCTACCGGTGCCGCGGCGCCGCCCGCCCGTCCCTGAGGGCGGGCCCGCCGGGGTTACGCCAGCCTGACCGGAGTGGGGCGCGGCTCCGTGTGTTGGTGAGGTTCGGGGGTACCCCTGTGGAACGGTGAGCTGACTTCGGCTCGCACCACACACAGCGGAGAGGGTTGCACTGATGGGACACGGCGGAAACGTGATCGCGGAGCTCACCACGGACCACCGCGAGGTCGACGAACTGTTCGCGAAGATCGAGGCCCAGCCGGTCGGTGACGAGCAGCGCAGGAAGCTCGCCGACGAGCTCACGATCGAACTGGTCCGGCACTCGGTGGCGGAGGAGATGCACCTCTACCCGGCGGTGCGGCGGTTCGTGGACGACGGCGACGACATGGCCGACAAGGAGCTCGAGGACCACGCGAAGGTCGAGCAGCACCTCAAGGAGCTGGAGGGGCTGCCCGCGGACGACCCGCAGTTCGACCATCTGGTGGCGAAGCTGAAGCTCGAGGTGAGCGAGCACGTGCGCGACGAGGAGAACCGCCTCTTCCCGCTCCTGGCGGCGGCCGTCTCCCCCGAGGCCCTGGACCAGCTCGGCGAGAAGGTGCGCACGGCGAAGAAGACCGCCCCGACGCGTCCGCACCCCTCCGCCCCCGACACCCCGCCCGGGAACAAGATCCTCGGCCCCGGCGCCGGTCTGGTCGACCGGGCCCGCGACCTCCTGAGCGGTCGCGGCAAGGGCTGAACCACCTGGCGCGTCCCCCGGAAAGCCCCCTGGCGGCCCCGCGGTCTCAGCAGGCGCGGGCAGGACCGAGGCGCAACCGGTCGAGCAGGTCCGCGTGGTGGAGGCGGGCTATCGGCTCCAGCAGGTCGGGGTGGCGCAGCAGTGCGGTGGCGACGAGGTCGTGCGCGCTGGGGTCGGTCAGGCGCCGGAACTCGGCGGGTCCGGTCAGCCGGTGCTCCGTCTCTTCGAGCGCCTTCACCGCCTCCCGCGCCGCGTCGGGCGCGGTGAGCAGATGCGCGGCCCAGCTGGCGACGACCTCGTCCACCCAGCTGCGCCAGGCCACGTCCGCCGGACCGGCCGGCACCTGGCCGTGGCCGCCGGTGACCTCGTCCAGGCGGGCGGATCCGCCGGGGCCGGTCAGCACCACGAGGGCGGCGTCCAGGTCGGTCGGATAGCGGAGCCAGGTGGCGACCGTGACGGCCTGGCGGGCCTGTGCCTCGGCGAGGGCTGCGGTGAGCGGGCCTCCGCCGGCCGGGAACGCGCGCGTCAGCCACTGGGTGGTGGCGGCGATGAGCGGGGCAAGGTCTGCGGGCATCGGGCGTCCCCTCGGGTGCTGGATCGCCGTGCAGCGTACTGCGCCCCTCCCCGTCCCCCGTATGACGCAGAGCACCATCCGGCCGTGGTGATGGTCATGACCGGCGAGCCATCCCGGGCCCCGAACGATTGGGAGAGCACACGATGAACGACCCCCGCCCTCTTCCCGGGCTGGACGAGTCCTTCTGGATGGACAGCACCGAGGCGCCCGAGCACCCGCGGCTGGCTTCGGACACCGACGCGGACGTCGTCGTGATCGGCGGTGGAATCGCGGGCCTGAGCACGGCGTGGGAGCTCAGTCGCGCGGGCCGGAACGTCGTGGTCCTGGAGGCGGACCGCATCGCCTCCGGGGTGACCGGCTACACGACGGCGAAGGTGTCCGCCCTCCAGTCGCTGGTGTACGACCGGCTGCGGCGGACCCGGGGCGTGGATGCCACCCGGCTGTTCGCGGCCTCGCAACTGGACGCGGTGGACCGGGTGGCCGGCATCGTGGAGGAGCTGGGCATCGCGTGCGACCTGGAGCGGGTGAGCGCGTACAGCTACGCGGCGGGCGAGGAGTCCCGGCATCTGGTCGAGGCGGAGGCGCGCGCCGCCGCGGAGGCGGGCCTGGACGCCGCGTACGTCTCGGAGACGGAACTGCCGTTCGCGATCGGCGGGGCGGTCCGGGCGGACGGCCAGGCCCAGTTCCACCCGCGCAAGTACCTGCTGGCGCTGGCCCGGGACCTGGTCGCGCGGGGCGGCCGCGTCTTCGAGCGCAGCCGGGTGACCGGGCTGTCCGAGGGGACGCCGTGCCGGGTGACCGCCGAGTCGGGGCGGAGTGTGACGGCCCGTGACGTGGTCGTCGCCACGCACTACCCGGTCTTCGACCGCGCGATGCTGTTCGCCCGGCTCTCGCCCCGGCGGGAACTGGTGGTCGCCGCGCCCATCGCCGCGGACCTGGCGCCGAAGGGCATGTACATCACCGAGGACGAGGGGAAGCGCTCGGTGCGCTCCACCCCGCTCGACGACGGCCGGCGGCTGCTGATCGTGACCGGGGAGAGCTTCACTCCGGGCACCGGCGATCCCGGCGAGCGGTTCCGGCGGCTGGACGCGTGGATGCACGAGCGGTTCCCGGCGGCGGGCCCGACCGCGTACCGGTGGGCGGCGCAGGACAACGATCCCAGCGATACGGTCCCGCTGATCGGGCCGTTCCACATCGGGGCCCGGCACACCTATGTGGCGACGGGTTTCGGCGGCTGGGGGATGACCGGCGGGGTGCTCGCCGGCCGGCTGCTGACCTCCCTCGTCGCGGACGGCGTCCCGCCGCTGCCGTGGGCGGAGCTGTACGACCCCCGGAGGCTGGGGAGCGCGGTGCGGGAGGCCGGGTCGCTGCTGGGTGCGCAGGCGGAGGTGGCGAAGCACTTCGTCGGCGACCGGCTGCGCGTCAGCCACCTGGACTCGGTGAGCCAGGTGGCTCCGGGCACGGGGGCGGTGGTCCGGGTGAACGGCCGCCGCTGCGCCGTGTACCGGGAGCCGGACGGCACGGTGCGGGCGGTGTCCGCGCGGTGCACGCATCTGGGGTGCCTGGTGGCGTTCAACGAGGCGGAGACGGCGTGGGAGTGCCCGTGCCACGGTTCGCGCTTCGGGGTCGACGGCTCGGTGCTCCAGGGCCCGGCGGTGCGGCCGCTGGAGGCGCTTGACCCCGGCGACGAGGGGTGAGCTACCGCCGCGCCATGTAGAGGCTGAACGCCTTGTGCAGCACCTTGTTGAGCGGGTAGTCCCACTCTCCGACGTACTCGGCGGCCTGTCCGCCGGTGCCCACCTTGAAGCGGAGCAGCCCCAGCAGGTGGTTGGACTCGTCCAGGGTGTCGGTGGTGCCCCGGAAGTCGTAGACGTGCGCGCCCATCGCGTGGGCGTCGCGGATCATCTGCCACTGGATGGCGTTGTTGGGCTGGACCTCGCGCCTGCGGCTGGTGGAGGCACCGTACGAGTACCAGACGTGCCCGCCGACGGTGAGCATGGTGGCGGCGGCCAGCACCTCGCCGTCGTGCGCGGCGAGGTAGAGCCGCATCCGGTCGGGGTGTTCGGCGGTGAGCGCCTTCCACATGCGCTGGAAGTACGCCAGGGGGCGGGGGATGAACCGGTCGCGCTCGGCGGTCTCGGTGTAGAGCGCGTAGAAGGTGTCCAGGTCGGCGTAGTCGCCCTGGACGACCTTGACGCCTGCCTTCTCGGCCTTCTTGACGTTGCGCCGCCACAGCTGGTTGAAGCCGGCCAGGATGTCGTCGGGCGAGCGGCCGGCGAGAGGGAGCTGGAACACGTAACGGGGCTGGCCGGCGGCGAATCCGTCCTCGCTGTCGCCCCCGGACCGCTGCCAACCCATGGCCCGCAGACGTTCCGTCAGCGCGAAGGCCCTGGGGTCCTGTTCGGTGGGTGCGACCTCGCCGAGGCGGTGGGCCGACGGGTCGGCGATGGCCTCCTTCACGGTGGCCGCGTCCCAGCGGCGGGCGACCACGGGCGGGCCCATCTTCACGGTGAACGCGCCCTGCCCCTTGAGGTGGTGCAGGAGCGGGTCCAGCCACCGGCCGAGGTCGTCGTCGTACCAGTCGATGACGGGCCCCTCGGGGAGGTAGGCGAGGTGGCGCCTGGTCTTCGGCAGCGGCCGGTACAGGACCAGGGCGGTTCCGGTGATCCGGCCGGTGCCGTCGAACCAGCCCAGGCTCTCCGCCCGCCAGTCGGGCTTCACGTCCCCCCAGGAGGGGACCTGCATGTGGCTCGCGGACGGCAGACTGCCGACGTGTGCCAGGTGTTCGTCCCGGCTGATCGTCCTCAGGCGGAGGTCCATCGGTCTTCTCCTCGTCCACGGGTCGTGATCCTCCGGCAGCCTACTGGCGGTGGTCGTACCCCACGACGCGAGCGGGCGTTGGAGCGAGATCTCCGCGCCGGGGCAGCAAGGACGCCGGCATCAGCCCGAGCGCGGCGAGCACCGCCACCGCGGGCAGGGCCCGGCCCAGCGCGAGATCCGTTACGGGGAGGAGCCCGTGCCCCGGCTCGCTGGCGGCCGACGGGGTGAGCGGCATCAGGCCGGCGGCCACGGCGATCCCGAGGGCGGGGCCCACGTTCATGGCGGTCTGTTTGAGGCCGCCGACCACCCCGGCGTAACCGGGCGGTGCGTCCCCGACGACGGTCCCGGTGGCGGTGACCATGACGGCGGTGAAGCCCGCGCCCAGCACGGCGAGGACGAGGCCGGTCACCTGCCAGGAGGTCTCCGGGGTCAGGCGGGAGAGACCGAGGACGGCGAGTACGACGCACAGCTGGCCGGTGATCGCGGTGCGGCGCGGCCCGTAACGGCCGAGCGCGGCCGAGGCCACCGGCGCTCCGGCGATCATGAGCAGGGTCAGCGGCAGGCAGCGCAGCCCGGTGGCGAGCGGATCGAGGCCGAGCCCCTGCTGGAGGAAGAACGTGACGACGAACAGCGCGCCGAACAGGCCGCCGGAGGTGGTGAGGAGCAGCGCCATCGAGGCCGTCACGGGCACCGAGCGCGTGACCGCCGGCGGCACGACCGGCTGGACGCTGCGGCGTTCGTACGCGACGAGCGCCGCTGCGAGGAGCACGCTCAGCAGCAGCCCGAGCCCTGTCCGGGTGCCGGTCCATCCCTCGTCGGGGATGCCGGCCAGGGTGTGGACGAGGGCGGCGAGCGCGGCGGCGAGGAGGATGCCGGCGGTGAGGTCGAACCGTTGGTGTGCGGGGGGCGGCACGTCCGGGGTCCGCACGGCGAGGGTGAGCGCGGCGATGGCCAGGGCGGCCGGGATGTTGATCAGGAAGACGGCGCGCCAGCCCCAGTGCGTGACGAGGACTCCGCCGAGCACCGGACCGGCCGCGGCGGCCACCCCGATGGCACTGGTCCGGAAGGCGACGGCCCGGCCGATGCGATCGGCGGGGTAGACCAGTCGGAGCAGGGCGAGCGTCGCCGGCTGCAGGAGCGCCCCGAAGACCCCTTGTGCGGCGCGCAGGGCGATCACGAGGCCGATGTCCTGGGCGAGGGCGATGCCGGCCGACGCGGCGCCGAAGCCCAGCACGCCGACGCAGAGCAGCCGCCGGTGCCCGTACCGGTCGCCGAGCCGGCCGGCGATGACGAGGAGGGCGGCGACCGCGAGGAGGTAGGCGGTGCTGGTCCACTGGACCTCGGTGACGGTCGCTCCGAGGTCGCCGCGCAGGTCCGGCTGGGCGACGAGCAGCACGGTGCCGTCCAGGGCGACGATCATGGCGCCCGCCACCGAGGCGAGGAGCGCGGCGCGGGGCCGTGCGGCGGTGCGGTTCACGCGTCCGCCCGGCCGAGGTGGGCGTCGAGAGCGGCGGTGACGAGCGGGTCCGGTCCGTCACTCGCGCCGGGCAGGACCAGGCGCAGGCTGCCGTTCGCCCGCAGCACGGCGATGCCGTGCAGGTTGGTCCACAGGGCGGCGGCGGTCAGGGCCGGGGGCGGGGCGGAGTCGTGCGAGGGTCCGGTGCCGCGTTCCGCGCGGTGGGCGCGGTCCTGGGCGACGAGCTCGACGAGCCGCGCGAACAGCGGGAGGGTCGAGTCGCGCAGGCGCGGCCCGTGCGCGTCCGCGTCACTCGCATGGGCCTCGCTGTCGAGCAGGTCGTGGCGGAACATCAGCTCGAACATGCCGCCGTGCTCACCCGCGTAGTCCAGGAAGACGTCGGCGAGGCCCCGCAGTCGGTCGCGCGGTGCTCCGGCCGCCTCGTTCACCGCCTCGAACCGGGCGGTGAGCTCGGCGAAGCCGCGCCGGGCGATGGCGGAGAGGAGCGCGTGGTGGGTCGGGAAGTAGCGGCGCGGGGCGCCGTGGGAGACCCCGGCGCGGCGGGCGATCTCACGGAGTCCGAGCGCCGCGGAACCCTCGGCCGTGACGAGGTCGACACCCGCGTCGATCAGGCGCTCCCGCAAGGAGTTCGCTCGTTCTGCTTGGTTCGCTTGATCCATGGGCAGTGTCTATCAGCTCGACGTAGACACTGTCTACGCACCTGCGCCCGGTTCACCGCGAGGCACACGCCCCGATGCCGTCGCCCAAGATGCGGGCGTGGCGGGAGTGAGCAGACTGGGTGCCATGGCAGATCAGCGGCGCTCCCGGGCCGGAACCACGAAAACGGCGACCAAGCGGCACGCCCCGTCCGCACAGGGCCCCGAGCACGCGGCCCGCGCCGCCGTCCAGAGCCTGGAGGGTCTCATCGACCACCACGCGGAGGGCGTGTCCGCCGTCCGTCGCACCGATGACGGCTGGTGCGTGGTCGTGGACGTGCTCGAAGTGCCCCGGATTCCGGACACGACGAGCCTCCTCGCCTCCTACGAGGTGCAGCTCGACCGGTCCGGTGAGCTCCTGGAGTACCGCAGGGTCCGCCGGTACCGCCGGGGCGCCGCCGACGAGTGAGCGGCGTCCACTCCCCTGCCGGAAGGACATTCCATGACCGCGACCACCTACTCCGACGAAGTCGTCGCCTGCCCGCCGCGCGCCGGCACCCTGTACGACGTCCTGGAGCTGATCCTCGACCGGGGCATGGTGATCGACGTCTTCATCAGGGTCTCCCTGGTCGGCATCGAGATCCTGAAGATAGACGCGCGCATCGTCGTCGCGAGCGTGGACACGTATCTCCGGTTCGCCGAGGCGTGCAACCGGCTGGACCTCGAACGGGACTCCGGCAGCACCACGGTGCCGGAGCTGATCGGGGGCGGCGCCGTCAAGTCCATCGGCAAGCGGAAGGTGCGCAGGGCCGCCGAGTCGGTGGGCGACACCGTGCGCAAGGCGGTCGGCGGCGACGACGAGGCGGCGGAGGAACGGCCGAGGAAGCGGCGTGCCCCGGCACGCGACAGCGAGAGCCGGCGCCGCCGTGTGGAGGCGTGAGCCGTGACGGCCAACGGTGTGTACGTGTACGCGATCACCCGGGCGGGCACTGTGCTCCCGGACGGACAGCGCGGCGTGGGCGGCCCGCCCGCACGGCTGCGGACCGTCCGGCGGGGCCGGCTCGCCGCGGTCGTCAGCGACGCTCCCCCGGACCTCCGGGCGCGCCGCCGTGATCTGCTCGCCCACCAGGATCTGCTGCTGCGCCTGATGGACGAGGGGCCCGTGCTGCCCATGCGGTTCGGCATGGTGGCCCCCGGACAGGAGACCGTGGAGCGGCAGCTGGCCGCTGATGAGGACGGCTGCCTGGCGGCTCTGAAGCGGCTCTCCGGGTGCCACGAGATCAACGTGAAGGCGCTCGCGGCCCAGGACGCGCTCGCCGACGTGGTCGCCGAGGACGGCACCGTACGCAGGCTGCGTGAGGCCGCGCGCCGTCGTCCGGGCTACGAGGCCAGTCTGCGGCTGGGCGAGGCGGTGGCCGCCTCCCTCGCGCGCCGGGCCGCCGACGCGGGGCGTCGGGTGCTGCGGGAGCTGACGCCGAGGGCCCGGGCGGTGTCGGCGGGCCCGGAGGTGCAGGGGTGCGCGCTCAATGTGTCGTTCCTGGTGGAGCGGGAGGCCGGTGATGCGTTCCTGGCCGAGGCGCGCCGGTTCGCGGACGAGAACCGCGGCCATGTGGAGCTCCGCCTCGCCGGGCCGCTGCCGTGCTACAGCTTCGTCTCCGCCGAGGCCCGGCCGGTCCCCGTGGGCGGGGGCTGAGATGGGCCTCATCACGGGTCTGCTGACGCTGCCCGTCGCCCCCGTGCGGGGGGTGGTGTGGGTGGCGGAGCGGCTGAACGACGCCGCCGAGCGGGAACTGCACGACCCCCGCGTACTGCGCGCGCAACTGGCCGTACTCAACCAGGAGTTGGAGGCCGGAGACATCACGATCGAGGAATTCGAACGGGAAGAGGAGCGGCTGCTCGACCGGCTGCACGCCGTTCGGGCGGGCCGCGTGCCAAACGATCGAAGGTGACGAGCTCATGGATGACGAGGCCAAGGTAGCGCTCGCAGCCGCGGTGGTCGGCGGCTACGTGCTGGGCCGGACCAAGAAGGGCCGGATGGCCCTGACCGTCGCGACGTATCTGGCGGGCCGGAGATTCGGGCTCGAACCCCGCCAGCTCGCCGCCGAGGGCATGCGCCGTCTCGGCGGTGTCCCCCAGGTCGCCGAGCTCCAGGAGCAGTTGCGGGGCGAGGTCATGGACGCGGGCCGTAAGGCCGTGACGGCGGCGGCGAACCGCAGCATGTCCTCGCTGGCGGACGCGATCGGCGACCGCACCGCCCGGCTCTCCGCGGGCCGGCGCGAGGAGGACGAGGACCGGGACGAGTACGACGACGAACCGTACGAGGACGAGTACGAGGACGAAGACGCGTACGAAGAGGAGCCGGACGAGGACGAGCCCTGGGACGAGGACGAGGGCAAGGAACCGTACGAGGAAGAGGACGAAGACGCGTACGAAGAGGAGCCGGACGAGGACGAGCCCTGGGACGAGGACGAGGGCAAGGAACCGTACGAGGAAGAGGACGAAGACGAGGAGGAGGCCGAAGACGAGGACGAGGCCGAGGCCGAGGCCGAGGCCGAGGCCGAGGAAGATCGCGAGGAGCCCGAGCCGCCGGCCAAGAAGCCACCGGCCAAGAAGGCGGCGGCGAAGAAGGCGCCCGCGAAGAAGCAGGCCGCCAAGAAGTCCGCCCCGGCCAAGAAGGCGCCCGCGAAGAAGGCGCCCGCAAAGAAGAGCGCGGCCAAGAAGAGCGCGGCGAAGAAGTCCGCACCCGCGAAGAAGGCGGCCCGGGCCAAGAAGGCGGAGCCGAAGAAATCGGCGCCCGCCAAGAAGGCCGCGGCCAAGAAGACCGCTCCGGCGAAGAAGTCCGCAGCGAAGAAGAAGACGTCCTCGTCGTCCAAGCGGACCGCTTCCAAGCGCACCGACCGTCGGAGGTAGCGAACCATGGCCAGGACAGATCAGGACGGGTCCGGGGGACAGGGGTCGGGTCTCGACCGGCTCCGCGAGGAGCTGTCGGGCTTCCTCAGCGCGAAGGTGGAGGACCTGGCGGGCAGGGCGAGCGGCAAGCTGACGGATGTCGCCCAGCAGCTCACCGACTCCGCGGAGGACGGCGGCTCACTTCCCGCCGTCGCCTCACGGGTCCTCCAGGGCGAATCGCCGCTGAAGTCGTTCGTCTCGGAGAAGGCCAAGGGCGTGAAGGACAACGTCACGGAGAAGGCCAAGGAGGCGTTCGGCGGCGGCAAGGGCAAGGGCAAGGGCAAGTCGGGCGGTGGCGGCAAGTCGATGAACATCGTGGAAGTCCTCGACGTCGGCGTGCCCCTGCGTACGGCGTACGACTACTGGACCCAGTACGACCGCTTCAGCAGCTTCGCGAAGGGCGTCGAGAACGTCTCGGCGGAGGACGAGGCCAAGAGCGACTGGAAGGTCAAGATCGGACCGTCCTCGCGCAGCTTCAAGGCGACCGTCCAGGAACAGATCCCCGACGAACGCATCGTCTGGACCTCTGAGGGCTCCAAGGGCACGACGCGCGGTGCCGTCAGCTTTCATGAGCTGACGCCGAACCTGACCCGCATCGTGCTGGTGGTCGAGTACTACCCGTCCGGCTTCTTCGAGAAGACGGGCAACCTCTGGCGCGCCCAGGGGCGCCGCATCCGTCTGGACTTCAAGCACTTCCAGCGGTACGTCACCCTCACCGACGAGGAGCCCGACCCGTGGCGCGGCGAGATCCGCGACGGCGAGGTCGTCGTCTCCCACGAGGACGCCGTGGCCGAGGAGGAGTCCGAGGGCGACGACGAGGAGCAGCCGGAGGACGAGGACTACGAGGACGAGGGCGAAGACGAGGAAGGCGAAGAGGACGAGGACGACGGGGAGGACTACGAGGACGAGTGGGAGGACGAGGAGGAACCGGAGGAGGAGCCCGAGGAAGAGGACGAAGAGGACGAGGAGGAAGAGGAGCCCGCCCCGAGCAGGCGGCGCGCGCGGAGGTCCCGTCGTGACTGATCTCGACTTCCGGCAGGACGACGCCTACGCGCCCGCCGGCCCGCACACGACCAACCTCGCCGACATCCTCGAACGCGTCCTGGACAAGGGCATCGTCATCGCCGGTGACATCAAGATCGATCTGCTGGACATCGAACTGCTCACCATTCGGCTGCGCCTGTTCGTCGCCTCCGTCGACACGGCGAAGAAGGCCGGGATCGACTGGTGGGAGACCGATCCGGCGCTCAGTTCGCACGCGGCGCGCAACGCGCTGCAGGACGAGAACCGGGAGCTGCGGGCCCGCCTCGACGCTCTCGAGTCACAGGCGTCCGGGCCGAATCAGTCGTCAGAGTCGCGGAACTGAACCGAGGAGACCCCCGCACATGACCGAGGACACCCGCTCGTCCGCGGATGCCCGTGCCGTGTACGTCTACGCCGTGTGCCGCACCGATGGGGAGCCGGCCCCCAGCGGCCCGGCGGGTGTCACGCGCGAGAGTCCGCTGCGGTCCCTGCCCCTCGGACCGACGCTCGCCGCCGTCGTCCAGACCGTACGGGCGGCTGACTTCACCGACGAGGCATGGCAGGCCCGGCTCGCCGACGAGCCCGAACTCGAACGGTACGCACGGGCCCATCACGAGGTCGTGTGCGCGACGGCCGCCCGGCACCCGACGGTGCCCCTCCCCCTGGCCACGCTGTACCACGACGAGGAGCGGGCCCGGGCGGCGCTGGCCAAGGAGGCGCCACGCTTCCACGCCGCGCTGGAACGTACGGCGCACCACTCCGAGTGGGGCGTCAAGGTGTACGTGGCCGACGCACCGGCGCGCGAGCCGGCGGAGACCGAAGCGCGGCGGCCCGCGCCCGGCGCCGGCCGCGCCTATCTCGACCGGAAACGGAACCTGCGGGACCGACGCGAACGGCACCGGACGGACGCGCTCCGGATCGCCGAGGTGGTCGACGCGGACGTCAGCGGCCTGGCCGCCGCCTCGCGCAGGCTGCCCTCGCACGGCGCCCGGGTTCCTGACGAGCGGCGCACCCAGGTGCTCAACGCCACGTATCTGGTGGCCGAGGACCGGGCGGCGGAGCTGGCGCGGCTGGCGCAGAGCCTCCGCGAGCGGACCGGGGCACAGGTCGAGCTGTCGGGGCCCTGGGTCCCGTACTCCTTCGTCGGTGAGGTGTAGAGGTGGAGCGTTCCGTCGTGCCGTGGGACGAGCCCGAACCGCTGAGCGGGCCGATCGGGGTGCCTCTGGTCGATCTGCTGGACCGGGTGCTGGCGACCGGGGTGGTCATCAGCGGGGACCTGGTCATCGCGATCGCCGATGTGCCCCTCGTACGTCTGTCGCTGCACGCGCTGCTGTCGTCGGTCAGCGAGCGGGTGCCGGCTCCTTGGGCCGACGGGGGGCCGCTGTGACGGGGGCGCGAGTGGATCTGGACTCCGGCAAGGTGGGCCAGGACCTGGTCACGTTGGTGCTCACCGTGGTCGAGCTGCTGCGCCAGCTGATGGAGCGCCAGGCGATCCGCCGCATCGACGAGGGCGACCTCACCGAGGAGCAGACCGAGGAGATCGGCACGACGCTGATGCTCCTGGAGCAGCGGATGACGGAGCTGTGCGAGCAGCACGGGGTGCGGCCCGAGGACCTGAATCTGGACCTCGGGCCGTTGGGGACGCTGCTCCCGCGCGACTGAGCCGGAGGTCTCCCCCTGGGACGCCGATCACCCGAATGGCGGGGCCGCGGGAGCCGGAGGAGAGTGGGATGAGGGGCGGAACGGCTTCCGCCGGGCGCCCCCCATCCCACCCAGCTCTTTCCGTGTGAGGAACTCATGGCGACCAACGAAAGCGGCACCACACTGGACGGCGGCTCGGCAGGCGGCACGCGAGGCACGACGACCATCGCGGACAACGTGGTCTCGACCATCGCCGGCATCGCGGTACGGGAGACCGACGGGGTCGCTTCCGTCGGCAAGGGCCCGTCGCGAGCGCTCGGAGCCGTCAAGGACAAGGTCTCCCGCTCCAGTGACCCGGGGCGGGGCGTCAAGGTGGAGGTCGGCGAGAAGCAGACCGCCATCGACGTCGACATCGTCGTGGAGTACGGCGCACCCATCGTGGACACCGCACGCAGCCTTCGTACGAACGTCACGGACGCGGTCGAGACGATGACCGGTCTCGAAGTGGTCGAGATCAACATCAACGTCACCGACGTCCGCGTGCCGGGGTCGGACGACGAGGACGAGGACGAATCGTCCTCGCGCGGTTCGCGCGTCCAGTGACGAGCCCTGCCCGGCTAAAGGCCCCTAGTCCTCGCTGAGGATGCCTTCGCGCAGCCTGGCCAGTATGCGGGCGATCAACCGTGAGACGTGCATCTGGGACAGTCCGAGCCGTTCACCTATCTGGGACTGCGTCATCTCCTGACCGAAGCGCATCTGGACGATGGCGCGCTCCCGTTCGTCCAGCGTCTCCAGGAGGGGCGCGAGGGCGTGCAGGTTCTCGACCAGTTCGATTCCGGGGTCGCACTCGCCGGTGATGTCCGCGTGGGTGCGGCTCACCCCGCTGGGGCTGTCGGACTCCGCCCCGTCGAGGGGCACGTCCAGCGAGTGCGCGGTGTAGCCGTTGGAGGCGACCAGGCCCTCGATGACCTCCTCCTCGCTGATGCCGAGCCGTTCGGCGAGTTCGGCGACGGTGGCCTCCCGACCGAGCGAGGTGGCCAGTTCCTCCTTGGCCTTGGCGAGGGTGACCCGGAGTTCCTGGAGCCGCCGGGGCACGTGGACGGACCAGGTGGTGTCCCGGAAGAAGCGCTTGATCTCACCGACGATGTAGGGAATGGCGAACGAGGTGAATTCGACTTCCCTGCTGAGTTCGAAGCGGTCGATGGCCTTGATCAGGCCGATGGTTCCCACCTGGATGATGTCTTCCATCTGGCCGTTGCCGCGGTTTCGGTACCGGGCCGCGGCGAAGTGCACCAGGGTGAGGTTCATTTCGATGAGCGTATTGCGGGCGTACTGATACTCCGCCGTACCCTCTTCGAGGGTCTGCAACCGGTCGAAGAACAGCTTGCTGAGTGCCCGGGCGTCCTTGGGCGCGACCTTCAACGGATCGGCGATCTGCGGGAGTTCGGCCGGAGCACCAGTCGTGGTCCCCGGCACCTGCGCAGATACGGATGTCGGCATGGCGATCATTCCCTTCCGTCGGACAGCGACTGCTTGCGCGTGCGCGAAGCTGCGACTACCCGGAGCCACGCGTTCCACACACACCTGTGCGACAGAAGCCGTGACGAGTCCCCCGTCAGGCGCGGAGGCAGGCACCGTCCTCGTCGGTCGCCGGCTCGGCCCGGAAAGCTCAGGAGTTTTTCAGGAATAGAGGCGGAGGGCCGGGGCATCCGATGCTTCGGAGGTTGATACCCATGGTTCCCGTGATTCTGGTTCTTCTGCTTGCGCTCATTCTCTTCGGGGCGGGTTTCGCCCTGAAGGCCCTGTGGTGGATAGCCGTCGCCGTACTTGTGGTGTGGCTGCTCGGGTTCGTCGTCCGCCCGGCGGGCGGCGGTGGAAAGCGAGGCCGCTGGTATCGCTGGTAGATACGGCCGGGCGATACGTCGCAGCGGCACATGGAGTGAGGGTCGGCCGGGAATTCCCGGCCGACCCTCACTTTTGCGTACGGCCCTTTCTTCGCTGCGCACCGCTCCCCTGTCTTCCTGGCGGCTCGGTACTGTCTCCACGATCCGACGACGTGGATCCACGGAAGACAGTCAGGGGCGGTCACGTACATGAGCACACCTTCCGAGCCGGACCTCGGCGCCGTCATCGGCGAGCGGCGGCAGCTGATGAACCTCGCCTACCGGATGCTCGGTTCGGTCGCCGAGGCGGAGGACGCCGTGCAGGAGACGTACGCGCGGTGGTACGCGATGCCACCGGCGCGACGGGACGCCGTCGCGTCGCCCGGGGCGTGGCTGACGACGGTGGCCAGCCGGGTCTGCCTCGATGTGCTGGGCTCGGCGCGGGTCAGGCGGGAGCGTTACGTCGGCGAGTGGATACCGGAGCCGCTGCCCGACCGCTCCGAGTGGGGCGGCGGGCGGGCCGCCGGCGACCGCGCCGACCGTGTGGACCCCGCGGACCGGGTCACCCTGGACGAGTCCGTGAACATGGCGTTCCTGGTGGTGCTGGAGTCCATGACGCCGGCCGAGCGGGTGACGTTCGTCCTGCACGACGTGTTCCGGTACCCCTTCGCCGAGGTGGCGGACATCGTCGGCCGGAGCGCCCCGGCCTGCCGGCAGCTCGCCGCTTCGGCCCGCCGGCGCCTCCGGGACGCCCGCGCCGAGGCGGCCCCGGTGGCCGGGCAGGCGGTCCTGGTGCGGGCGTTCAAGGACGCCTGGGAGGCCAAGGACATCGGCGCACTGATCGGCCTCCTCGACCCGGAGGCGGCGATGGTCACCGACGGCGGCGGCCTCGCCGGGGCGGCCCTTCGCCCGGTCGAGGGCGCCGAGCGGGTCGCCCAGTACCTGGTCCACTTCGCGGACAGGGTGCCCGAACTCCTGCTGCTGGAACGCACGGTGAACGGGCGGCCGGGCCTGGTCGCCCAGCACGCCGGAATCACCGTCACCGTGGCCGCGTTCGGCGTCGCCGGGGACCGCGTGCACCGCATCTGGGCGGTGCGCAATCCGGAGAAGCTGCGGCCGTGGCCCGGGCACGGCGGACCGGGTGCGCCCTCTCAGTCGTGGGGCGGGTAGGTCAGCCGTCCGCCGCGGACCCGCGCGTCCTCGTTCAGGACCGCGGGCCGCGTCGAGGTGGGCGACAGGATGTCCACGACCTCGGCGCCCGCGACGATCAGCGCGTCGGTGATCAGTCTGCGGTGGCAGCGCCACGGCACGGCCTCGCTGCACATGATGGCCGGCCGGGTGTGCTCGGCGAGTTCCAGGAGTTCGTCCAGCCCCTCCCGGAATGCGTCCGTCGCCATGTAGTCGGCGTAGTCGCGGAATGCCTTCACCCGCCAGGCGCCGTTCTCGGTCGGAACGCCCTTGGGGGTGTGCCGCCGGCCGCCCAGCTTCGGGAGCCACCGGTATCCGATGCCGGCCGGCAGCGAATCGACGATGTTCCGCTGGTTCCACTGCGGAAGCTTCCGCGACGACGGATACGAGCGCACGTCGGCCAGCAGGGTGACGTCGTTGCGGCGCAGCAGTTCCACCAGTTCGCCGAACTCCCTGGTCGAGTGGCCGATCGTGCAGATCCGGTGCACGGCGCCGGTCCTCAGGTCTTCTTCAGCGCGCTGCCCTTGTGCATGGCGAGGTGGCCGGTCCTGTCGCTCTCGACCTCGTACTGCGGTTCCTCCTTGCTGCAGTGCCGGGTGCGGCCCTTGAATTCGACGTCGCTGGTGTGCTTCCGGGTGATGACGCCTTCGACGTGACCGGCTTCGGAGTTCCATCGCACGTGGTCCCCGACGGCGAAGTCCTTCATGGTCCGGGTTTCCTTTCGTTTCTCGTCGTGGACCGGGCCGTTTCCACGGCCGTGGTCCCTTGCGCCCTGGGTACGCTCATTCCGGTGAGCGCGCCACCGGGCGGGAATCAGGAACGCGGAAGCGGGTCGATCATGAGCACCGCCGAGGACTACCCCCTACGGGCCGCCGCCCGCTCCCGCACCCTGGCCGGGCTCGACGGGCGGCTGGTCGCCTGCCGCGCCTGCCCCCGCCTCGTGGAGTGGCGCGAGGAGGCGGCCCGGGTCAAGCGTCCCGCGTTCCGCGACTGGGAGTACTGGGCGCGTCCCGTACCCGGCTTCGGGCCCCCGGATGCCTCCCTGGCCATCACGGGCCTGGCGCCCGCCGCGCACGGCGGGAACCGGACCGGCAGGATGTTCACCGGCGACCGGGCCGGGGACCTGCTGTACGCCACGCTGTACGAGCTCGGGCTGGCCTCCCGCCCCACGGTGACGGACCTGGCCGACGGGCTGGAGCTGTACGGGGTCAGGGTGACCTCCCCCGTGCACTGCGCGCCGCCCGCCAACCGCCCCACGCCGGGCGAGCGCGACACGTGCCGGCCGTGGCTGGCCCGGGAACTCCAGTTGCTGCGGCCCACGGTGCGGTCGGTCGTCGTGCTCGGCGGCTTCGGCTGGCAGGCGACCCTGGCCGCCCTGGAACAGGCCGGGTGGCGGGTGCCCCGGCCCAGGCCGGTGTTCGGCCACGGCGCCCGTACGGTGCTGGAACCGGCCGACGGGGCGGGCGGCCCGCTGACGGTGTTCGGCTGCTACCACGTCAGCCAGCGCAATGTCTTCACCGGCCGGCTCACCCCGGCGATGCTCCGCGAGGTGCTGACCGAGGCGGCGGGCACGGCGGGGCTGCCGGTGGTCCGGCCGGGTCCGGAGTGACGCGGCCCGGGACGCCCAGGAACCACGGTCACCCCCCACGCGTCGTCGTGGGCATGCACGACACCGACTCCGCCCGTCTGCCCGGACTCGTCGCCCTCTGGGACGGCGTCCGGAAGAATCCCCGGGCCGCCAGGGACGACCGCTACGACCGGGAGGCCCTGGACTGCGCGGCCCGGCTCGCCGCCGCACCGCCGGGTGTGCCCGCCACCGTGTGGGCGCTGGGGCTGGTCCTGATGGCCCCCTACCTCACGTACCGGCCGGGCGAGGGGGTCGTCCCCCGAGTGACCGAGGCGCTGCGGGCGGCCGACGCGTCGCTGCGCGAGGGGCCCTGCCCGCACCCCTCCCATCCGTACGAGGAGCACGACGCGGCGGACGACCGCGCGCTGGCCGGGCGGGCGGTGCCGCTCGCGGACCCGGCGCTGGGGTGGCCGGACGACCGCCCGCGCGAGGAGTGGCTGTGCCCGCTCAACACGGCCGGGTTCGCCAGGATCGCCCTGGACATCGTGGAGCCGGGGTCCGTGCCGGACGTGCCGCCGCGGCTGCCGCTGGAGGCCGTGGACACCATGGCCGACGTATCGGCCCTGCTGCACGGCTATCCGAAGCCGTGGACGGACGTGTACGACGAGATCACCTGGCAGGCGTTCGGCCTGTCGACCGCGGCGCCCGAGGACCGCGCCGGGCACCTCCTGACCGTGCGGGCCGTGACCTGGTACGCCGTCTCCGGCATGGTCAGGAAGAAGTCGGTGCTGGACGACCTGGTCGAGGCGCTGGAGCGGACCCTGCCGTTCTTCGCCGACGCCACGTGCGCCCACGAGTTCCACGCCGAGCTGCCCCGGAGCGGTCCGGAGGCGGCGGAGCTGGGCATCATGCTGAGCAGCCGCGGCGGGCGCGGACTGTACGAGCGCAGGCACCGGGCGGGGCGGACGGCGGCGCTGGAGACCGTGGTGTGCCCGGCGTTCATGGCGGAGACGGCGGCCGGTTCGCTGAAGCTGCTCCGGGAGAAGCGCGAGCAGTTGTTCGGGGAGCGGGACACCACGGGGCTCGACGCCGTGTACCTGCGCCCGGACGGGCGGCTCGACGTGGCGACGATCGCGGAACGGCTCGCCCCGGAGAGCCGGAACGAGGAGTACGCGAACGACCTGGGCATGTGGGCGGCCCGCCGGCTCGGGCGGGCGGAGGGCCGCGAGCGCGCGGTGCTGCTGCTCGCCGCCGGTCAGGCGCTGAAGAACGCGTACCCGGACCCGCCGCTTCCGGTGGCCCGGGACGTACTCGCGGTCCTGCGTGACGTGACCGCCGCGCCCCTGCCCCCGGTGTGCGGGCACGAGGGCGGGCACCCTTCGGTGGCGGACGCCGCGTTCGTGCCCGGGCTGCCGCACTTCTACGCCCCCGAGGAGTTCCCGGCGGGCGGTGAGCCCTTGCGCGTGGAGGTCTGGACCTGCCCGGCGTTCGCGGCGGCGGCCGCCGCGGAGTTCCTGGCGGACCTGGAGGGGCTGGACGAGGACGAGGACGCGGAGGAGTTCGAGGACGACTGACGTTTCCCGCCTATTTTTTGCCAGATCATCAGGTTGGATCCACAGAAAATCGAGCACGCGTCCGTTATGGGCTCACTTTCTCGCACCACCGCGACCCCCGCACCGTTCGGACCCGCGCCCCGTCCGCGAGGGCGCAAGGCGGCCGGGAGAGCGCGAACGCTCCGCCGACGCCTCATCGTGCCCGTCGCGATGATGTCGTTCGCCCTCGTCGCGGCGGGCTGCAACGACGACGGCTCCGGACCGGAGGGCGCGGCGTCACCCGCGGCCCAAGCCGGGACGACGGGCCCCGCCCGGACCTCGCCGCAGCCGTCCGGACCGGCCTCCTCGCCCCCGGCGGCGGCGCCGTCCTCCCCCGCCGCGGCCGGCAGCTCGGGGGCCGACGCCTCCGGTACCGGCCGGTGCACGGCAGGGGGCCTCGGCATGAGCGTGAAGCGGGGCGACGGCGGAGCCGGGCAGGTCTACTACGAGCTCACGTTCGTGAACAAGTCCGGGCGTTCCTGCGTCCTGAACGGCTTCCCCGGCGTGTCCCTGATCCAGCGCGACGGCGCCGTCATCGGCGCGCCGGCCAAACGTGACGGCGCCTCGCACGGGGCGACGACCCTGGCTCCCGGCAGGACGGCGCACGTCGTGCTGCACACGCTGAACCAGGGCATCGCGGACGGCGGCTGCTGGAAGCAGGGCGACTACCTGCGGGTGTACCCGCCGGGTTCCAAGGAGGCGCTGACCCTGCGGGACCCGCAGATCCGTGTCTGCGGCGACCGCTTCACGACCACGTCGGTCGAACGCTGACGCCTCCGCCCGGGGCCCGTCAGGCGGGGATGTCGTCCACCGTGGCGGCGACGGGGGCGAAGAGGTCGCCCACGGCGGTGAGCGCGGCGGTCTTGAGCGTTCCGGCCGGGACGACCGTGCCGTCGGGCGCGGGCAGGCTGCGGGTGGCCGTGGCCTCGGCGACGACAGTGGGCCGGTAGCCGAGGTTGAACGCGCCCTGCGCGGTGTGCGTGACGCACATGTGGGCCATGAATCCGGCGAGCACCAGGTCCTTGCCGCTGCCGGGCTCCGCGCCCAGGGCGGTGAGGGTCTTCTCCAGCTCCGTGCGGTGGAAGGAGTTCGGGAACTGCTTGACGACCACCGCCTCGCCCTCCCGGGGCGCCACTTCGTCGCTGAGGGCGCCGATGTGCTCGCGGATGTCGTACGGGGAGCCCTCGCCGCCGTCGTGGATGACATGGATCACCGGCGTGCCGGCGGCCCTGGCCCGGTCCAGAAGACGCGCGCAGGCGGCGACGGCCTCCTCGGCGCCCTCCAGGGCCATGACGCCGGTCCGGTAGGTGTTCTGGACGTCGATGAGGATCAGGACGGATTCGCTCAGCCGGGGCAGCCGGGCGTCGAGGCCGGAGACCTCGCGAAGGGTCGCGGAAGGCTGGTTCGTGGTCATGGGTGGTGCCTTTCTCGGGGTTGTCTTCCGGGGTTCGCCGGAAGGTCTCCGGGCAGGGCGGAGCCTCCGCCCTGCCCGGCGGGGTTGTCGGAGTGTTCGAGCGGTCAGGCCGCGTGGGTACGGAAGCGGCGGCGGTAGGCGGCCGGTGTGGTGGCGATCTGCCGCCGGAACACGCGGTGCAGGGTCTCCGCCGACCCGAGTCCGGCGGCGGATGCCACCCGGTCGAGCGGGTCGTCGGTCGTTTCCAGGAGCCGGCGGGCCGCCTCGACGCGGGCCGACTCCACATAGGCGGCCGGTGAGACCCCGGTCTCCTGTTTGAAGACCCGGGCGAAGTGGCGCTCGCTCAGGCACATCCGCGCCGCGAGCACCGGTGCGGACAGGTCCTCGTCGAGGTGGTCGGCGATCCACAGCCGCAGCACGTCGATCTCGCGCCGGGAGGCGGCCGGTCTGCTCAGGGGGACGGAGAACTGGCTCTGTCCGCCCTGCCGCTTGAGGTACATCACCAGCTGGCGTGCCACGGCGAGCGCGGTGTCCTCGCCCAGGTCCTCGGCCACCAGGGCGAGCGCGAGGTCCAGGCAGGCGCTGATGCCGGCGCCGGTCCACACCCGCCCCCGGTCGGCGCGTACGAAGATCGGGTCCGCGTCGACCGTGACCTCCGGGTGCGCGGCGGCGAGCTGGGCGGCGGTCGACCAGTGCGTGGTCGCCGTCTTCCCGTCCAGGAGCCCGGCGGCGGCCAGCAGATGCGCGCCGACGCACACGGACGCCACCCGGCGGGCGTGCGGGGCCGTCTGCCGCACCCAGGCCACGATGTCCGGGTCGATCCGGGCGACGGGCCCGTCGTCGGTGAGGTCGACCGCGCCGGGCACCAGCAGGGTGTCGACCTCCCGGCCCACCTCGTCGAAGGTGAGGTCGGTCAGCAGCCGCACCCCCGCCGAGGTCCGGACCTCGCCCGCCTCGGGACCGGCGAGCCGGACCCGGTAGCGGTCGCGGCCCCCGGTCACCCTGTTGGCCAGGGCGAAGACCTCGGCGGGGCCCGAGACATCGAGGAGATCGACGCCGGGGAAGACCGCGATGACGACGCGGTGTGTGGTGGACATGTCTCCATCCTCGTCAGCCGTGCGGATGGCCGCAATGACGGTTCCCTGTCACATTCGGACATCGGCGGGGTCCGCCCCGCGTCCGAGATGCGGGCGCGCGGGCGCACTGGTTCGCTGGGATGGACGGCTCTCCACCGAGAACCTGGAGTGATCATGAGCGTTGCGGACGAGACCGGCGGCCGGGCCGAGCGCATCCGGGCGAAGGCCGAGGAGATGCGGGAGACCGCCGAGCGCACATCGGACCCCCAGGAGCGGCAGCGCCTGCGGGACAAGGCCCGCCGGCTCCAGGAGCGGAGCGACCAGGTGACCACCAAGGGCGACCACGGGACGAACGCGCTCTGAGCCGGCGGGCCCGTCCGCTACTGGGTGAACCGGGGCAGCCACTTCACCAGGTAGTCGGGGTGACCCGCGTTCTCGGCGGCCAGCTGCCGGACCGCGAAGCCCAGGCCGAAGGCCCGGCCGGAGGCGAAGTCGCGCTGCGGGCGGTCCACGTCGAGCGCGGCCACCTCGGCGTACTCGTCCAGCAGGACCCGGTTGGTCTCGATGCGCTGGAGCGTGCGGGCCGGGTCCTGGCGGACGATGTGCCGGTCGTAGGCGTGGCCGTGCGTGCGCAGGGTGAAGGCGATCGCGCCGCCCCGGTCGTGGATCTCGCCGGGCGACTCGGCGGGGCACCGCCATGCCTCGCCGCCGGCCGCCCGCGCGAGGTCCTCTTCCTCGTCGAGGCGCGCCCTGACGAAGGCGACGAGGTCGGAGTTGTCTGTCGTCATCTGGTTTCGCATCCTTCCGCTCGGCCCCACCCCCTGGGGGCCGAGCTGGACACTATCCCGAGGGCGTGTCCGCGAAGTCCCGTCGTACGCCCGAAGGGCGTGGCCTGCGGCGTCTGGTGCCTGCTCTTGGCGTGCCGGCCGACATCCCCCGTACTGGATGTACTTGGGATTTCGGCCGGTGCGCGAGAGTGCGTGCCAGGCGTCGCGGGCCGGACGGGACTTCGCGGACACGCCCTCGCGCCTCAGTGGCTCCCGTCCACCGGCTCCAGTACGAACACGGGGATCTGCCGGTCCGTCTTCTTCTGGTAGTCGGCGTAGTCGGGGAACGCGTCGACCGCGCGTTCCCACCACTGCTCCTTCTCGGCACCGGTGACCTCACGCGCCGTCATGTCACGGCGCTCCGGGCCGTCCTGGAGCTCGACGCGCGGGTCGGCCTTGAGGTTGTGGTACCAGACGGGGTGGGTCGGGGCGCCGCCCTGGGAGGCGACCACCGCGTACCGGCCGTCGTGCTCGACGCGCATCAGGGGCGTCTTGCGGATCTTCCCGCTCTTGGCGCCCACGGTCGTCAGGACGATGACGGGCATGCCGCGCATCGTCGTCCCTTCCGTGCCACCCGAGCTCTCGTACTGCTCGACCTGGTCGCGAACCCACTGGGAGGGGCTCGGCTCGTACTCGCCCTGGAGAGGCATGTGTTCTGTCCCGTCGTCGGTCTGTCCGGCCGTGGCACCTCGTCGGCCGCGGCATCTCATCATGGCTTCAACGACTTCTGCGGCCGGGCTAATCCGCCCCGGCCGTCGTGTCGCGGTCAGGAGCGGCCGGTGCCCTCGGTTCCGTAGCGGACCGTGACCTGCTCGAAGCCCAGGGACTCGAGCAGGCCCTTGAGCATCGCGGTGGTGTTCCTCTCGGCGCGCCGCGCCAGGCCGCTCTCCTTCGCCGCGTCCCCGATGTGGCGTGCGGCCAGCTTGTTGACGGCCTGTTCGCTGCCGGGGTTGTCGGAGAAGAAGTCGCCGAGCCGGTCGAGGAGGCCGCGCTGCTTGGACACCGCGTAGGAGCGGTCGGGGTCGAGCGCCGGCTTGCCCAGGACCGCGTGCGGGAGCCGGAGTTCGGCGGTGGTGCGGTCCTCGTTCACGACCACTCCCCCGCTCGTCACCCGCCCGAGGTCGACGTACGCGGACACGGTGCCCGCGCCGACGTACAGCGTGCGGCTGCCCCGGATCACGTCGGGGACGTACTTGGTGTCCTTCTCCAGGTCGACCACGACCTGGAAATTGCCGGCCGCCGCCTCGTACCTGCTCATGTCCTGGATCGACTTGAGCACCGCCGGGCCCGTGCGGTCGTGGGCCTCCTCGCCGAAGAGGTCGCCCAGGCCGGGCAGCAGGCTGAGGCGGGTGCCGAGGAGCAGCAGGGCGAGCGCGGCCGCGCACAAGGCGGCGGCGCGCCCCCAGTGACGGCGGCGCCGGCCGTCGTCGGCCGGGCCGGGCTTCGTGGACGGTTCTGTCGCCGGGTCGGTGGACGTCATAGGGTCCGTATGACCCGCCCCGCCGGGTTCACGCAGGACGGTCCGCGCCCGGCCCGTTTCCCGGCACTTCCCGGGCCCCTCAGGCCCCGGTGACCCCGTCCAGCCGCTCGCGCACCAGGTCGGCGTGGCCGATGTGGCGCGCATACTCCCCGATCATGTGGACGTGGACGAGGCGCAGCGAGTACACCTCCCCGTCGTGGGTGAAGGTGTCGTCCAGCGAGGCGCCGGCGACGATCTCGTCGGCGAGCCGGCACTCCTCGATCAGCCGGGCGTAGTCCTCGGCGGCCGTGGCGGGGTCCAGGTCCTCGAAATCCGCGTCCTTGCCCTTGGCCGGGTCGTACAGGGGCTCCAGCTCCTGCCCGGCGAACCGCTGCCGGAACCAGGTGCGTTCGACCTTGGCCATGTGGCGTACGAGCCCCAGCAGGGACAGGTTCGACGGCTCGACCGTCCGTTCGGCGAGCTGTTCACCGGTGAGTCCGGCGCACTTCTGGAGGAGGGTCGAGCGGAACCAGCCGAGATAGCCGGTGAGCATCTCGCGTTCGGCGGCGACGAGCGAGCCGGGCGTACGGGTGGCAGCGGGTGCGGTCCAGGTCATCCGGCGATCATGCACCCTGAACGGCTGTTCGTACGAGTGGTTTTACGCGCCCATCGCGCTCATGCCGTAGTCGTCGCCGTCCGAACCGGAGCGGGTCACGGAGGTCGTGGCACCGCCGACGAGCCCGAGGACCAGGAAGAGGACCACCAGCGCCTTGCCCGCGGTGCTCATGACCAGCGGCCTGGTGGCGGAGCGCGGCTGTCCCGGAGGTACGGAGAGGTCGTCGTCGCCGAAGAGGCCCTTGGGGTAGGCGGGGCTGAGCAGGGAGAAGTAGGCGGAGACCCGCATCTCGTAGCGCAGGGTGGCCGCCGTGGCCTCGAACAGCGGGCGGGGCATGCGCCCCAGGATCAGGGTGATGAGCCACCACAGGACGGCCAGGACGGACCAGCCGGACGTGGCGAGGCCCTGCACGACGGCGGCGGGGATGACCAGGATCAGCCGGAAGAACACCGCGAGCCGGTTCAGCCGTGTCGGGCGGACGTCGATGCGGACGGGGTGGTCGGGCGGCTGGGACAGGCTGAAGGGCGGATAGCGGTCGACGAGGAGCATGGCGCTCGCGCCGACGCGTGTCCGGTAGGCCAGGACCTGGGCGAGGAAGCGGTAGACGGGCCCGGGCAGCCGGCCGAGCGCCAGGGCGGCGAACCAGCCGAAGACGACGGTGAAGAAGGCCCCGATCTCCAGGAAGAACAGCACGATGAAGTGCGGGATCAGCAGGAGCAGCCGGAAGAGGACGGTGAGCCGCCGTTGGCGGGCGGGTTCCACGACGTCCAGCACGGGCCGGAACTCGTCGGCGTCCCCGGCGCGCGGCCCCGGGCTCCACTGGGCGTCGCTCATGTCGCTCCTCTTCGGCGGTGGCCTTCCACCGTCGGCCCGCCGGACCCGGTCCGCAATCGGCCACGGGCCGATCGGGTAGCCGTACCGCCGCAGGTCAGCGCTTGCGGAGCCGGCCGCGCGCGGCCCTGCGGCGGACGCCCTGGCGCAGCCGCGACCAGACGGACGCGGACCGGCCGGTGCGGCGGGGCGCGGCCTTGGGACGGGGCTTCGGCTTCGTCCCGGCGGCCTTGGCACGGGGCGCGGCCTTCGGCCGGTTCACCGCCTCTCGCTCCGGGGCCTCGGCGAGGACGTGGTAGCGGTGGCTCAGGCGCCGCCCCACCAGCAGATAGGCCAGGAGGGCGCCCGCCGTGTTGAGGATGACGTCGTCCACGTCGAAGGCGCGGCCCCGCACGACCGCTCCCTGCACCAGTTCCACGAGGACGATGACCGCCACGGTCAGCAGGAACATGCGGAGCATCCGGAGCCGTCGCGGGACGAGGATGGGCAGCAGGATGCCGAAGGGCATGCCGAGTATCAGGTTGCCGCCGGCCTGCTTGCACGCCGCGAGGAACGTGTAGTCCTCGGCGTACTGCCGCAGCGAGCGGCCCGGGTGCAGGTTCGACTTCACGAGTTCCTCGGAGGCGGGCGACGGGGTGAGCGTCACCTTCGCCAGCACCACCGAGAATCCGACCATGGCCACGAAGGCCAGCACCAGGATGGAGACGCGCAGCAGGAGCCGCCCCCATCCCTTGCGCCGGGCCGTGTCCCGCTGAGGTCTTGCCGCCGCTGCGTCCATGGGCCACGGATGCCCCGCGAGCGCCGGGCCACACCCGCGCGCCGTGCGGGGCGGGCCTCCCGGCGTCAGACTGGTCGCGACAGGCCGGTCCCGCACGGCCCGGCGCATCCGGACCGATGCGGAGGTCCCATGACGGACGACCACGCCGACGCGCCCCTGAACTGCCTGGTCACCGGAGCCAGCGGCTACATCGGCGGCCGCCTGGTCCCGGAGCTGCTGGCGGCAGGGCACCGGGTGCGCTGCCTGGCGCGCACCCCGGAGAAGCTGCGCGACCACCCGTGGGCCGGCGAGGTGGAGACCGTACGCGGCGATGTCACGGACGCGGCCTCGCTCGACCCGGCCATGGACGGCATCGACGTGGCGTACTACCTGGTGCACGCGCTGACGACCGGGGCCGGTTTCGAGGAGACCGACCGGCGGGCCGCCACGGCCTTCGCGGAACGGGCACGGGCCGCCGGGGTCGGCCGCATCGTCTATCTGGGCGGCCTCACCCCCGAAGGCGTGTCCGAGCGGGAGCTGTCGCCGCATCTGCGCTCCCGGGCCGAGGTCGGACGCATCCTGCTGGACTCCGGAGTGCCGACGACCGCGCTCCGGGCCGCCGTCATCATCGGCTCGGGCTCCGCGTCCTTCGAAATGCTGCGCTACCTCACCGAGCGGCTGCCGGTGATGGTGACGCCGAGCTGGGTGTCGACGCGCATCCAGCCCATCGCCGTCCGCGATGTGCTGCGCTATCTGGTGGGCAGCGCCCGCATGCCCCGGGACGTGAACCGCTCGTTCGACATCGGCGGTCCCGACGTCCTCACGTACCGGGACATGATGCAGCGTTACGCGGAGGTGGCGGAGCTGCCGCACCGGCTGATCCTGCCCGTCCCGATGCTGTCACCGGGTCTTTCCAGCCACTGGGTCGGGCTCATCACACCCGTACCCGCGTCGATCGCCCGGCCGCTGGCGGAGTCCCTGCGGTACGAGGTGGTGTGCCGGGAGCACGACATCGCGGGATACGTCCCCGACGGGGCGGGGCAGCCGTTCCCCTTCGACACGGCGCTGCGCCTGGCTCTGCAACGCATCCGGGAGGCCCGGGTCACCACCCGGTGGTCCTCCGCCTCGGTGCCGGGCGTGCCCAGCGACCCGCTGCCCACGGACCCCGACTGGGCGGGCGGCAGCCTGTACACGGATGTGCGTGAGCGCGCGGTGGACGCGTCGCCGGAGGCCCTGTGGCGGGTGGTGGAGGGCATCGGCGGGGAGCACGGCTGGTACTCGTTCCCGCTGGCCTGGGCGGTGCGCGGCTGGCTGGACCGGCTGGTGGGCGGGGTCGGCCTGCGGCGCGGCCGGCGCGACACGGACCGGCTGCGGGTGGGCGACTCGCTGGACTTCTGGCGGGTCGAGGAGATCGAGCGGGGGCGCCTGCTCCGGCTGCGGGCGGAGATGCGGCTGCCGGGCCCGGCCTGGCTGGAGATGTACGTGGAGCGGGACGGGAAGGGCCGGTCGCGCTACCGGCAGCGGGCTCTGTTCCATCCGCGCGGGCTGCTCGGGCACGTGTACTGGTGGAGCGTCTCGCCGTTCCACGCCGTGGTGTTCGGCGGGATGGCGCGCAACATCGCGCGGGCGGCGGAGAGCCGGACGTCACCCGGACGGGCGATACCGGCGGTGTCGCCCTGAGCGGTGCGTCCCGGGCGGGCCGGGTGACGGCAGCATGGCTGTCCCCGCCTCATCTGGAGTTGCGCCATGGCCGTTGCGGTCGTCCTGTTCACCGCCGATCTCCGTCTGCACGACCATCCGCCGCTGCACGCCGCACTCGCGTCGGCCGATGAGATCGTGCCTCTGTTCGTCCGGGACAGGGCCATCGAGGAGGCGGGGTTCGACGCCCCGAACCGGCGCGCCTTCCTCGCCGACTGTCTGCGCGACGTGGACGCCGGTCTGCGCGAGCGGGGCGGGCGGCTGGTCATCCGGTCCGGGGACGTGGCCGATGCGGTGTGCGCGGTCGCCGCGGAGACCGGCGCCGACGAGGTGCACGTGGCGGCGGGCGTCAGCGCGTACGCCCGTCGCCGCGAGGAGCGGCTGCGGGAGGCACTGGAGGCCGACGGGCGCCGGCTGCGCGTCCACGACGGCGTGATCACCGCGGTGGCGCCCGGCGCGGTGACGCCCGCCTCCTCGGACCACTTCGCCGTCTTCACGCCGTACTTCAGGCGCTGGTCGCAGGAAGGGCTGCGCGAGGTGTTCGGCGCACCGCGCACGGTCCGGGTCCCGGAGGGGCCGCGCTCCGAGCAGGTGCCCTCCCGCGACGACGTCCCGGGTGTGTCGGAAGGGCTCGCCGATGGGGGCGAGGAGGCGGGGCGCAAGGCGTTCGCGGCCTGGCGGCGGCGCGGGCTCGACGCGTACGAGGACCGGCACGACGACCTGGCGGCCGACGGCACCTCCCGGCTCTCCCCGCATCTGCACTTCGGCACCCTGTCCCCCGTCGAGTTGGTGCACCGGTCGCGGGAGGCGGGCGGCGCGGGGGCCGAGGCGTTCGTGCGGCAGTTGTGCTGGCGGGAGTTCCACTACCAGGTCCTCGCTGCGCGGCCCGCCTCCTCGCACGTGAACTACCGCGACAAGCAGGACCGCTGGCGGTCCGAGGCGGACGCGGCCGACGAGGTCGAGGCATGGCGGCAGGGGCGGACCGGCTATCCGATGGTCGACGCCGCGATGCGCCAGCTGCGCCACGAGGGCTGGATGCACAACCGGGGCCGGCTGCTCACCGCCTCCTTCCTGACCAAGACGCTGTACGTGGACTGGCGGGTCGGGGCACGGCACTTCCTGGACCTCCTGGTGGACGGCGACATCCCCAACAACCAGATGAACTGGCAGTGGATGGCGGGCACGGGCACCGACAGCCGCCCCAACCGGGTGCTCAACCCTGTCGTGCAGGGCAAGCGGCTCGACCCGGACGGGGAGTACGTCCGGCGCTGGGTGCCGGAGCTTTCGCCGGTCTCCGGGTCCGCCGTGCACGAGCCGTGGAAGCTGCCCGACGAGGAGCGGGAGCGGCTGGACTACCCGGAGCCCGTGGTGCGGCTGGCCGAGGGCCTGGCCCGGTTCCGGCAGGCGCGTGGGCTGGAGTGACACGGCGGGAGCGCGTGGCGTTGTTGCTGCTGTCGGCGGCGTCCGGGGCGGCGGACGCGTTCGTCTTCCTCTGCGTGGGCCAGGTCTTCGCCGGGGTGATGACCGGGAACCTGGTGCTGCTGGGCGCCTCGGCCGCCGGGGCGGGCGAGGAGGGCGTGGCGCTGCGCGTCGTCACCGCGCTGGTCGCGTACGGCTGTGGGGTGGCCGGTGCCGCGCTGGCCGGTGAGCGGATGTGGCGGCGGGTGCCGTTGATGCTGCTGGCCGAGGTGGTGCTGCTCGCGGCGGGGGCGGGACTGTGGGCGGCCGGGCTGGTGGCGTCGGAAGCGGACCGGCTGGGTCTGCTGGTGCTCATGGGTCTCGCGATGGGCATCCAGGGGCGGGTGCGGGCGACGCCCACGAACTACTTCACCGGCACACTGACGTCGCTCATCGGCCGCCTCGTGGTGAGGGCCGGGCGGGGCGACGACGGCTGGGCCGCGGGGAGGCTGGCCGCCGTGGTGGCCGGGGCAGCGCTCGCGGCGCTGGCCGTGCGGCTGTGGCCCGAGGGCGGGGCGGTGGCGGCCGTGGCGCCGGCGGTGGCCGCGCTGCTGCTGGAGGCCGCGGCCGGACCGGGGCAGGCGGTGCCCGGGGCGGAAAAGGGGAAGCCCCGGCCGGATCGGGGGAATCCAGCCGGGGCGGCTTGAACGCGGGCGCTCAGGGCGTCATCCGCATATAGATGAACGATAAACCATCACGGTCTGTTCCCCGCAATCCGTGCCCCGGACTGTGATCCAGGGCACGGGCGGACGACCCGCGGGTGCCCGGTCACCGGGCACCGGGGGCCTCGTGGCCGTAACGGCGCCGGAACCGTTCGATCCGGCCCGCCGTGTCCAGCACCTGCCGGGCCCCCGTGTAGAAGGGGTGGCTCGCCGACGAGGTCTCGACGTCGATGACGGGATAGCTGCGGCCGTCCTCCCACGTCACGCGCCGCTCGGAGTCGGCGGTGGAACGGGTGAGGAAGGCCGTCCCGGCCGCGCGGTCGCGGAAGACCACCGGACGGGAGACGGGGTGGATACGGGACTTCATGTGGCGTTCCTTCCTGGACGCGGACGGTCGTACGGGGCGACGATCACGGACTCCGAACCTTCACGGGAACGGGATTCGTTTTCGTTCTGCCCGTACAACACGGCACCCCTCCCCCGCATTCCCCGCCCGCTCCCGCCCGCCGCTCGCCTCGCGACTTGCACCAACCGCCGCCAACAGCAAGGCTGTTCGAAATGAGATGGGCTACAGTCAGCCGCTGGCATATGCCGGATGCAAGAACGCATCGAGTGTTGCCAAACCACTTACGGGCCTCTTCCGGCTGTGCGAAAGTCGTATGCGGTCCACCCTTCGTCACTGGTTGTACCGCCCTGCATCGGAGTACGACATGCCGTCCCCTCTCTCCGCGGACCGATCCGCCCCGCAACCACCCGAACGCGATGCCGTCGACGCGTTGATCCACCGCACGCGCCGGCTGCGCGGCGATGTGGACGCGGTGCGGCGCGACGCCGTGCGCGTGGACGAGGACGACCCGCAAACGCGGTGGCAGCGGGCGCTGTGCGAGCTGGCGGTGCACCACCTGGACGACCTCGGCGCACATCTGGGACAGCTCCGGGACGGCCTGCCGGCGGAGCCCGCCGCCCGGCCCGCGGACACCGCCGACGAGCCCACGGGCTCCCTCATCGGCCGGGTCGGCAGCGCCGAGTGGAATCTGCTCACCGACGAGGTCAGCTGGTCCGACGAGCTGTTCCGGATCTTCGGCCGGGACCCGGAGGCGGGCGGGCTCTCGCTGGACGCCCTGCCCTCCCTGCTGCTCCCCGAGGACCAGCCGTTACTCACCGCGCTCGTCACGGACTGCCTGGTGGACGGCAAGCCGATAGACGGCGAGTTCCGCATCCGGCACACCGACGGGCGCGTCCGGACCCTGCACATGATGGGCGAGCCCGTGCTCGACACGGACGGCTGCACCGCCTCCATGTGGGCCGTCCTGCGGGACGTCAGCGCGCTGCGGCGCAGCCAGCAGGTGGTGCGCCGCACCCATGACTCCCTGCGCCGCGAACGGCCCGGCACGAGGCACCGGGCCGCGGCGGAGCCGGCGGAAGCCGTGCTCCCGCCGTGGCAGACCTCCCTCCGCCTCCCGGACAGCGGGCCCGGCGCCCTGGACATCGCCGCCCACTATCTGCAGTCCGAGACGAGCGCCCTGGTCGGCGGCGGCTGGTACGACGCCATGGAGCTGCCCGACGGCAGGACGATGCTCACCGTGGGCGATCTCACCGGCCACGGCGTCCAGGCCACCTCCGCCATGGCGGTGGTGATGGGCGCGGTGCGCGGCATGGCGATGGCCGGCATCGAGCCCGGCGCCCTCCTCGGGCACCTCAACCAGTTGCTGGACACCTCCATTCAGCCGGCGCTGGGCAGCGCCGTGTGCGGCACGTTCGACCCGGCGACCCGCACCCTGGACTGGGCGCAGGCCGGACACCCCGCACCCCTGCTCTTCCGCGACGGCACCGGACGCCCATTGCCGCTGCCGGACGGGGTCCTGCTCGGCGCGGCCTCCGGGGTCGCCTACGAACAGGTCGAGGCACACCTGCTCCCCGGCGACGTACTGGTGCTGCACACCGACGGACTGGCGCGCAACGATGCCGCCGGGCACGGCGGTGCGCGCCCGGGCACGGAGACGCTGCTGGGGCTGGCCCCTCGCTTCGCCGAGGCCCGCTCGGCGCGGGAGTGCGTACGGATCGTCGTCGAGGCGTTCGGCGCGGCCGAGCGACTGGACGACGCCTGCCTGCTGATCGCCCGCGTCGGGGCGTGAGGAAGCGGCAGACGCCTGTGGCGGCCACCCGGCGCTCGTCGCGTCCCCGGGCTCCTCAGATCTCGGCGCTCCCCGACTTCTTCCGCTGGCTCGGCGGCACGGCGAGCTGGATCTGCTCGCGCAGGTCCTCGATCTTCGCGTAGCCGGAGAACTGCCCGGTCAGCCGGTACATCTCGCGCAGCCGGTCCCATGTGCGGTGGGAGGAGGTCTCCCCCATCGTGACCAGGGCGAGCCGCGCATAGCGGTCGGCCTGTTCCGGGTCGTCGGCGATGAAGCACGCCGAGGCGAGCGAGATGTAGTCGAAGATCTTGGACCGCTCGCGGCCGTTGACCCGCAGCTGCAGGGCCTGCTTCGCGTGCCGCTGGGCGATGACCGCCGCCGAGGGGTCGTGTTCGGCGAGCGTGCGGAAGGCGAGGGCCTGCATGCCGTGCATGTCGGCCTCGTCGAACATCTGCATCCAGCTGGGCGGGGGCACATCGGCCTTGTCCGAGACGAAGAGCTCCTCGGCCCGGCCCAGGGTGCGCCGCATGGCTTGTCCCCGGCCCATGGACGCCTGCGCCCACGCCTCGATGGTGCAGAGCATCGCCTGGGTGCGCGGCAGGACGGCGTCGCCCGAGCCGGACTTGGCGAGCTTCATCAGGTCCAGCGCGTCGTCGGGCCGGCCCAGGTGGACCATCTGGCGGGCCGCGCGGGACAGGGCCTCCCCTGCGCGCGGGCGGTCGCCGCCCTCGCGTGCCGCGTGCGCGGCGATGACGAAGTACTTCTGCGCGGTGGGTTCGAGGCCGACGTCGTGCGACATCCACCCCGCCAGGACGGCGAGGTTGGCGGCGACGCCCCACAACCGCTTCTGGAGGTGGGCGGGGTGGTGGTAGGCGAGCATGCCGCCCACCTCGTTGAGCTGGCCCACCACGGCCTTCCGCTGGAGGCCGCCGCCCCGGGAGGCGTCCCAGGCGCGGAAGACCTCGACGGACCGCTCCAGGGCCTCGATCTCCTCGGAGCCGATGGGGGCTGCCTCGTACCGGTCGAAGCCGGCCGGATCCGCGTGCAGGGGGTCTCCGGTGTGCGGGGCCCCCGCCGCCAGTGCGGGGTCGGTGTGCAGCCAGTCGTACATGGGGCCGGCGATGGCGGAGCCGGCGGCGAGCACGGCGCCCGCGCTCATCAAGCCGCGTCGGTTGAGCATGAGGTCCATTCCCGTGAATTCGGTGAGGACCGCTGCCGTCCGTTCGGGCGGCCACGGGAGTTGCTCGGGATTGTCCTGCGTCCCGGCCTCTCGCCGCTTCCCCGCACGCCCGCGTCGGCCGAACCCGAGGTCCTCGATGGTCACGACACGACCGAGCCGCTCGGTGAACAGAGCCGCCAGCACCCTCGGAACGGGATCGCGGGGGGACTCCCCCATGTCGATCCAGCGCCTCACGCGCGAGGTGTCGGTGGCCAGTTGCGGGTGGCCCATGGCCGCCGCCTTCCGGTTCACCATTCTCGCGAGTTCGCCCTTGGACCAGCCGGCAAGGCCGAACAGGTCCGACAGGCGGGTGTTGGGTTCTCCGGTCACGTCAAGCCCCCAGGTTCTCGGCTGTGTTGACAGTAACCCCGTGTCAGATGCCTTGCGACTATTCGCCAGGCTTTCGCCAGGGTGCGCTATGTCGAGAGACACCCGCTCCCCGGTGTCAGGTAGGAAAGCGCAACCCCGCCCGGCAGCCCTAGGTACTCCCCAGGGTGCCGAACGGCCGCCGGCCGGGGTGGCGCACGCAACTAGTCGGCGCACGAAGGGATCTGTATCGCCCATGTACACAGCATCGTCCTCCGTGTCCGCCCCGCCCCGGCCGCTCCGTCCCCTCCAGGCGGGCGGCGGACCGTATCTCGACCCGCGCGCCACCCTCCCGGCCCCCGGCATCGGGCGGCCCCGGCGGCCGGGTGGGCCCGGTGCCCCCTCGCTCGGCGGACGGCTGGACCTGTCGGGCCCGCAGGGCGCCCAGCTGAGGATGGTGATCGCGTCCGTGCACCGGATCTGCCCGGAGTTCAATCCGGTGCAGGTGCTGCGGCGCAGCGGGCGCTCGGTACTGCTGGTCGGTTCCACAGGGCGCGCGACGGCGGTCGCGAAGTGTTTACTGGACCACTCTCCCGCGTGGTCGGAGCGGTTCCGGCACGAAATAGCGGCATACCGGGCGTTCGTCCGGCACCGCCCGCCGGTACGGGTGCCCCGGCTCATCGCCGCCGACCCGGAGAACTGCACGCTGGTCATCGAGCGGATGCCGGGGCGGGTGGCCGCCCTGACGCGCCACCCGGCCGAGGCGCCGCCCCGCGCGGACCTGCGCGCCGTGCTCGGGGCGGTCGCGCGGGTGAACGCCTGGCGTCCGCCGGCGGGCCTGTTCGAGGCGCCGCTGGACTACGCGGCCCGGATCAACCGCTACCACGAGCTGGGTCTCTTCACCGACCGGGACCTGGGCGACCTGCAGAAGCTGCTGCACGGGATCGCCCACTCCGGCGGGCGCCACGGGATGGGGCAGTTCTGCCACGGCGACGCGCTGCTGTCCAACATCCTGCTGTCGCCCACGGGACCGGTGCTGGTGGACTGGGAGCACGCGGGCTGGTATCTGCCGGGGTACGACCTGGCGACGCTGTGGACGGTGCTGGGTGACGCCCCGGTGGCACGGCGCGAGATCAGCAAGCTGGCGCAGGTCGCCGGCCCGGCGGCTCGCGACGCGTTCCTGGTCAACCTGATGCTCGTGCTCACGCGGGAGATCCGCCGGTACGAGACGGCCGTGCAGCGGGCCATGCGGGAGGCCGGGCCGGCCCGGGCAGCCGTGCAGGAGCGGCCGGGCGCGCTCGCGCCGGGCGAGGAGCAGCGGCTGCTGCTGCGCCGGCTGCACGACGACTGCGCGATGGCCCGGAACGCCGTGCGGGCGGCGGTCGGCACGCGCTGACCGGCCGGCCCCCGCGGGGCGCGCCGCGGGTCCGGTGCCGACACACCGGGCCCGCGGCGCGCTGTTGTGTGCGGGCGCCGGTCAGCCGGCGCGCACGATGTCCACGTCGGACGCCTTGACGAAGGCGACGCGGTGGCCGATCTGGACCGTCACGTACTTCTCCTTGCCCTGGAAGTACGAGTGGTCCAGCGGGTAGGAGGCGTCGATCGTCGGTGCGTAGAAGAAGCCGGTGGGCGCCTCGCCGCCGCCGGGGTAGGACTGGCCCGCCTTGATCGTGTACTGGAGGGGCGCGCCGACCCGCTTGTCGGCGAAGTCCGCCGGGTACTCCGACTTCTCCGGGTAGGCCACCCCGTACACCGGCACCTCGGCCCTGCCGGCCTTCGGGCGGACGACGTAGCCGGAGGTGGGGACGGTGGTGCGGGTGTGGGCGGGGGTGCGGAACCACGCCTTCTCTCCGTACCACCAGATGGCCGTCCAGCCGGGGGCGCGGTCGGCGACGACGGCCTGCTGGGTGGCGCTGATCTTGCTGCCCCAGTCGGCCGCGCAGTTGGTGCCGGGCGAGCCGTCCGGGTGGATGCCGGGGTCGGAGAAGAGGGGCGCGTCGTCGGAGGGGGCGGTGTGCAGCGGGACGGCGCTGGAGCCCTGGACGGGCAGGTCCACCTTCTTCTCGCAGTCGCGGAACGCCTGCTTGTTCTTCTCGAAGCCGGGGCTGACGGTGACCAGTTGGCTGCCGGGGCGGGCGGTCGGCACGGTGGGCTTGCCGAGCAGCGTCATGAAGTGGTTCCAGTCCCAGTAGGGGCCCGGGTCCCAGTGCATGTTCTTGGTTCCGGCGGCGCTGGTGGGCGGGACGCCGTCGTGGCCGATGATGTGCTGGCGGTCGAGCGGGATGTCGTACTTGGCGGCCAGGTAGCGCACGAGGGTGGCGGTCGAGCGGTACATCTCGGGGGTGTACCACTGGGCGCCGTCGACGGCGACGCCTTCCTGTTCGATGCCGATGGAGTGGCTGTTGACGTACCAGTTGCCGGCCTGCCAGGCGACGTCCTTGTTCTTGACCATCTGGGTGACGTGGCCGTCGGCGGAGCGTACGACGTAGTGGGCCGAGGTCTGCTTCAGCGGGTTCTGGAAGATCTTCAGCGTGGTGTCGAAGTCCTCCTCCGTGTCGTGCAGCACGATGAACTTGATCTTGTTGGTGTGCGGCCGGTCGGCGGTGTCGTAGTTGCCGTACGTCTCCTTGTCGGCCGGGTCGCCGGTCTGCTGGTAGGCGGCCGGGACCCAGTCGCAGGCGAGACCGCGCGGGCACTCGGGCCGGACCCCGTCCGCGCCGGCCTGGGCGGCCGGGCTGAGCAGCGCGAGGCTCAGTGCCCCGGCGGTGGTGAAGGCGAGTGCGAGCCTGGTCCTCTGCTTGGACGTCATGACAACCCTTCGTAGAGCCGGGTGGAGCCGTTGCGGACGTGCGCGCACACTCTGTGACCTGAGGTGAAGGGGCGTCAAGAGTGTTGGGCGGGACGCGCGTTGAGCCACTGGACCAGACCACTGACAGGGCCTGTGACCTGCGAAGGGCGGGGAACGGGCGGGGTGTGGCGCCGACGCGTTACCAGGGTTTTACGCGTCAGGACCGGCACGGGTGTCCCTCGAACGGGCGCTCTGCGGTGTGACTAATCGCGGCTGTGCGTGCCCCGAACGGACCAAGGGTAGTGCTGGCGCCGACAGGACCGATGCGCGTGGGACTCACGCGATGGCTCTCGGAAAGGCCGGACGCACATGGCTCAGCCGTTCACCCTGCCGGACTTCTATGTTCCGTATCCGGCGCGTCTCAACCCCCATGTGGAGGAGGCCCGGCAGCACACGAAGGCGTGGGCGCGGTCCATGGGGATGCTGGAGGGGTCCGGCATCTGGGAGGAGAAGGACCTCGACGCGCACGACTACGCGCTGCTGTGCGCGTACACCCATCCCGACTGCTCGGCGGAGGCGCTGTCCCTGGTCACCGACTGGTACGTGTGGGTGTTCTTCTTCGACGACCACTTCCTGGAGCTGTTCAAACGGACCCCGGACCGCGAGGGCGGGAAGCGGTATCTGGACCGGCTGCCCGCCTTCATGCCGATGGAGCGCGGCGCGCCGGTGCCGGAGCCGGAGAACCCGGTGGAGGCGGGGCTCGCGGATCTGTGGGCGCGTACGGTGCCCGCGATGTCGGACGCGTGGCGGGTGCGGTTCGCGGAGTCGACGCGGAACCTGCTCAACGAGTCGCTGTGGGAGCTCGCCAACATCAACGAGGGCCGCATCGCGAACCCCGTCGAGTACATCGAGATGCGCCGCAAGGTGGGCGGGGCCCCCTGGTCGGCCGGTCTCGTGGAGTACGCGGCCGGGGCGGAGGTGCCGGAGGCGGTCGCCGGTGAACGGGCGTTGCGGGTGCTGCGCGACGCGTTCTCGGACGGGGTCCATCTGCGCAACGACCTCTTCTCGTACCAGCGCGAGGTGGAGGACGAGGGTGAGAACAGCAACGGGGTACTGGTCCTTGAGCGTTTCCTCGGCTGCTCGACCCAGGAGGCGGCCGAGGCGGTGAACGACCTGCTGACGTCCAGGCTCCAGCAGTTCGAGAACACGGCGCTGACCGAGGTGGGCCCGCTCTGCGCGGCCAGGGGTCTCGACGCGGCGCAGACGGCCGCGGTCGGGGCGTATGTGAAGGGGTTGCAGGACTGGCAGTCCGGCGGCCATGAGTGGCACATGCGCTCCAGCCGGTACATGAACGACGGCGGGGCCGGTGAGGCGGAGCCGGGCTTCGGGATGTCCGCCGCGTCGATCCGCTTCACCCGGCGCTCCGAGTCGGCCCGGCTGCGCAGCCACAGCCACGTGCTCTTCCAGCACGTGGGTCCGTCGTTGCTGCCCGACTTCGATCTGCCCTTCGACACGACGCTGAGCCCGCATCTGGAGGGTGCCCGGGAACGGATGGTGGTCTGGGCCGACCGGATGGGCATCCTGGGGCCGCAGCCCGGGGTGCCGGGTTCGCACATCTGGGACGAGGAGCGGCTGCGGGCGATCGACCTGCCGTTGTGTGCGGCCGGCATCCACCCGGACGCGACGCCGGACGGGCTCGACCTGTCCTCCGGGTGGCTGGCCTGGGGGACGTACGGCGACGACTGGTTCCCGGTGGTGCACGGACGGTCGCGCGATCTGGCGGGGGCCCGGCTGGCCAACGAGCGCCTGTCGCTGTTCATGCCGCTGGACGGGAGCCCGGTGCCGGAGCCGGTCAACGCGCTGGAGCGGGGGCTCGGCGACCTCTGGGAGCGTACGGCGGGCCCGATGGACGACGCCGGGCGGCGCGCCTTCCGCAAGTCGGTCGAGGACATGACGGAGAGCTGGCTGTGGGAGCTGGCCAACCAGGCGCAGCACCGGATTCCGGACCCGGTGGACTACGTCGAGATGCGGCGCATGACGTTCGGCTCGGACCTGACGATGAGCCTGTGCCGGATCGGGCACGGCCGCAAGGTGCCGCGGGAGATCTACGAGAGCGGCCCGCTGCGCTCCCTGGAGAACGCGGCGGCCGACTACGCGGCGCTGCTCAACGACCTGTTCTCGTACCAGAAGGAGATCGAGTACGAGGGTGAGGTGCACAACGGGGTCCTGGTGGTGCAGAACTTCTTCGGGGTGGACTACCCGACGGGGATGGCGATCCTCTATGACCTGATGAAGTCGCGGCTGCGGCAGTTCCTGCATGTCGCGGAGAACGAACTGCCCGTGCTGTACGACGACTTCGGCCTGGACGCGGAGGCGAGGGAAACCCTTGCGGGCTATGTGCAGGAGCTGAAGCACTGGCTCGCGGGCATCCTGATCTGGCACCGGGGCTGCCGGCGGTACCGCGAGGAGGATCTGCGGCGTGGCACCGGCGCCCCGTGGCACCTCAACGGCCCGACAGGGCTGGGCACTTCGGCGTCGAAGGTGGCGGCCCTGTTCGGCCGGCCGCCGGCGGTGAAGGTGTAGCTCCACCGGTGTGCCCCGGTCACCGGGCGGCGTGGCGCGGTGACCGGGGCGGGTGGTCAGCCCTGCTGGAAGAGTTCGGCGGGCAGTGGCTTGAGGAGGGCGTAGAGGTCGTCGGTGATGGGCCGGTCCCAGCTGGCGATGGTGACGAGCACACCGTCGCTGCGGTCGAACTGCACACAGGAGATGCGGCTCTCCGAGAGCTTCACCCGGCGCACGATCATGAGGTTGTCGCCCTGCATGACCGGCATGTCCTCGGTGCCGGTGACCTCGACCGGCTCGTCGTTCTCCAGCGCCAGCAGCAGCTGGGCCACCTCGAAGGGAACCTGCCCCTCCTCGGTCTCGCGCGCGGGCGAGCCCTCCGGCAGGTTGCCGATGATCATCGCGGGGCCCCGCCCGCCGAACAGGTCGTACCGGAGGAACACACCCTGGCAGCTGCCGTCGGGTGCGGGGAGCAGACCGGCGCCGAGGTTGCCGGGCCAGTCACCGGGGTCCATGGCCAGGACGTCGAAGTCGGGGCCCGCGGGTGTGGCGGCGCTGCGGCGGCGGAGGAAGGACATGCACATATGTTACGTGTCCCAGCTCACCTCGCAGAGCCGGGCCCGGACCGGCATATGCCCAGGCCCGGGGGCACACCTCCGTACACCACGCACGTACCTCGTGGGCACACCTCTCACCCGGTGCGCGACTCGGCGGCCAGCCGTTCCAGCACGGCGACGGCGTCGTCCACCCGCTCGTACGGCACGAAGAGGTGGTCGTGGTGGAAGCCCGCGACCACGTTGCAGCTGATCCCCGCATCCGTCAGCGCGAGGGACACCGCGGCGGTCAGGCCCACCGCCTCCAGCGCCGAGTGCACCCGCAGCGTGATCCAGCCCGCGACATAGGTGTACGTCAGCCCGGCCGCCGCGGCCTCGGCCTCGAGGAGCACGAGGGTGAGCCCTTCGCTCTCGCGGACCGTGACGACGGGGGCGACACCGCCGGGCAGGGTGCCGTCGGGCACCGTGGCGTACACGTACCGGCCGGGGCGGCGCTCGGGGCTCAGGTCGCTCAGCAGGACTCGGAGGTCACGTTCGGCTGTCACGGTCACCACGCTAGCGAGGGGGTGCGGGCGTGAGCCATTCGGGCACGTCCCGCGCTCAACCGGTCACCGTGCGTGGCACCGGGCCGGGATCGCCCATAGCTTCGGCTCATGAGGAAACGACACATCACACACCTCGTGAGCATCGCAGCCGCGTCGGCCGCCGGACTGGTCGCGGCCGCGCCGCCCGTACCGGCCGCCGCGGCCGGTACGCGCGTGGTGGCACCGGGGCAGTCCATCCAGGCGGCAGTGGACGCCGCACGGCCCGGGGACACCGTCGTCGTCCGGCCCGGGACCTACCGCGAGAGCGTCCGGATCAGCACACCGGGTCTGACCCTGCGCGGCTCCGGGGACGACACGGTCATCATGCCCGCGGCCGGCCGGGCCGCCTCCGGTGACGACTGCGCGGGTGCGGGCAACGGGATCTGCGTCCTGGGAACGGCGGACGGCACCGTGGACGGGGTGACCGTCAGGTCCCTGCGCGTCACCGGCTTCGCCCGCAGCGGCCTGTGGGCGTCGTGGACGGACCGGTTGTCCGTCCGCTCGGTGACCGCCGACGCCAACGGTGTCTGGGGCATCGCGCAGCAGCGGTCCACCCGCTCCGACATCCGGGACAGCACCGCCCGCTCCAACGGGGACGCGGGCGTCTTCGTCGCGAACAGCGTCGACGAGGAGGGCGGTGCCACCGACACCGGCGGCACCCGGGTCCGGGGCAACACCCTGACCGGCAACCGGATCGGGTTCACCGCGCGGCGGGTGCGCAACCTGTCGGTGCGCGACAACACCTTCACCGCGAACTGCAGCGGGGTGTTCGTCGTGGGCGACGAGGGCACCCCGCAGGCGGGTGCCATGTCGGTCCGCTCCAACCGGATCACCGGGAACAACAAGTTCTGCGCCGCCACCGACCGGCTGCCCGCGATCCAGGGTTCCGGGATCGTGCTGACCGGCACCGCGTCCACCGAGGTGCGGAACAACGTGATCCGCGACAACGTGGGCGCGACCCCGCTGTCGGGCGGTGTCGTGCTGTTCAAGAGCTTCGTGGGCGCGAAGAACACCGACAACACCGTCAGCGGCAACGTCGTCCTCGGCAATCAGCCCGCGGACCTGGCGAACCGCGACACCGGTACGGGCAACCGGTTCACCGGCAATGTCTGCACGACCTCCGCACCGGCCGGGATGTGCTGACCGGTGACCCCCCGCACGAGGAGAAGCGAGACGGCATGACCACCGTGAGCACCACCCCCGGCACCACTCCCGTCCAGCCCCTTCCCACCCCGCAGCCGGCGATGCGGCTGCGCGAGCTCGTGTTCGGCGCGGCCCGCTCCGCCGCCGTGCGGGCCGCCGCCCGGCTGGGTGTCGCCGACGCGCTCGGGGACACCCCCGAGACCGCGGAGCGGCTGGCCGAGGCGGTGGGGTGCGAGCCCGGGCCGCTGCGGCGGCTGCTGCGGGCACTGGCCTGCTACGGCGTCTTCACGGAGAACGCCGACGGCACCTTCGCGCACACCGACATGTCCCGGCTGCTGCGGGAGGAGGCCCCGGACAGTCTGCGGGCGATCTCGCTGTGGTGCACCGAGCCCTGGACCTGGGAGGTCTGGCCCCGTCTCGAGGACGCGGTGCGCTCCGGCGGCAACGTCTTCGAGGACGTGTTCGGGAAGGAGTTCTTCGACTACCTCCACCAGGACGCCCACGAGTCGGCGCAGGTGTTCAACGCGGCGATGACCACCTCCAGCGTGCAGTCGGCGCTGGACGTCGCGGCCCTGCTCGACCTCACCGGTGTGTCCTCGGTGGCCGACATCGGCGGCGGTCAGGGGCACGTGCTGGCGAGCCTGCTGGAGAAGCACCCGTCGGTGAGCGGCACCCTGATGGACCTGCCGGGGGTGATCGCCCGGGCCGACGAGCGGCTGCGCGACGGCGGCGCGCTGGCCGGGCGGGCGTCCATCGTGGCCGGGGACTGCCGGGAGGGCATTCCGGTCGCCGCCGACCTGTACATCATCAAGAACATCCTGGAGTGGGACGACGAGTCCACCCGCCGGGCGCTCGCCGCCGTCGTCCGGGTGGCGCGTCCCGGTGCCCGGGTCGTCGTGATCGAGAACCTGGTGGACGACACCCCGTCCATGCGGTTCACGACCGCCATGGACCTGCTGCTGCTCCTGAACGTGGGCGGCGCCAAGCACACCCGGCAGAGTCTGGTGGACCGGCTCTCCGAGGCGGGGCTGCGGATCGAGGGCGTCCGGCCGGTCAATCCGTATCTGCACGCCTTCGAGTGCGTGGTGCCCGGCTGACCTCCGGGCGTGCGCGAAAACCGCCCCGGTCCCCCTCCGCGGAGGGGGACCGGGGCGGTTGGCGTCGCTCACGCGGTGGCGCCGCGCTCCCAGCGGTAGAACTCCTGGGCCATGGCGTCCTTGGGCCCGCGCCAGGTCTCGGGGTCGTACGGGCTGACGAAGGCGGTGAGCCGTTCGCTGATGGCCCGGAACTCCGGGTGCTCCGTCACCTTGGCGATCTCCGGGCCGGGCGGGCGCTCGGACTCGATCATGTGCAGGTAGACGTCGCCGAACTGGAAGAGCTTGCGGCGGGTGACGCCGACCAGGTGCGGCAGTTCGCTGTTGTCGGACGCGGCGAACAGTTCCGCGATGTCCGGGGCGGACCCCGGCGCCATCCGGGCGACGATCAGTGCGTGGTGCATGGGTGGTGCCCTTCTGCCGGTCAGTTGGCCGGGACGGTGGCGGAGCGGCGCTCGCGGTCGCGCTGCTCGATCTTGTCCCGGATCAGCGCCATCTGGACCTTGGAGTTCCGGTTGATGTTGTCCGTCATCCAGGCGTCGTCCACCGGCGCGTCGGGGCGCATCGCGAAGTCCTGCTGCCAGTGCATGCGAGTGCCGCCGGGGACCTCGGCGTACTCCCACCGGATGTCCATGTGCTGGAACGGTCCGGGCTCGACGCGGCGGGCCCGCACGGTGCGGCCGGGGCGGTCGGTGGTGCGCTCCGATACCCAGCTCCACACCTTGCCGTTCTCGTCGGGGTGCATGGTGAGGCGGAAGGTGGTGCGCTCGCCGTCCCGTTCCAGGACCTCGACGGCCGCGTACTCGCTGAAGAGCTGCGGCCAGTTCTCCAGGTCGTTGGTCATGTCCCAGACGAGGTCCAGGGGGGCGGCGATGACGATCTCGTTCTCGGTGTGTCCGGACACGTCAGGCTCCTGTCATGAGGCTGTTGTTGACGAGGTCGAGGAACTCGCGGGGCGTCTTGCACCGGTCCGCGTCGGCGGGCAGCGGCCGCCCGTGCCGGTTCTCGAGTACGCCGACGATGCCGAGCAGCCCGAGGGAGTCGAGGCCGTACTCGTCGAAGGCGGCGTCGGAGCGGTTCTCCATCTCCTTGGGGTCGACGGAGAGGCCGGCGCCCTTCTTCATCAGGGCGGCGAGTTCTTCGTACGTCAGTCGTTCGGTCATGAGGGACTTCTCCTTCTCACGAGGGGTGGACGCGAGGGGTGGACGGGCTCACGCGGGGCGCCGGAGCACCAGGGCCGCGTTCGAGCCCATGAGGCCGCGGCTGAGCACGAGGGCGGTGCGCAGTTCGGCGGGGCGGGCCCGTTCGGTGACGACATCGAGGTCGTGGCAGACCTCGAAGACGTTGGGCGTGGGCGGGACGAGGCCGTTCTCCATGGCGAGGACGGCGGCGGCGGCGTCCAGGACCGGACCCCCGCAGTAGGCCCGGCCGATGCCGGTCTTGGGGGCGGTCACGGGGACGCGCCGGCTGTGCGGGCCGAGCGCGTCGGCCAGCGCCAGCGCCTCGGCCCGGTCGGCGGCCGGCGAGCCGAGCGCGTCCGCGAAGACGACGTCGACCTCGTCGGGGGCGCAGCCGGCCTCCCGCAGCGCGCCCTCGATGGCGTGGGCGAGGCCCTCGCGGGACTCCTCCCAGTGGGCGGCCGTGGTGAAGGTGGCGGCGTGGCCCGCGATCTCCGCCCGGACCCGGGCACCGCGCTCGCGGGCCGACTCCTCCTCCTCGACCACGAACATCGCGCCGCCCTCGGCGGGCACGAAGCCGCAGGCGTCCGAGGTGAAGGGGCGGTAGGCGCGCGTCGGGTCCTCTGCCGCGCTCAGGTCGCGGTAGCCGAGCTGGCAGACCACGGAGTACGGCGCGAGCGGGGCCTCCGCGGCGCCGACCACGACCGCGTCGGTGCCGCGCCGCACGGAGCGGTCGGCGTGCGCGAGCGCGTCGAGGCCGCCCGCCTCGTCGCTGGCCACCACCGCGCAGGGGCCCTTGAAGCCGCCGCGGATGGAGATCTGGCCGGTGCTCGCCGCGTAGAACCAGGCGATCGACTGGTAGGGGCCGACGTACGTGGAGCCCTGGCCCCACAGCCGCTGCAGTTCGCGCTGGCCGAACTCGCCGCCGCCGGAGCCGGCCGCGGTGACCACGCCGACGCCGAACGGCCGGTCCTCGTAGTCGGCGCGGCCGAGCCGGGCGTCGTCCAGCGCCATGTCGGCGGCGGCCATCGCGAAGTGCGTGAACCGGTCGGTCTGGACGAGGTAGCGCTCCTCGATGAGCGCGACCGGGTCGAAGCCGCGGACCTCGCCGGCGACGCGCAGCGGCAGCTGCTCGCACCCTTCGCGGGTGACCCGGTCCAGGACGCTCATGCCTTCCTGGGTGCGCTTCCAGAAGGCTTCGGTGCTGGTGCCGTTGGGGGCGACGACGCCGATGCCGGTGACAACGGTGCGCCGGGCCTTTCCGGTGCTCATCATGTCCTCCCTCGGGTCAGGGCCACCGCGGACTGGAAGCCGCCGAAGCCGCTGCCGACCGAGAGGACGCTGCGCAGCTTCAGGGGGCGGGCGGTGCGCGGCACGTAGTCGAGGTCGCACTCCGGGTCCGGGGACTCGTAGTTGGCCGTCGGCGGCACCGTCTGGTTGACCAGGGCCAGGACGCAGGCCGCGATCTCGATCGCCCCGATCGCGCCGAGGGAGTGGCCCACCATCGACTTGATGGAGCTCATCGGCACCTTGTGGGCGTGTGCGCCGAGGGCCCGTTTGACGGCGGCGGTCTCGTGCCGGTCGTTCTGCTTGGTGCCCGAGCCGTGCGCGTTGACGTAGTCGATGTCCTGCGGGGAGATCCGGGCGTGGCCGAGTGCGCGGTTGATGGCCTCGGCCATCTCCAGGCCCTCGGGGGTGAGCCCGGTCATGTGGTAGGCGTTGCCGAAGGTGGCGTAGCCGGCGATCTCGCAGTACACCGTCGCCCCGCGGGCCCGGGCGTGTTCCAGTTCCTCCAGGACGAGTACGGCTCCGCCCTCGCCCATGACGAAGCCGTCGCGGCGTGCGTCGAAGGGACGGGAGGCGTGTTCCGCGTCGTCGTTGTTGGGGGAGGTCGCCTTGATGGCGTCGAAGCAGGCCACGGTGATCGGGGTGATCGGCGAGTCCGACGCACCGGCTATGCAGACGTCGACCCTGCCCTCCTCGATGGAGTGGAAGGCGTAGCCGATGGCGTCCAGGCCCGAGGTGCAGCCGGTGGAGACGGTCTGCACGGGGCCGTGGGCGCCGACCTGCTCGGCGACGGCGGAGGCCAGCGAGCTGGGCGAGAAGGCGCGTTCCAGATGGGCGCCCGCCCGGCGGTGGTCGACGTCCCAGCGGGCGCCCTTCTCGCTGACGGCGACGTAGTCGTGCTCGAGGCGCGTGGTTCCGCCGACCGCGGTGCCGAGGGAGACGCCCATCCGCCAGGGGTCGGTGCGCTCCGGGTCCAGCCCGGCGTCGGCCAGCGCCTCGCGGGCGGCGACCATCGCGAACTGCACATAGCGGTCCGCGCGTGCGGTGTCCTCGTCGTCCAGCCCGTGCGCGGCCGGGTCGAAGTCGCACTCGGCGGCGATCCGGGAGCGGAAGCCCGCCGGGTCGAAGAGGGTGATGCCCCGGGTCGCGGTGCGGCCGTTGGAGAGCAGGTCCCAGAAGGCCGGGGCCCCGATGCCGCCGGGGGCCACGACGCCGACTCCGGTGACCGCCACACGCCGCGTCATGAGGCGGCCTCGGTTCGTTCTGGCGGGGCACCCCGCTCGGCGGTCTCGGTCACCTCGGTGTCGACGTGGCCGAGTTCGGGGCGGGGTGCGAGCGGGCCGAGGTGGAAGACCATGCGGGCCTCGGTGTCGCCGACGTTGCGGAAGCGGTGGCGCACGTGCGGTGGGATGAGCAGGCCCTGGTCGGGGCGCATGGTGTGCGTCTCCCCGTCCAGGTCGACCTCCAGGTGCCCCTGCACGACGTACACGAACTCCTCGGAGTACGGGTGGTAGTGCTCGCCGATGCGGTCGCCGGGGTCGACGAGGGCGAGGCCCATGAAGCCGCTGGTGGCGCCCACCGCGGTGGGGGTGAGCATGGCGCGCAGGTCGCCTCCGCGCCTGGTGTTGGGCTGGGTCTCACTGAGGTCCACGATGCGTGGCCGGTGGGTGGTCATCTCTGCTTCTCCTCCTGGGGCGCAGGGCGCGTGGTGGTGACGGGTCGGGCGAGGGCCCGGGTGCCGGAGCGCGGTTCAGGAATCCGCGGCGCGCCGGTCGGTGATCAGCCGCATCTCGGACCGGGCGAGGAAGCGCGCGGCGTCCTCGTCGGTGGCGGGGACGGTGTTCGCCTCGCCGTCGAGGAGGCGGGCCAGACGGGCCGCCTTGCCGGGGCCGTGGATGCCGAGGGCCTGGGCGGGCTGTGCGTCGAGCGGGCCGTCGGCTTCCAGGAGGCGTACGACGACGTCGTCGCGCTGGAAGATGGTGCTGCTGTCGATGGGGCTGCCGGTGTCGTCGGCGGCCTCCTCGTCGTGGCCGGCCAGCAGGCGGGCCAGGGCCATGCCGCAGCCCTCCTTGGCCTGGTAGAACACGGCGTGCCGGCGCAGGTTCTCGGGGGCGTGGCGGCCGGCCGAGACGTGGTGCACGGTGGGCAGGGCCGCGCGGGTGAAGAACATCCGGGCGGAGTCGGGGTCGGCGAGGTCCCGGTCCTGTTCGAGGTAGGGGTTGATGGCCTCCTCGACGGCGCGGATCTCGGGCTGGCGGGAGACGTGCCGCAGCGCGGCCATCAGGTCGCCCTCGACCTCGACGGCGCGCACGACGCGGTTGCCGTGCATGAAGAGCGAGGTGCGGCGCAGCCGGGTGTGGTCGTCCACGCGGGAGCGGGGCGACTCGTAGTCGGCGAGGAGCCCCGCGACGATGTCCTCGGTGCCGGGCTTCACGGTGAAGGTGAGCGCGTGGCGCACGACGCCGTCACCGAGGCGCGGGGACGTCTGGAGGCCCCCCTTGACCGGTTCGGGGACGGCCTCGAAGCCCTTGCCGGTCTCGCGCAGCACGCTGAACCGCAGCGACCGGGTGTCGCGTACGCAGCTGTGCAGGGGCTGCACGGTGGCGACGTGCTCCTCGCTGTTCACCCAGGCGAGGAAGGGCGGGGCGCTCTCCCACTCGCTGGTGATCAGCCACTGGGAGGGGTTCTCGATGGACTGGCACAGCTGGTCGCTGATGTGCCCCGGGATGGACGCGACCTGGTTGCGCATGTGCTCGTACGCCTCCAGGAACTGCTTCTGGGCGCCCTCGTGCAGGTCCAGCAGCAGCACGACGCGCAGCCGGGATCCGTCGAAGGCGGACTGTGAGATCCGTTCCGAAAGGGTGGTGGTCATCTGGCGAACTCCTTCGACGGTGGGGGGAGAGCAGCTGTGCGGGGAGACCCGGCCGTCTCCGTGACCGATCGTGAAACGCTGGTCCGCCCGACGCGAGATTTATGAACCGTTCAGGTGAGCACGCGTCCGAAGGGCTCCGACCCCGCTCCGGCCCGGGCATGGACAGAGCATCTGTACGGCGTCGGAGCTGGAGCAACTGATGAACGAGAACGTCGACCTCCATGTACCGGTCCTCATCGTGGGCGGTTCGCTGGTGGGTCTGTCCGCGTCCCTTTTCCTCGGCCGGCTCGGCGTCGAGCACCTGCTGGTCGAGAAGCACGCCGGCACGTCGACCCATCCGCGCGGCCGCGGCAACAACGTCCGCACGATGGAGGTGTTCCGCCGTGCGGGTGTCGAGCAGGAGATCCGGGCGGCCGCTTCGGTGCTGGCGGACAACCACGGCATCCTCCAGGCGGGCTCGCTGACCGGTGAGGACCAGGAGTGGCTGTTCAAGGAGATCGACCCGGGCGGGGCGCTGGCCCGGTTCAGCCCGACGGGCTGGTGCCTGTGCAGCCAGAACGACCTGGAGCCGGTCCTGCTGGAGCGGGCCCGGGAGCAGGGCGGCGACCTGCGCTTCTCCACGGAGCTGATGTCGTTCGACCCGGATGCCTCGGGGGTCACGGCGGCTCTGAAGAACCGGGAGACCGGCGAGCACACGACGGTGCGGGCGGACTACCTGATCGCGGCGGACGGGCCGCGCAGCCCGGTCCGCGAGCAGCTGCGCATCGGCCGGTCGGGGACCGGCGACCTGTTCCACAACGTGAGCATCACCTTCCGGTCGCGCGGGCTGGCGGAGGTGCTGGGCGAGCGGCGCTTCATCGTGTGCTACCTGACGAACCCGCAGGCTGAGGGCGCGCTGCTGCCGGTGGACAACGAGCGCGAGTGGGTGTTCCACGCCCCGTGGCAGCCGGAACGGGGCGAGACGCTGGAGGACTTCACGGACGAGCGGTGCGTCCGCCACATCCGTACCGCCGTCGGCGCGCCGGACATCGACGTGGAGATCACCGGCAAGGCGCCGTGGCACGCGGCGGAGCGGGTGGCCGAGCGGTACGCCCGGGGGCGGGTGTTCCTGGCCGGTGACTCGGCGCACGAGATGTCGCCGACCGGGGCTTTCGGCTCCAACACCGGCATCCAGGACGCGCACAACCTGGCGTGGAAGCTGGCCGCGGTGCTGCGGGGCGAGGCGGGCCGCGGGCTGTTGGAGACGTACGGGCAGGAGCGGCTGCCGGTGGCCCGGGCGACGAGTGAGCGGGCGTCGGCCCGGTCCGAGGAGCACAGCCACCCCGGCTACGCTCCCCCGCCCTCGGTGGGAGGCGGGAAGCGGGGCGGGATGCTGAACGTGGCGCTGGGCTACCGCTACACGGCGGGTGCGGTGCTGGGTGTGGCGCCGGACGCGCCGGTGGTCCCGGAGGGGATGCGACTGACGGGCGAACCGGGCAGCAGGGCGCCCCACCTCTGGGTGCGCCGGGCCGGGGAGCGGATCTCGACCCTGGATCTGTACGAGCGCTCGTTCGTGCTGCTGACGGACGGCGCGGACCCGGTGTGGCGGCGGGCCGCGGCCCGGGTGGCCGACCGGCTCGGGGTCCGGCTCGACGCGTTCGGCATCGGTCCGGGCGCCGAGCTGGAGCCGGACGACGGGGTGGACTGGGCCGAGGCGCACGGGACGGGCCGGGACGGCGCGGTCCTGGTGCGCCCCGACGGCTTCGTCGCCTGGCGTACGGAGTCGGGGTCCGCGGACGCCGAGGCGACGCTGCACGACGTCCTGGTGACGCTGCTGCACCGTGACTGACGGTTCGTCAGCCAGGTGATCAGATGCCGAACGACCGGAGGGCGGCGACGAATTCCTCCGGTCGTTCGGTGTGTACGAGGTGGCCCGCGTCGATGGTGACGAACTCGGCGCCGGGGATGGCGTGGGCCATCCGGGCCAGGTCCTCCTGGGCGATCTGGCTGCTGGGGCCGCCACCGATGACGAGGGTGGGGGCGGTGATGTCGCCCAGGAGTTCGCGGCCGGCCGGGTCCGGGTCGTTGAGCTGGGCGTCGATGGCGGGGACGAGCGGCCAGTCGAAGTCCAGCTTTTCGTCGGGGCGTTGGGGCACGGGGCGGGGCGGGTCGAGCGGGATGAGCGGGGGCGCCTCCTCGAGGACCAGGCGGCCGATCAGCCCGGGGTGCCGCTCGGCGAGCAGACAGGCGGCGGCCCCGCCCATGGAGTGCCCGACCACGGTGGCGCCGGCGAGATTGCGGGCCTCCAGGAAGCCGTGCAGGTCGTCGCGGAACAGCTCGAAGCTGTAGCGGCCGGGCCAGTCGCTGAGCCCGTGGCCCCGGAAGTCGAAGGCGTACACCCGGTGCGTGGTGGCCAGTCGGGCTGCGACGTCCGCCCAGTCGTCGCTGTTGCCGCACCGGCCGTGGGCCAGGACGACCGGCGGGGCGGCCGGGTCGCCCCACGCCCGGTACGCGAGCCGCGTCCCGCCGGCCCGGACGCTGTGCACCCCCGGATCGAGGAACGCCTCGACGGTCCGGGCGAACGCCCCCGCGTCGTCGATCCACGGGAAGTGCGCGGCCCCGCGCTGCACGGCGAACTCCGCGTGCGGGAAGAGGGCGGCCAGTCCGGCGGCCCGGTCGGGCGTGGTGATGGTGTCGTACTCCCCCGCCAGGACGAGGACCGGAGCCGCCAGTGTGCGCAGGACGGGGACCGTCGCGGCCGGGTCGAAGGCGCCATCCCCGGCGTACCACGCAGCTGCCTCGGCGTTGATCTGCGCGGGCGACGCCGCGCCGTGCTCCTGGGCGGCGGCGTCCCAGCGGGCGTACGAGAACGGCCTTGTCCTGGCCCGCAGTTCGTCGGTCATCCGGCCGGCCCAGACCTCTTCCAGGGCGGCGAGCGCGTCCTCGTACCACGGTTCCGAGGCACGCAGTGCCGCCGCCTCGCGGGACTCGCGCACCGGGGCGGGGAGGCCGACGGCCCGGGTGGTGGGGGTGACGAGGACCAGGTTGCGCAGCCGGTCCGGATGGCGGGCGGCGTAGAGCGCGGCGAGTTCACCGGCCGCGGAGTGGGCGAGGAGGTCGACGCGGTCGAGGCCGAGGTGGGCGCGCAGGGCCTCGACGTCCTCGGTCTGCCGGTCGCAGCGGTAGGTGGCGGGGTCCTCGGGGGCGGCCGATCCGCCGGTGCCCCGGAGGTCGAGGAGGACCAGCTGCCGGCGGTACGCGAGGCCGCCGAGGGTGCCGAGGTAGGCGCTCGCCCGCATGGCACCGCCGGGCAGGCAGATCAGCGGGGTCCCCTCCCCCACGAGGTGATAGGCGAGCTCGGTTCCGTCGTACGTGTGGAAGGTCGGCATGCCCCCATCCAAACAGGGCCGTCCGGGTGACGCAGCCGTGTTCGGTACGGGCGTATTCGCCGTCCGGGCCGGATGCGTCCCCCCTCTTGCCAGGGGGCGCAAGATCCTGAATTACTGCTCCCGGAGACAGCGACCGAATGATCGGTCGCCCGCTCGGCGCGCACGGACGAGGGAGGCCCGACATGACGGCTCTGCTGGACACGGCGGAACGGATGAGCCGCACCGAGCTGGCGGCGCTTCAGCTCGAACGGCTGCGGGCCACCCTGCGCCACGCCTACGAGAACGTGGCGCACTACCGGGACGCGTTCGACCGGGCGGGACTGAAGCCGGAGGACTGCCGCTCGCTCGCCGACCTCGCCCGCTTCCCCTTCACCACCAAGGCGGATCTGCGGGACAACTACCCGTTCGGGATGTTCGCGGTCCCCGAGGACCAGGTGCGCCGGGTCCACGCCTCCAGCGGGACGACGGGCCGTCCGACCGTCGTCGGCTACACCGCGAAGGACCTGGAGACCTGGGCCGACGTGGTCGCCCGTTCCATCCGGGCGGCGGGCGGGCGGCCGGGCCACAAGATCCATGTGGCGTACGGCTACGGGCTGTTCACCGGCGGCCTCGGGGCGCACTACGGGGCGGAGCGGCTGGGCTGCACGGTGATTCCGGCGTCCGGGGGCATGACGGGACGCCAGGTCCAGCTGATCCAGGACTTCAGGCCCGACGTCATCATGGTGACGCCGTCGTACATGCTGACCATCCTGGACGAGTTCGAGCGGCGGGGCATCGATCCGCGTACGACCTCTCTGAAGGCGGGGATCTTCGGGGCGGAACCGTGGACGGAGGAGATGCGGCGGGAGATCGAGGAGCGGTTCGCGATCGACGCGGTCGACATCTACGGCCTGTCCGAGGTGATGGGGCCGGGAGTGGCCCAGGAGTGCGCGGAGACGAAGGACGGGCTGCACATCTGGGAGGACCACTTCTATCCGGAGGTGGTCGACCCGGTATCCGGCGAGGTGCTGCCCGACGGGGAGCGGGGCGAGCTGGTGTTCACCTCGCTGACCAAGGAGGCGATGCCGGTCGTCCGTTACCGGACGCGGGACCTGACCCGGCTGCTGCCCGGCACGGCCAGGGTGTTCCGGCGGATGGAGAAGGTCACCGGGCGCAGCGACGACCTGGTGATCCTGCGCGGGGTGAACCTCTTCCCGACGCAGATCGAGGAGATCGTGCTCCGCACCCCCGGGGTGTCGCCGCACTTCCAGCTGCGGCTGACCCGGGAGGGCCGGCTCGACGTGCTGACGGTGCGTGCCGAGGCGAGGACCGGTGCGACGCCGGAGCAGCGGTCGGCGGCCGCCGCCTCGGTCGCGGCGGCGGTCAAGGAGGGGATCGGAGTGTCGGTGGGCGTCGAGATCCTGGATCCGGAGACGCTGGAGCGCTCGGTGGGCAAGTTCCGGCGGATCGTGGACGAGCGCGGGTCGGCACCCAACTGACCTGCTGCGTCTTGGGGTTGCTGTGGCAGGATGAACCCGCGTGAGCGATTGTCCGCCGGAGGGACTCGTGTTCTCCGGCCGAGGGGTGGGGAGCAGATCATGACAGCAGGCCCGGTCGACACCAGCAGGCCGCATCCGGCCCGCGTCTACGACTACCTCCTGGGCGGCAAGGACCACTACCCCGTCGACCAGGAGCTCGGCGAGCAGATGCCGGAGCCGGCGAAGGTGGGGGTCGCGCAGAACCGGGCCTTCATGCACCGGGCGGCCGACTGGGCGGCGCGGGAGGGCATCGACCAGTTCCTCGACATCGGGACCGGCATCCCGACCCGGCCGAATCTCCATCAGATCGTCCAGGAGATCAACCCGGCGGCCCGGATCGTCTACACGGACAACGACCCGATCGTCCTGCGGCACGCGGAGGCGCTGCTCGTCAGCACGCCGGAGGGCGTCACCGACTATCTGGAAGCCGATGTGCGGTCGCCGGAGAAGATCCTCGAACACGCCCGTACGGTGCTGGACTTCGATCGGCCCGTGGCGCTTTCGATGATCGCCCTGATGCACTTCCTGTCGGACGAGGACGACCCGTACGGCGTCACCCGCACGCTGGTCGACGCGTTGCCCGCCGGAAGCTGCCTGGTGCTCTCCCACTTCACGGTGGACTTCCTGGCCGGGCACCAGGAGGCCCTGGCGCGCTACCGGTCGAGCGGCATCACGCTGCAGCCCCGCAGCGGTGCGGAGGTGGCCCGCTTCTTCGACGGGCTCGACCTGGTCGCACCCGGTCTGGTGGCCGCCCCGCGCTGGCACGGGGTGCCCGCACCGGAACACGGGCAGATCCCCGACACCATCTACGCGGGGGTCGGCCGCGTGCGCGGGTAGGCACGCGCGGCCCGGACGCCGTCAGGCGAGGCGGTCGCGCAGTTCCCGCTTGAGGATCTTGCCGCTGGCGTTGCGCGGGAGGGCGTCCGTGAACACGACACGCTTCGGCGCCTTGAAGTGGGCGAGCCGTTCGCGGGCGTGGGCGATCAGCTCGTCCTCGGTGGCCTCGCCCTTCAGGACGACGACGGCGGTGACGGCCTCGATCCAGCGCTCGTCGGGCAGCCCGACGACGGCGGTCTCGGCGACGGCGGGGTGGGTGTAGAGGGCGTCCTCGACCTGCCGGGAGGCGACGAGGACGCCGCCGGAGTTGATGACGTCCTTCACCCGGTCGACCACCGTGAAGTAGCCGTCCGCGTCCCGGACGGCGAGGTCGCCGGAGTGGAACCAGCCGTCGCGGAACGCCTCCGCGCTCTCCTCCGGCTTGTCCCAGTAGCCGGTGCACAGCTGCGGCGAGCGGTAGACCACCTCGCCGGCGGTGCCATCGGGGACCTCCTTGCCGTGCTCGTCCACGATCCGGGCCTCGACGAAGAGGACGGGCCTGCCGCAGGAGTCCATCCGGCCCTCGTGCTCGTCCGGTCCGAGCACGAGGGCCAGCGGGCCGATCTCGCTCTGCCCGAAGCAGTTGTGGAAGGCCAGCCCGGGCAGCCGGTCGCGGAGGCGTTCCAGCACGGGGACGGGCATGATCGACGCCCCGTAGTAGGCCTTGCGCAGGCCGCCGAGGTCGCGGGCGGCGAAGTCGGGGTGGTTGGCGAGGCCGATCCAGACGGTGGGCGGGGCGAAGAGGCTGTCGGCCCGCCCCGACTCGACCAGGTCGAAGATCCGGTCCGCGTCCGGTGCGTCCAGGACCGTGTTCTCGGCGCCCACCGCGAGGTAGGGCAGCAGGAACACGTGCATCTGCGCCGAGTGGTAGAGCGGCAGCGCGTGGACCGGCCGGTCCTCCGCGCGCAGGCCGAGCGCGGTGATCGCGCTGACGTACTCGTGGACGAGGGCGCCGTGCGTCATCATCGCGCCCTTGGGGAGCGCGGTGGTCCCGGAGGTGTAGAGCAGTTGCACGAGGTCGTCGGCGGCCGGTTCGCGTACGGGCGTGAACGGGCGCGGGGTGCCCAGCTCGGCCAGCAGCGACCCCTCGTCGTCGCGCAGCGCCCGTACGGCGAAGCCCTCGGGGACGCGGTCCGCGAGGGCCGGGTCGGTGAGGACCAGTGAGCTGGCCGACTGGCGCAGGATGTACGCCAGGTCGTCGCCCGTGAGGTTCTGGTTGACGGGCACGTGCACGAGCCCGGCCCGGGCGCAGGCGAGGAAGGCGATCAGGTACGCGTCCGAGTTGTGGGCGTAGGCGGCGACCCGGTCGCCCGGGCGCAAGGCGTGGCCCTCGGTGAGGGCCGCGGCCGCGGTGGTGACGGCCTCGTCCAGCTCGCGGTAGGTCCAGGCCCGGCCGGCGTAGCGCAGGGCGGTCCGTGCGGGGGTGCGCCGTGCGCTGCGGGTCAGGACGCCGTCGACTGTGCTGCTGCGTACACCGTTCATGGCGTGATCCTGGGCGGCCGGGACGCCGCGGTCAAGGGCCTGACGCGACATCAGATTCTTTCCCGCTCCCACCCCTACGGCACGGCGGAGCCTGACAGTACTCTCTGCTCGGCAGGAAGTTTCACACTCGGAAGATATTTCGAAAGTTACTTTCAGGCAGCGAGAAGGGGTTGTGCATGACGGAGGACACGGCGGCCGGGGAGATCAGCCGGCGGAAGCTCGGCGGTGGGATGCTGGCCCTGGGCGGGGCACTCGCCCTGGCGCCGATCCCGTTCGCGGGCACGGCGTCCGCCACGGAGCCGGGGACGGGGTCGTCACAGATGCACGCGGGCAGGGGCGCGAAGCCGACGCTGCGGCGCGGACCGGCCGCCCGCGCCGGGCTGTTGCAGGAACCGCTCGACCAGCTGGTCACCGAGGCGGAGCGCTATCTGGCCGCCTCGCCGAAGCACCCGTGGTACGCGGGCGCGGTGCTGCTCGCGGGGCGGGGCGGGACGGTGGCGCTGCACCACCCGATCGGCAAGGCCGTGCGCTACTCCGCGTACGACGAGAAGACGGACACCGGGGTGGAGTTCCCCGCTGACCAGCAGATCGCGATGGCCGAGGACACGGTCTTCGACCTGGCGTCGGTCTCGAAGCTGTTCACCTCGATCCTGGCCGTGCAGCAGATCGAGCGCGGCACGCTGGAGCTGGAGGCGACGGTCGCCTCCTATCTCCCGGAGTTCGCGGGCGGCGGCAAACAGGACATCACGATCCGTCAGCTGCTCACCCACACCTCGGGGTTCACCGCCTGGATTCCGCTCTACAGCGCGCCGACCCGGGAGGGGAAGCTGGAGCTGCTGTGGAAGGAGGTCCCGGCCAACCCGCCCGGCACGGTCTACCTCTACTCCGACCTGAACCTGATCTCGCTGCAGCTCGTCCTGGAGAAGCTGACCGGGCGGACCCTGGACGTCCTGCTGCGCGAGCGGATCACCGGACCGCTCGGGATGCGGCGCACCCGGTACAACCCGCCCGCCTCCTGGAAGCCGAAGATCGCCGCGACCGAGGACGCCCGGCTCCCCTGGTCGGGGCTCGACCGCGGTCTGGTCTGGGGCGAGGTGCACGACGAGAACGCGTTCAGCCTGGACGGGGTCGCCGGGCACGCCGGGGTGTTCTCCTGCGCCTGGGACCTCGCGGTCCTGGCCCGCACCCTGCTCAACGGCGGGGTCTACGGGCGGGCCCGCATCCTCTCGGAGGAGTCGGTCGACCTGCTGTTCACCGACTTCAACACGGCGTTCCCCGGGGACGAGCACGGTCTGGGCTTCGAGCTCTACCAGCACTGGTACATGGGGGCCATGGCCACGCCCCGGACGGCCGGGCACACCGGCTTCACCGGCACCAGCCTGGTCCTGGACCCGACCACGGACTCCTTCCTGATCGTGCTGGGCAACTCCGTTCACCCGGTGCGCAGCTGGCGGTCCGGCAGCGCCCCGCGGGTGGCCACCGCCAACCAGATGGCCAGGGCCGTCGCCGTCCGCCCGGCCCGGGGCCGTACGGCCTGGTTCTCCGGCATGGCGAGCGCGTCCACGGCCACCCTGGCGCTCCCCGCCCTGTCGCTCGCCTCCTCGCGGGCCCGGCTGAGCTGCGCGCTGTGGTGGGACACCGAGCCCGCTTCGGACTTCCTGCGCCTGGAGGCTTCGACGGACGCCGGTGCCACCTGGCGGCCCGTCCCGTTCACCACGACGCCGACCGGGCAGGGCGGGCGCTCCCGGCCCGAGGACCACCCGGACGGCTCGCTGTCCGGCTGGTCGGGCCGGGTCTGGCACCGGCTGGACGCCGGTCTCGCCGGGGTGCGCGGCGCCGGGGTCCTGCTCAGGTGGCGCTACACGACGGACCAGCTGTACGTGGGCCGGGGCGTGTACGTGGACGCCATCAAGGTCGAGGACGGCGGCCGCACGGTCTTCGACGAGGGACGGCCGTCGGACGCCGGACGGATCGAGGCGACCGGCTGGACGGCGTCGGCCGACTGACCCGCCCCGGGACGCGCGGCGGGGCGGGCCCGGCCGTCCCGCCGCGGCGCCCGTGGCCCCGTCAGGACGCAGCGTGGCCGTGCTGCCGGAGGGCCGCCACCTCGCGGTAGAGGTCGGCGGCCTCCCGGGCGCGGCCCAGCTGTTCGAGGCAGTGCGCCTCGTCGTCGCGGCCGGCGAGCGTGTCCGGGTGGGCGGGTCCCAGCAGCCGGGTCCGGGCGTCGGCGACCTGCCGGTACAGCGCGAGCGCGTCCGTCCAGCGCCCCAGCCAGCCGAGGGCGACGGCGACCTCGCGGCGGCTGACGAGGGTGTCGGGGTGATCGGGGCCCAGGACGTGTTCCCGGGCCCCGCACACCATCCGCGCCTCGGCCAGGGCCTCGTCCCAGCGGGCCAGCCGGCCGAGGTTCACGCCCAGTCCGTGGCGGGCGCGCAGGGTCTCCGGGTCGGTGGGGCCGTTGACCCGGGTGCGGTCGGCGACGAGCGCGCGGTACAGCTCCAGGGCGTCCGCGCTGCGGCCGAGGCGGCCCAGGCTGATGCCGACCTCGTAGCGGGTGGCGAGGGTGTCCGGATGGTCGGAGCCGAGCAGCCGGGTCCGTGCCTCGGCGACCTGGCGGTATGTGTGCAGGGCCTCCGTCCACCGGCCGATCCGGCCGAGCGTGTAACCGACCTCGTAGAGCGTGACCAGGGTGTCCGGATGGTCGGGCCCCAGCACCCGGGCGCGGGCGGCGGCCACGTCGCGGGCCAGGTGGTACGCGTCCTCCAGGCGCCCCAGTCTGCTGAGGCTGAAGGCCAGGTTGTGACGGCAGCGCAGGGTGTCGGGGTGGTCGGGGCCCAGCGCGCGCTCCCGCGACACGAGCACGGCGGTGTGCAGTTCGTGGGCCTCGGTGTGCCGGCCGAGGCGGCCGAGCGCGTACGCCATCTGCTGCCGGGCGGCGAGCGTTTCGCTGTGCTCGGGGCCGAGGGCGAGGGCGCGGTCCTCGGCGATGCGGCCGAACTCGCGCAGCGCGTTCTCGGCGCGGCCCTTGCGGGTGGTGCCGGGGCTCAGGACCTCCCGGGTGCCGGGCGGGGCGGTTCCGGTGGTCCAGGCGAGGGTGAGGCCCGCCGAGTGGTCGGGCGGGACCGCGGGGTGCGCGGTGCCCGTCGCCTTGTGGCCGCCGGTCATCGAGCGCGCCCAGGCGGGCAGCGGCGCGGCGGGGGTCCGGCCGGAGAGGGTGACCGGGGCGGGCGGCGCTTCGCCGGCCGGGCCGAGGGAGGGCTGCTCGCCGGTGCGGCCGACGGCGATGCGGCGGCGCAGGTCGTGTGCGTCGGCCGGGCGCTCCTCGGGGGTCTTGGCGAGCAGGTCGAGGACGACCCGGTCGAAGAACCCGGGGAGTTCGGCGCGGTGGGAGCGCAGCGGTTCGGGCGGGGTGTCGCGGTGGCCGACGAGGATGCCCCAGGAGTCCTCCAGGTCGAAGGGCGGGGCGCCGGTGGCGATCTCGTACAGCACACAGCCCAGCGAGTAGAGGTCGCTGCGGTGGTCGACCTGGCCGCCGCTGATCTGCTCCGGCGACATGTAGTGCGGGGTGCCCATGGCGATGCCCACGCCGGTGAGCCGGGAGGTCACCGGGATGCCGTGGCCCGGCCGGGCGATCCCGAAGTCGCAGATCTTCACCGTGCCGTCGGAGAGCCGCATGATGTTGGCGGGCTTGAGGTCGCGGTGGACGATGCCCTGTTGGTGGGTGTAGCCGAGGGCGTCGGCGACCTGCTCGGCGATGTCCACGATGTCGTCCACCGGCAGCGGGTGCTGCTCGTTGTCCTCCAGGAGCTGGCTGAGGTTGCGGCCGTCCAGCAGCTCCATCACGAGGTAGAGCACGCCCTCGTACTCGCCGAAGTCGTGGACGACGGTGACGCCCCGGTGCTGGAGGGCGGCGGCGACCCGGGCCTCCCGGCGGAAGCGTTCGCGGACGATGCGGGTGTAGTCCTCGTCGTGCTGGGCGCTCATGGGCTTCAGGCATTTGACGGCGACCTGGCGGCCCAGCGCTTCGTCGCGGGCGCGCCACACCTCGCCCATCCCGCCGCGACCGATCAGGTCGAGCAGCCGGTACCGGCTCTGGATCAGCCTGGTTTCCGCCATCCCTGTTGCCGCCCCCGTCGTTCAGCCCGCTGTCGCCGCACCCTCCCAGGTCCGTCCAGTATGGCTGCCTGCCTCTTCAGTGTGTATGGGGTGGGGCGGCTGCCGGGTCCGAGCCGCGCCATCGCGTTCATGATGTGACCGGGCGGAAGCCGCCAGCGCAGCCGTGCCGGAACGGCGCGGAGGAGCACCCCGGCGGCGCGGAGCCGCCGGTCCACGGCGGCGGGCGGCGGCGCCGTCCTCCCGTACAGCTCATGGGCGAACGGCGGCAGCGACTGGTAGGCGAGGGTGGCGACCCGCCGCCACAGCAGGTCGCGTGCGGGGACGAGGAGCGGCGGCACGGGCGGGCGGCGCAGGAAGCCGTCGACGTCCAGTGCCTCCGGGGTCCGGGCGAGCCGGGGCCGCGTGCGGGCGAAGTAGCCGGCCAGCTCGGCGGTCGTCGCGGGCACGTCCGCGGGGTCCAGGCCGACGAGCCGGGCGCCGTGCCGGTGCTCGGCGATGTACTGGTCGGCCTGCCGGGCGGTGAGCGGGTAGCCGGAGCGGCGCAGGACCTGGAGGTAGGAGTCGGCTTCGGCGCAGTGCACCCACAGCAGCAGCTCGGGATCGTCCACGCCGTGGACGCGCCCGGTCTCCGGGTCGGTGACCTTCAGACGGGCGTGGATCTTCCGGACCCGGGCGCCCGCCTTCTCGGCGGCCTCGGTGGTGCCGTACGTGATCGTGCCGACGAAGCCGGCCGTGCGCATGAGCCGGCCCCAGGCGTCCTCGCGGAAGTCGGAGTTCTGCATCACGCCGCGCACGGCGAGGGGGTGGAGCGCCTGGAGGTAGAGGGCCCGCACCCCGGCGATCCACATCATCGGGTCACCGTGCAGCTGCCAGGTGACCGATGAGGGGCCGAAGAGCCCCGGGTCGGCTTCCGTCATGCGCGTGTCCCTCCCGCTCGGGGCGTCCGACGCGGAGTCGCCCGACTCCCCCAGTGTGGCCGGGGACGGGTGCGACGGGCACCCCTCGGCGCTCGTCAGGCCGGCGGTGTCCGGAGGCGGTCCAGGAGGGCCGCCTCCGCGGTGTCGGAGTGCGTGCCCTCCCAGCTGGCCAGGGGGACGGCTCGCAGATGGCGGCCCTGCGGGTCGAGGAGGTGACCGGCGAGTTTCATCGGCCAGAGGGTGAGCGCCCGGTCGGCGACGGTCAGTTCGGGGTGGCGGGCGGTGAGCCGGGACTCGAAGGCGCCGATGTCGTCCACCGAGCGCAGCCACGCGGCCAGGAGCAGGTTGTGCGGACCGGTCAGCGAGGCGCAGAGCCGGATCTCGCGGATCTGGCTGATGCTCTTCGCGAGCTGGGGCGCCCGGCTCTGCGGCACCGCCGCCCAGTACGAGACCGAGACCGGCCAGCCGGAGAGCGACCGCGCCACCTCGCAGCGGTAGGCGAGCGCCCGGTCGGCGTCCAGCCGGTCGAGGCGGCGGCGGACGGTCGTGGGGCTGAGCCCGGTGCGTTCGGCGATGTGGGCGACGGGCCTGCGCGGGTCCTCGCCGAGAACGCGGACGAGTTCGAGGTCGCGCTCGGGAACGGTGTGGGTGGGCTGCCGGTTCGGGGCGGGCGGGGCGAGCCTGCGGCGCTGCTCCTCGGTGAGGCGGTCGAGCCGCCAGCGGCTGCCCTCGGTGTGCAGGGTGGTGGCGACCTGGGTGCGGGAGGCCGCGACGCCGTCGAGGGCGCCGAGGCGGAAGCCGACGTACCGGGCGAGCTGGGCGTGGTCCGTGAAGACCGCGGTGACCAGGAGGTCCCGGCTGCCGCTGACGTGCTCCAGATTGAACACGTGCGGGTCGTCGGCGATGTGTCCGGCCACTTCGTGCAGCCGCCCGGAGACGCAGTCGACCTCGATGAAGGCGACGAGGGTCCAGGTGTGCGGGCCGCTCGCCGCGACCGAGGGGTGCACGCCGATCCAGGCGTGGCCTGCCTGGGTCAACCGGGCCCAGCGCCGCGCGACCGTCGAGGCGTCGATGTCGAGCACGTCCCCGATGGTCCGCCAGTCCGCACGCGGCGCGATCTGGAGCGCGGTGACGAGGAGCAGATCGAGTTCGTCCAGCACGGGGCCGCCCTCCCGGTGACCGTTTCCTGCAGATGATCTGTCTGAATCGGAGGATACCGGCATCACGCGCGCCCCGAACGGCCGGATCGGCACCATACCAGGCATGTTCGCACGCACTGACGCCCTCTCCGTCGAAGACTCCCTGGTCCGGCTGCGCCACGAGCTGCACCGGCAGCCCGAGCTCGGCCTCGACCTCCCCCGCACCCAGCGTGCCGTTCTGGACGCCCTGTCCGGACTGCCCCTGGAGATCACGACCGGCCGGCAGCTCAGCTCGGTGACCGCCGTGCTGCGCGGTGGCCGGCCCGGCCCCGCCGTACTGCTGCGCGGAGACATGGACGCGCTGCCCGTGCGGGAGGACAGCGGTGTGCCGTACGCCTCCGAGGTGCCCGGTCGGATGCACGCCTGCGGCCACGACGTGCACACCGCCGGGCTGGTGGGGGCGGCGCGCCTGCTGGCCGGGCGGCGCGAGGAGCTGGCGGGCGACGTGGTGTTCATGTTCCAGCCGGGCGAGGAGGGCATGGGCGGCGCCCGGCTGATGATCGAGGAGGGCGTGCTCGACGCGGCCGGGACCCGGGTCGTCGCCGCGTACGCGCTCCACGTCACCTCCGCGGTGCTGCCCGTCGGCACCGCGGCCGTACGGCCCGGCCCGATGCTCGCCGCCTCCGACGAGGTCACCGTCCGCGTCGTGGGCGCAGGGGGCCACGGATCGTCGCCGCACCTGGCGAAGGACCCGGTCCCGGCCGTCTGCGAGATGGTCACCGCGCTCCAGACCCTGGTCACGCGCACCGTCGACATCTTCGACCCGGCCGTGATCACGGTGGGCTCGCTGCACGCCGGTTCGGCCGGCAACGTCATCCCGGGGACCGCCGAGTTCACCGCCACCATCAGGACGTTCTCCGAGGAGACCCGCGCCCGGGTCCGGGCCGCCCTGGAACGGACCGTGCGGGGGATCGCCGACGCGCACGGCCTGACCGCCGGGACCGACTACCGCGAGGGCTACCCGGTCACCGTCAACGACGCCGCCGAGGCCGCGTTCGCGCTGCGCACCGCACGCGAGGTCCTCGGTGCCGCGCAGGTCTTCGAGGCACCGCGCCCGATGGCCGGCTCCGAGGACTTCTCGTACGTGCTGCACGAGGTGCCGGGCGCCTACGTGGGCCTCGGCGCGTGCCCGCCCGGCCTCGATCCGTCGGCCGCGCCCATGAACCACTCCGCGCAGGCGGTCTACGACGACCGAGCGGTGGCGGACGCCGCCGCCCTGCTGGCCGGGCTCGCGGCGCGGCGCCTCCAGGAGGCGGCCGAACGCACGGAGCAGCCGTCATGAGCACGACCGAGTCCAGCAGATCCGCCCCCACGGAGACCGTGTCCGTCGGCGCGGTCGTGGGCCTGCTCGTCCTCTTCGAGCTGACCAGCGGATTCCTTCAGGGCGGGATCGCCCCGCTGCTGCCGGACATCGGCACGGAGCTGGGGATCGCGGACGCCGACCTCAACTGGGTGGTCGCCGCCCAACTGCTCGCCGCCGCCGTCTCGGTGCCCGCCTTCGGCCGACTCGGTGACGTGTACGGGCACCGCCGGATGCTGCGGGTCTCGCTGGTGTGCGTCGCCGTCGGCTCGCTGCTCGTGGCCTTCGCCCCTTCGCTGCCCGTGCTGCTGGCCGGCCGGGTGCTGCTGGGCCCGCTCGCCGCCCTGCTGCCGCTGGAGATCGCTCTCGTACGCGACCGGCTCTCCGTCGAACGCGCCCGCGGAGCCATCGCGCGCCTGGTCGGCGCGCTCACCCTCGGCACGCTGCTCGGCGGGGTGGTCATGGGCCTGGCGCACAAGGCGACCGGCGATGTCCGGATCACCCTGCTCCTCCCGGCCGTGCTGGCCCTGCTCTGCGTCCCGGTCTCGTTCCTCGCGATCCCGGAGTCCACCCGGACGCCGGGCGCCCGGCTCGACTGGCCGGGCGTGGGCCTGCTGAGCCTGGCGGTGCTCCTGCTGCTGGCGGGGATCTCCGCGGCGAAGACCGGCCCCCTGCTCTCCGGCGCGGTGCTGGTCCCGGTGCCGCTCGCCCTGCTGGCGGGCGCGGTCTGGGCGGTGCGCGAGCTGCGGGTGCCCGATCCGCTGGTGGACCTGCGGGCGCTGGCCGACCGCAGCGTCGCCCCGTACTTCCTGTGCGCGGCGGCGTTCGGCGTCGTGTACTTCGGCAGCCTGGCTCCGGACTCGACGTTCCTCGCGGCGGACCCGGAGCGGACCGGCTACGGCTTCGGGCTCTCCGCCCTCGCCATCTCGCTGATCGCCCTGCCCGCCGGGGTGGCCGCCGTCGTGGGCTCCTCCCTGACCGCCCACGTCGCTCGGCGCGTCGGCTACCGCCCCGCCCTGATCGCCTCGTTCGCCCTGATCGGCGTGAGCTTCCTGTCCACCGCCGCGTTCCACACGGCGCTCTGGCAGCTGGTGGCGGCCAAGGTGCTCGCCGGTGCCGGGATCGGCGTGGCGCTCGGCGCGCTGCCCACGGTGATCGCGGAGGCCGGCGCACCCTCCCGTACGGGGATCACCACGGCGCTGTACAACAACGTCAAGACCCTGGGCGGGGCGGTCGCCGGAGCGGTCATCGCCGTCATCCTGGCGACCCCGGCGCCCGAGACCGGGAGCACCGTCTCCGACACCCAGGAGGCGGCGAGCGAGTCCGGGTACGTCGCGGTCTGGCTGCTGTGCGCGCTGCTCTCCGCGGGTGCGGCCATGGCGGCGGCGGCCGCGCGGCGCGGGGCGGCGGACTGACGGAAGCCCTGCCGTACCACGAGGATGGCCGACGCACCGTCCTCGGCCCGGGAGCCGCTTCCGGGGTGGGCGGCCCTCAGCGCCTGACCGCGCGCAGGACGACGAACTTCGGGTCGCCCGCCACCGTCTCGCAGTTGCCGAAGACGCGCCGCAGGGTGGTGTGGTGGCCCAGGTGCCGGTTGGCGACCACCCAGAGCTCGCCGCCCGGGCGCAGCGCGCGCCGCGCCCCGTGGAACATGGCCCGGGCGGTCGCGTCGGTGGTGGCCTGGTGGGAGTGGAACGGCGGGTTGTTGAGGACGAGGTCCACGCTCCCGGGTTCGGCTCCGGCCAGACCGTCCCCGACGACGAAGCGCGCCGGGGCGTCGGGCGCGGTGTTGTCGCGGAAGGTGGCCTCGGCCGAGGCGACGGCCTGGTACGACTCGTCGATGAAGGTGAGGGTGGCGTCGGGGTTGGCGAGGGCGGCGGCGAGGCCGAGCACGCCGTTGCCGCAGCCGAGGTCCACGACGCGGTCGGGCCCGCTGCGGTCCGGCAGGTGCTTGAGGAAGAAGCGGGTGCCGATGTCGAGCCGGTCGGCGCAGAAGATCCCGGCGTGGTTGGTCACGGTGCGCCCGGCGGCGGCCCCCGCGTCCGGCGGCAGCTCGTAACGCAGTGGCCAGGGGCTGGGGGTGCGGGGCAGGGCGGGGTCCGGGGTGCAGTGGATGAGCCGCGCCTTGCGGACGGCGAGGGAGGTCCGGGTCGGGCCGATGAGGCGCTCGAAGAGACTGAGCGTGGAGGTGTGGATCTCCTTGACCATCCCGGTGCCGATGACGACGGTCCCGGCGTGCACGGCGGGCGCGATGCGGTGGAGCTGGTCCTCCAGGAGCGCCAGGCTCTTCGGGACGCGTACGAGCAGCACGTCGACGCGGTCCGGCGGGGTGTCGCGCGGGGACAGGAGGCGCACCGAATCGGCGGGCAGCCCGTTCCGCTCCAGGTTCGCGGCGGTGGCGCGCTGCCCGAGGTAGGAGTCGCTGATCTGTACGGGGCGGTGCGCGGCCAGGACCGTGCTCAGGGCCCCCCAGCGGTCGCCGGTCACGACGACGTGGCCCGAGACGTCGACCGCGTCCTCCAGGTGCTGGAGCAGATAGGCGTCGGCCGCATCCCAGGCACGGAACGGGTCGCGGGGGTCCTCGGGGAAGCGGGCGAGGTCGTAACCGCCCTCTGACGTCGTCAAACGGTTCATTGTGCGTTCAGGCTAACCGAGCGGCGCCCGGCACCCGAACCCGCGAGGGGCGCGACGGCAGGGGCCGCCGCGCCGTACCGCTGTCTACGGCAGTCGCTTGTCGATGGCCGCCCGGCCCTCCCTGGCCAGGGTGCGCTCCGCCCACTTGAGGTTCTCCGGGGTCAGGTCCCGGCCCGACGCGAGCACCAGGTCCTCCGCGGACGGGTTGTCGGTGGCGCCGGTGTGCAAGAGGTCGTCCGGAGTCAGGCCCCGGGTGCTGGATACGGAATCGGACTCGTCGCTCATGCCGCCTCCTTGTCCTTCCCGTCATTCTCGCCCGCCCCCGGCGCTCCCGCATCCGAGACCGGGGCGGGGTCCCGGAACGGGTTCCGGGCCCTCACTTGACCTGCACATGATAGATACGCGGGGTTCACACATCGTGACGGTCCGCATGGAAGGCTCCCGCGTACACATAGCGGACACGACCACCGCGGAGCCGTCCCCCACCCCGTGACGGCGCCGCGGCGCGCGTATTCCCGGAGAGGACACCCCACATGTCCCGTCGTCACCTTCCCGCCCGCCACGCACTGCCGGCCGCGCTCGCCGCACTGGCCCTGTTCAGCGGCACGGCCGCCGCCGCACCCGTCGCGACGCCACCGCCCACCGCCGCCTCCGCGCTCTCGGCGCTGGACGACACGTACTACGAGGACGCGACCGGAAAGACCGGCGCCGCACTGAAGAGCGCCCTGCACACGATCATCAGCGACCAGAGCAAGCTCACCTACAGCCAGGTCTGGGACGCCCTGAAGGACACCGACGAGGACCCGGCCGACTCCTCGAACATCATCGAGCTGTACACCGGGCGCTCCGAACCGAAGAGCAACAACGGCGGCAGCGTCGGCCAGTGGAACCGCGAGCACGTCTGGGCCAAGTCCCACGGCGACTTCGGCACGGCCACCGGTCCGGGCACCGACATCCACCACCTCCGTCCGTCCGACGTCCAGGTCAACTCCACCCGCGGCAACAAGGACTTCGACAACGGCGGTACGGAGCTGAGCGACGCCCCGGGCAACTACACCGACTCCGACTCCTTCGAACCGCGCGACGCGGTCAAGGGCGACGTGGCGCGGATGATCCTCTACATGGCCGTGCGCTACGAGGGCGACGACGCGTTCCCCGACCTGGAACCCAACGACAGCGTGTCCAACGGTTCCTCACCGCACATCGGCCGGCTCTCCGTGCTCAAGGCCTGGAGCGAGCAGGACCCGCCGGACGCCTTCGAGAAGCGGCGCAACGACGTCATATACGAGGACTACCAACACAACCGGAACCCGTTCGTGGACCACCCCGAGTGGGTGGAGGCCATCTGGTGAGGACCGCGCGTCCCTGACTCCGGCCGCCGGCCGTCAGCTCCGCTCCGCCTGGGCGATCCAGGGGAACGACTTGACGCCGGCGGCCTTGCGGCTGTTGGCGTGCTGGCTGACGGTCTTGTCGGTCGGCGCGTCCGGGAAGCCGAGCACCACGGAGTCCAGCACCTTGCCCGACGCGTCCACGAACTCGACGCGCACGGCGAAGAACGCCGGCTTGTCGCTCCCGTTGGTCACGCGCACCAGCGCGCTGCGGAACCGCTCCCCCGGCCGGACCGCGATGCCGTTGACGGAGACGTCGTCCATCGCGTTGCCCTTGCCGTCGACACCCTTGAGGGTCGCCACGGCCTTCTGCCGGTTGCGCTCGACGTCGGCGGACACCGAGGCGGCGAACTCGTCCTGGGTGCGCTCGCTACGGGTCGCGCTCGGGCTCGCCGTCGGTTCGGCGGAGATCGTGCGGGTGCTCCTGGCCGTACCGGCCGACGACGTGTCGGAGTCGCCGCAGGCTGCCGCCCCGGCGACGAGCACCGCGACGAGTGCGGCGGGAGTCAGGCTGCGGATGGCGCGGCCTCGGAAGGGGCTGTGCGCGGGACCGGTCCGGTTCACAAACGCTCCGTCCACTGAAGCGGGCACGAGGAAGCAGCGCTTCCCGCACCCGGAATGACCAACTCGCCCATATTAGGATCAAAAGGTATGAATTGACTCGTTGAATCACCCGCTCCGCACGCAGTGCGCGATTCCCCGGGAGGGAACTGATGGACACGGACGCCCTGACCGCCGGCCTGCTGCAGGAGCTCCGCCGGACCAGGCCCTATCCGGCCCTGTCCCTGACCATGCCGACCCACCGGCGCGCCCCGGACAACGCGCAGGACGCCGTACGCCTGCGCAACCTGCTGTCCGAGGCCCACAACCGGCTGGATGCCGATCCGGAGGTCGGCCGGGAGGCGTGCGCCGCGATCAAGCAGCAGCTCGACCGCGCGCTCGGCGAACTCGACCAGCGCCGGGCCCTGGACGCGCTCGTCCTGCTCGCCACCGCCGACGAGTACCAGATCTGGCGGCTGCCGCGCACCACACCCGAACGGGTGGTGCTGAGCGACAGCTACCTCACCCGCAACCTGGTCGCCGCGAAGGCGCAGGCCCGCCCCTTCTGGGCGCTGACCGTGGCCGCCGACCACGCCGCCCTCTTCAGCGGCACCACCGAGTCCGCGCAGGAGGCCCACGCCGGCGGCTTCCCGCTGGCCGCCCCGCGCGAGGAGTTCAACCCGCAGCGCATGGAACGGATCGGGGACACCGCGAGCAACTTCGCCAGCGAGGACACCCGTAACTTCCTGCGCACGGTGGACGAGAAGCTGCGCGCCGTCCTGGCCACCGATCCCCGCCCGCTGTACCTGGTGGGCATCGCACCGGCCCTCGCCCTCTTCGACGAGGTCAGCGAGTGCGCGAAGGACGCGGTCGGCCGGGTCACCAAGGGCGCGCCGGCCGACAACGCGCCCCGCGACCTGCTCACCGAGCTGCGCCCGGCCCTGGACGCCCGGCGCGCGCACTTCGCGAAGGAGATCGACGGACGGCTGGACTCGGCGCGCGGCCGCAAGGCGTTCGCCGGCGGCCTGGACGAGGTGTGGGCCGCGGTGCGCGAGGGCCGCGCCGGTCTGGTGGCCGTGGAGGAGCACTACCAGCAGACGGTACGGGTCGACCAGGAGCACCTGAAGCCGGTGACCGACGACGTGGTGGACCCGACCGACGCGAGCGTCCGCGAGGACATCGTGGACGAGCTGGTCGAGGCGGCGCTGGACAGCGGCGCGGAGGTGTTCTTCGTCGCGGACGACTCGCTCAAGGGGCACGGCCGGATCGCGGCCGAACTGCGCTTCTGAGTTCCCGCGGCACACGCCGAGGGCCCGGACCGGGATTCCCGTCCGGGCCCTCGGCGTACGGCCTGGGGCGGGTCAGCCCTCCCAGGACCAGTCGGCGACCTCGGGCAGGTCGGTGCCGTGTTCGCGGATCCAGGCGTGGTGGCGGGTCCGGGTGTCCGCCATCTCCTGACGCACCGCCACGGCCCGCACGCCCAGGCCGGGGACCCGGTCGATGACGTCCATGACCAGCCGGTAGCGGTCGAGGTCGTTGCGGACGACCATGTCGAAGGGGGTGGTGGTCGTGCCCTCCTCCTTGTAGCCGCGCACATGCAGCTCGCTGTGGCCGGTGCGACGGTAGGCCAGCCGGTGGATCAGCCACGGGTAGCCGTGGTACGCGAAGATGACCGGCCTGCCCCGGGTGAACAGCGCGTCGTACTCGGAGTCCGTCATGCCGTGCGGGTGCTCGGAGTGCGGCATGAGCCGGGCCATGTCGACCACGTTGACCACCCGCACGGCGAGCTCCGGCAGATGGCGCCGCAGCAGCTGGGCGGCCGCCAGGGTCTCCAGCGTGGGTACGTCACCGGCGCAGGCGAGGACGACGTCGGGCTCGCGGCTGCCGTCCTCCGTGCCCGCCCACTCCCAGAGCCCGGCGCCGCGCGCGCAGTGCACCCGGGCCTGGTCGAGGGTGAGCCAGTCGAAGCCGGGCTGCTTGCCGGCCACGATGACGTTGACGTAGTCCCGGCTGCGCAGGGCGTGGTCGGCGACCGAGAGCAGGGTGTTGGCGTCGGGCGGCAGGTAGACGCGTACGACTTCGGGGCTCTTGTTGAGGATGTGGTCCACGAACCCCGGGTCCTGGTGCGAGAAGCCGTTGTGGTCCTGGCGCCAGACGTGCGAGGTGAGCAGATAGTTGAGCGAGGCGATGGGGCGGCGCCAGGCGAGGCGGCGCGACGTGCGCAGCCACTTGATGTGCTGGTTGACCATCGAGTCCACGATGTGCGCGAACGCCTCGTAGCAGGAGAACAGCCCGTGCCGCCCGGTCAGCAGATAGCCCTCCAGCCAGCCCTGGCACAGGTGCTCGGACAGGACCTCCATGACCCGGCCGTCCCGCGCCAGGTGCTCGTCGGTCGGGAGGGTGCGGGCCTGCCATGCCTTGCCGCTGGCCTCGTAGACGGCGTCGAGCCGGTTGGACGCCGTCTCGTCGGGACCGACGAGACGGAAGTCCCTGCGGTGCGCCGTCGCCGCCATCACCGCTTCGAGGAGACCGCCGAGTACGCGGGTGGGCTCGCGGAGCGTGGTGCCCGGCCGGTCCACGGGGACGGCGAATCCGTCGAGGTCCGGGACGGGCAGATCGCGCAGGAGCAGGCCGCCGTTGGCGTACGGGGTGGCGCCGAGGCGGGCGGCGCCCTCGGGGACGCAGGCCAGCACCTGTTCGGTCGGGCGGCCCTCGGCGTCGAAGAGCTCGTCCGGCCGGTACGACCGCAGCCACGCCTCCAGCTGGCGCAGGTGGTCCGGGTTGTCGCGGACGCCGGGCAGCGGGACCTGGTGGGCACGCCAGGTGCCTTCGACGGGCAGCCCGTCGACGTCGGCGGGCCCGGTCCAGCCCTTCGGAGTGCGCAGCACGATCATCGGCCACCGCGGCCGGTCCGTCTCGCCGTCTGTGCGGGCGGCGGTCTGGATCTCCGCGATGCGGTCGGCGGCGCGGTCCATCGCGAGGGCCATCGCCCGGTGCACGGCGCGCGGTTCGTCGCCCTCCACGTACAGGGGGTCGTGTCCGTAGCCGCGCAGCAGGGCGTCGAGCTCGGTGTGCGGCAGGCGGGCGAGGACCGTGGGGTTGGCGATCTTGTAGCCGTTGAGGTGGAGCACCGGCAGGACGGCCCCGTCGTGGACCGGATCGAGGAACTTGTTGGCGTGCCAGGAACCGGCGAGCGGTCCGGTCTCCGCCTCGCCGTCGCCGATGACGCAGGTGACCAGCAGTTCGGGGTGGTCGAGTGCGGCACCGTAGGCGTGGGCGAGGGAGTAGCCGAGTTCGCCGCCCTCGTGGATGGAGCCGGGGGTCTCGGGGGCGACGTGGCTGGGGACTCCGCCGGGGAACGAGAACTGCTTGAACAGCCGGCCCATGCCCTCGGCGTCCCTGCTGACGTCCGGGTACGCCTCCGAGTAGCTGCCCTCCAGCCAGGAACCGGCGAGGACGGCGGGGCCGCCGTGGCCGGGGCCCCAGATGCACAGCGCCGGTGTTCCGCGCGCCCCGATGAGGCGGTTGAGGTGGGTGTACACGAGGTTGAGGCCGGGTGAGGTGCCCCAGTGTCCGAGCAGCCTGGGTTTGATGTGCTCGGGGGCGAGGGGCCGGGTCAGCAGGGGGTTGTCCATCAGGTAGATCTGCCCGACGGCCAGGTAGTTGGCGGCCCGCCAGTGCGCGTCCAGCGCGTCGAGCTCCTGGTCGGACGGGCCGGACGGCGGTGGGGCGTCGCTCATGGTCACCTCTCAGCGGGGCCGGTCGGGGGCGTCGCGCGTACGGTCACCGGGGCTCGGCGCCGTACCAGACGGTGGTGGCGTTGCAGAACTCACGGATGCCGTGTCCGGCGAGCTCGCGCCCGTAGCCCGAGCGCTTCACTCCGCCGAAGGGCAGCGCGGGGTGGGATGCGGTCATGCCGTTGAAGAAGACGCCGCCGGCCTGGAGGTCCCGGACGCAGCGTTCGGCCTCGTCGGCGTCGCGGGTCCAGACGTTGGAACTGAGCCCGAAGGACGTGTCGTTGGCGACCTCGACGGCCTGGTCCAGGCTGTCCACGCGGTAGAGCGTGGCGACCGGGCCGAAGGTCTCCTCGCGGTGGACGCGCATCTCGGGTGTGATGCCGGCGAGGACGGTGGGCGCGTAGAACCAGCCGTTCTCCAGGCCGCCGCTCAGGCCCTCGGGGCGTCCGCCGCCGCACAGCGTCTCGGCGCCCCTGTTCACCGCGTCGTCCACCAGCTCCGCCAGGTCCGCGCGGCCCTGCTCCATGGCGATCGGCCCGACGTCGGTGGACTCCTCCAGCGGGTCGCCCACGGTCAGCTCGCGCATGCCGACGGTGAAGCGCTCGGCGAACTCCTCGTACACCTCGGTGTGCACGATGAACCGCTTGGCGGCGATGCACGACTGGCCGTTGTTCTGGGCGCGGGCGGTGACGGCGGTGCGGGCGGCCTTGGCCACGTCCGCCGAGGGAAGGACCAGGTAGGGGTCGCTGCCGCCGAGTTCGAGGACGGTGTGCTTGATCTCGTCACCGGCGATGGCCGCGACGGAGCGGCCGGCCGGTTCGCTGCCGGTGAGCGTCGCGGCGGCCACCCGGCGGTCGCGCAGAATGCCCTCGACGGCCTTGGAGCCGACCAGCAGGGTCTGGAAGCAGCCGGCCGGGAAGCCGGCGCGGTGGAAGAGGTCACCGAGGTACAGCGCGGTCTGCGGCACGTTCGACGCGTGCTTCAGCAGGCCCGTGTTGCCGGCCATCAGGGCGGGGGCCGCGAAGCGCACGACCTGCCACAGCGGGAAGTTCCACGGCATCACGGCGAGGACCGGGCCGAGCGGCCGGTAGCGGACGTACGCGCGTACCGCGCCGGAGTCCTCCACATCGGCGGCCGCGGGGTGCTCGTCGGCGAGCAGTTCCTCGGCGCGCGCGGCGTACCAGCGCATGGCCTTGGCGCACTTCGCGGCCTCGGCGCGGGCGGCCTTGACGGGTTTGCCCATCTCCAGGGTCATGGTGCGGGCGATGTCCTGCTGGTCCTCGTCCAGGAGGTCGGCGGCCCGGTTGAGCAGCCGGGCCCGTTCGGCGAACGTGGTGGTGCGGTAGGCGCGGAAGGCGGTGTCGGCCGCGGCGATCCGCTGCTCGATCTCGTCGTCCTCCAGCGCGTCGAACGTCCTGAGCGTCTCGCCGTTCGCGGGATTGACCGTCGCGATGGGCATGACTGTGGCCTCCTTGCCTCGGTACTTCGACCGTGCCGCGCGGCGGGCCCGCCCGCAACGCGGGCCGTGCCCGGGTGCGGCCCCCGCCACCGCATACCCGTCCGGCGCGGATCATGCATGCTCGGGACATGCGATCCGCGCCGGACGGGGGCCTGCGGTGGGGCTGGGGCGTGCGTCTCAGACGAGCGCCGGGGCGGCGTCGGGGACCGGGACGGTCTCGTCGGCCGCGGCCGGGACCGGCTCGGGGATCTCCGCGACCGCGGCCGGCGGGCGGCGGGACTCGCGGACACCGGGCAGCGGCGGCAGCGGCACCAGCTCGATGTGCTGGGGCTCCTGGGCGTACCGGGTGAACCAGACGACCTTGCCGTCCGCGGTCCGGCAGGTGCCCCAGCTGTCGCTGAGGGCCATGACCCGGCTCAGGCCGCCGCCCTCGTGGAGCAGCCGCGGCATCTCGGAGCCGTTGTCGGCGACGGAGACCGTGAGGTGCCGCCCGGACCACCGGAGTTCGACGACGCAGCGGTTGTCGTCACCGACGTGCCGGTGGACATTGGTCAGCAGCTCCTCCACGGCACGGCACACGGGCCGTACGTGGAGTTCGAGACTCCAGTGGCGCAGGTGGGCCGCGACTATGCGTCGCAGCTGGTCCACACGCTCTGCGGACACCTGGAGTTCGACCAGATAGTGCCGGTCGAGTGGAACGGTCATCGTCGAGGCTCCTCACATCGAGGCCCACGACTTCGCCTCGTTGAACCAACGACCCCCGAATACGAAGAGTGAGCAGATGTCTCTTCTGGGTCACTCCACAGGGTGACCCGGCTGGGCCGGTCGCGCAACATATCGGGCCGGGCACCCGGCGTGACCGGCGCTTTCGCGTCAGGCCAGGTGGGTGAGCACCCGATCGGGTGTGAGGGGAAGCGTGCGCAGCCGGACTCCGGTCGCGTGCCGGAAGGCGTTCCCGACGGCCGCGGCGGCGCCGACGATGCCGATCTCGCCGATGCCCTTGCTGCCCATCGGGTTGAGGTGGGGGTCGTCCTCCTCGATCCAGTGCGCGTCGACGGCGGCCACGTCGGCGCAGACGGGGACGTGGTAGGAGGCGAGGTCGCACTCGGTGAAGTCGCCGTAGACCGGGTCCAGGGTGGAGCCCTCGGTCAGGGCCATCCCGATGCCCATGGTCATGCCGCCGGTGAACTGGGAGCGCGCGGTACGGGGGTTGAGGATGCGGCCGGCCGCGAAGACGCCGAGCATCCGGCGCACCCGGACCTCGCAGGTGCGGGTGTCGACAGCGACCTCGGCGAAGTGCGCCCCGAAGGCGTGGCGGGCGTACGGGGAGGTCTCCGCGGTCTCCTCGGTGGTGTCGGCGGCGACGGTCACCCCTTCGGCGGGCAGCGGCCCGTTGCGCGCGGCGAGCTCTTCCGCGAGCCCGGAGGCGGCCTTGTGCACGGCCCACCCCCAGGAGGCGGTGCCGGACGAGCCGCCGGCCAGCGGGGCGTCGGGCAGGTCGCTGTCCCCGATGTCGATGGCCACGTCGTCGAGCGGTGCGCCCAGCGCCTCGGCGGCGATCTGGGCGAGGACGGTACGGGCGCCGGTGCCGATGTCCGTGGCGTTGACGGCGATGCGGTAGGTGCCGTCGGGCGCCGCGTGCGCGGAGGCGTGGCTCGCACTGGCGTAGACGGGGTACGTGGCCGAGGCGACGCCCGTGCCGAGGAGCAGGGCGCCCTCGCGGCGGACGCCGGGGGCGGGGTCGCGGTCCCGCCAGCCGAAGCGTTCGGCGCCCTCGCGCAGACAGGCGGCCAGCCCCCGGCTGCTGAACGGCTTGCCGGAGTCGGGTTCGTCGGCCGGGTCGTTGCGCAGCCGCAGCTCGACGGGGTCGATGCCGATTTCCACCGCGAGTTCGTCCATCGCGGACTCCAGGGCGTACATGCCGGGGGCCTCGCCCGGGGCGCGCATCCACGACGGGGTGGGCACGTCGAGGGCGGCGACCCGGTGCGTGGTGCGGCTGTGCGGCGAGCCGTACATGACGCGGGCGGGCACGGCGGCCTGCTCCACGAACTCCTTGATCCGGGACGTGTGGGTGATGATCTCCTGGGCGACCGAGGTGAGCGTGCCGTCCGCCCCGGCGCCGAGCCTGACGCGCTGCACGGTGGGTGCGCGGTGACCGACGAGCGCGGGCATCTGCCGCCTGGGCAGGGCGAGTTCGACGGGCCGGCCGGTGTGCAGGGCGGCCATCGCGGCGAGCACGGCCTGCGGGCGCGGGGTGCCCTTGGAGCCGAAGCCGCCGCCGACGTGCTCGGATACGGCGGTGACCCGGTCGGCCCCGATGCCGAAGGCGGCGGCGAGGCTGTCGCGCACCTTGGTGGCGCCCTGGCTGGAGTCGTACACGGTGAGGTGCCCGGCCGGCGACCAGTGGGCGGTCGAGGCGTGCGGTTCCATGGGGTGGTTGTGCAGCGGCTCCAGGGTGTACGTCACGTCGACGCGTACGGGCGATTCCGTGAACGCCCGGTCGAAGTCGCCGCGTTCACGGACCGCGGGGTAGCCGCCGTTGGCCTGTTCCGGGGTGTAGAGCCCCGCGTGGTCCTCGGTGAGCACAGCGTCGTGCGGGGTCGTCTCGTAGGTGATGTGCAGGGCGGCCGCGCCGGCCCGGGCGCTGGCGAGGCTGTCGGCGACGACGAGCGCGACGGGCCAGCCCCGGTGGGGCACCCGGTCGTCCTGGAGGACGGCGAGGATCGGGTCGTCCGGCTCGGCCAGGCGGGGCGCGTTGTCGTGGGTGAGGACGCTGTGGACGCCGGGCTGGGCGAGGGCGTCGACGGTGCGGACGGCGGTAACCCGGCCGGACGGCACGGAGGCGGGCACCGGCCAGGCGTACAGGCAGCCGGGCAGGCCGCGTTCGGCGGCGTAGCGCGCGGTGCCGGTCACCTTGGCGCGGCCCTCGCGGCGGACGGCGGGCGCGCCGAGCGGCTGGCGGGCGTGGCTCATGGCGGGTTCCTCGGCTCTTCAGGTGCGGGCGGTGAGTTCGGCGAGGGCGTCGACGGCCAGGTGCCGGGCCAGGCGCACCTTGAACGCGTTGTCGCGCAGCGGGCGGGCCCCAGCCAGCTCGGCGTCGGCGGCCCGCAGGAAGGTCGCGTCGGTGGCGGGTGCGCCGCGCAGGATCTCCTCGGCCGCACGGGCCCGCCAGGGGCGGTGGGCGAGCCCGCCGAACGCCAGGGCCGCGTGCTCGACGTGTCCGTCGCGTACGCACAGGACGGCGGCGACGGAGGCCAGGGCGAAGGCGTACGAGGCGCGGTCGCGGGCCTTGCGGTAGAGGCTGACGGTGCCGTCGGCCAGGGGCGGCAGCAGGACGTCGGTGACGAGTTCGCCGGGCCGGACGACCGTGTCGGCGTCGGGGTTGTCGCCGGGCAGCCGGTGGAAGTCGGTCACCGCGACGGTCCGTTCGCCCTCCGGCCCGTGCAGCACCACGTCCGCGTCGAGTGCGGCGAGGGCCACGGCCATGTCCGAGGGGTGGGTGGCGACGCACTCCTCGGAGTGCCCGATGACGGCGAGGTCGCGGTGGCTGCCCTCGATGGCGGGGCAGCCGGTGCCGGGTTCGCGCTTGTTGCAGGGCTTGGACGTGTCCTGGAAGTAGGGGCAGCGGGTGCGCTGGAGGAGGTTGCCGCCGGTGGTCGCGACGTTGCGGAGCTGCCCGGACGCGCCGGCCAGCAGCGCCTGCGAAAGGGCGGGGTAGCGGGTGCGTACGACGGGGTGGGCGGCCAGGTCGCTGTTGCGTACGGTGGCGCCGATGCGCAGGCCCCCGTCGGCGGTGTCCGCGATGTGGTCCAGCGGCAGCCGGCTGACGTCGACCAGCATGCCGGGGGTCTCCACCCCGAGCTTCATCAGGTCGACCAGGTTGGTCCCGCCGCCGAGGAACTTGGCACCCGGGTGGGCGGCGCAGGCGCGCACCGCGTCGGTGACGGTCTCGGCCCGCAGATAGGCGAAGGGTTTCACGACGCCACGTCCTCGATGGCCTCGACGATGCGCGGGTAGGCGCCGCACCGGCAGAGGTTGCCGCTCATCCGCTCCCGGATCTCCTCCGGGCCGAGCCGGGCGGGGGTGGCGACGGGTGCGTCGTGCGGGGTGACGTGTGAGGGGTGGCCCTGGCCGGCCTCGGCGAGGACGCCGGCCGCGGAGCAGAGCTGGCCCGGTGTGCAGTAGCCGCACTGGAAGGCGTCGCGTTCCAGGAACGCCTCCTGGAGCGGGTGCAGCCGGTCGCCGTCCGCCAGGCCCTCGACCGTGGTGATGCGCGAGCCGTCGTGGGCGACGGCCAGCAGGAGACAGCTGTTGGCGCGGCGGCCGTCCACGAGGACGGTGCAGGCGCCGCACTGGCCGTGGTCGCAGCCCTTCTTCGCCCCGGTGAGGTCCAGGTGGTGGCGCAGGGCGTCGAGGAGGGTGGTGCGGTGGTCGAGGGTGACGGTGCGCTCGGTGCCGTTGATGTGCAGGGTCAGGGTGGCGGAGGGGAGGTCGCCGGGCGCCTCTGCGGCGCCGCCTTCCCACGAACTGGCCGGGTCCACGCGCGACACCTTTCGACGAGGTCACTTTGTCCGATTTCTACCAGATGCGGCGGCGCCTCCGGTCCTTCGCGGCCCCGCACGCGGCGTTCGGCCTACTTGTTCTCCAGGCGCAGCCGCACTTCCTCCTCCTGGTCCCCCGACACCGTGCCCACCACCCGGACGGCGAAGGCGTCGGCCAGCCCGGCCCTGAGCCGGTCCACCGCGTGGTAGCCGCCCTGCACATCGAGCGTGACGGGGACGCCGAGGGTCACGGACCCCGAGACCACCCGGGCCTCGGACACGTCCACGGTCGCCGCCCACGCCGTGGGCCGCCTGCCCTCGGTCTCGTGGGGCACGTCGGCGGAGGAGCGGTCGGTGGTGAAGGCGGCCCTCAGCACGTCGAAGACGGTGCGCGCGTCCTCCTCCGGGCACTCGCTGAGGACGACCGACACCTCCTGGTCGTGGTGGTCCTCCGGGGCCTGTCGCTTGTCCTGTGCGCTGTTCACCGCGGCTCCTTCCGAAGAGCATTGCCGTCATAACCAGGCTGACCCCGCGCGCGGGCGGCGGCGACAGGAGCGGCCCGGGACTCCCCCGCGTGCCCGGTGCGGCCCGGGCTCACACCCTCGAAACATTTTCGGCGCCCATATCCACTTAAAACATGAATTCGATCGCCGGACCGAGTGACGCCTGTGTCCTGGGGTATGCGGCAAGCATGGACGTTTCGGATGGAGCCCTTAATTCCCTGGCGGTCACTCTCGCGGACGGACGCGGCGCGACGGGCGTCGTGATGGGCGTGATCGGCGTGCTCCTGGTGATCATGCTGATCGGCGCCTTCCTGCTGGGCAAGCGGCGGCACGACCAGGAACTGCCCCCGCCCCGGCCGGACGAGCAGCCGGTCGGCCCCGAGCACCGCAGCCACGAGGAGAAGCCGGACGTCCACGGTGACGACCGCTTCCCGGCGGACGGCCGCGGCCTGTCTCCCTACGAGCTCGGTGAGCACGGGAACGAGCCGATCCGCCACGAGGACGACGACAAGCGCGACTGACCCGGCCCGGAGGGGGCGCGGGCGGCGGCGTCGCGTTTGCGGGAGCGGCCGCCCCCGGCGAGGCTGGGTGACGGTCCCGAAGCCCGTCGGCACATCCGCCGCGTCCCCCATGAAGGCAGTGGCACCATGACCCCAAGCACCTCCGGCACGGCGCCCGCGCGTGCGGCCCTGACCGGGTCCGCCGCTCCCTGCTGGGTCAATCTGATGACCCGCGATCTCGAGTCCGCCCAGAAGTTCTACGGCCCGGTGATGGGCTGGAGCTTCCGCCCGGGCCGGCTCGGCGACGACTTCGCGGTGGCCCGCCGCGGCGATGTGCCGGTCGCCGGCATCGGGGCCGTGGCCACCGCCTTCCGGGTCGCGGTGGCCTGGACGCCCTACTTCGCCGTCCGGAATGCCGATGTGGCCGCCTCCCGCATCCGGGAGCGCAGCGGCACGGTGGCGGTGGGTCCGCTGTCGCTCGGCAAGGGGCGCGGCGCGCTGGCCGCCGACCGGGACGGGGCCGGGTTCGGCATCTGGGAGCGGACCGCACCGGCGACGTCGCCGCCCGCCCCGGACGGCCACGCGCACGCCTGGCTGCGGCTGCGCACCCGGAGCGCCTTCGACGCCGCGATCTTCTACGGCGAGGTGCTGGACTGGGCGAGCGGGGAGCCGGGGGCCTGCGAGGTGTCGTACGCGAGGGACGAGGTGATCGTCCAGTGCGGAGGCCGTCAGCTGGCCCGGATCAGCTCCGGCGCGGTCGAGGCCGCCCCCGATCCGCTGGTCCGCCCGCACTGGCAGGTGAACTTCCCGGTGGACGACGTGACCCTCGCCGTGGAGCGGGCCCGCGAGCACGGGGGCTCCCTGGTGGAGGAGCTGTCGGGCGCCGAGGGCCGGGAGGCGACGCTCCTGGACCCGGACGGCGGGCTCTTCACCGTCACGGACGCGCACCGCGCGGCGAAGGGCTGAGGGCGTGGCTCAGGCGACCGGCAGGAGCAGTTCGGGCCGGTCCCACATCACCGCGGGCGGCGCGGCCCGTACGGTGCCGGTCCGCCGGGCGCCCATGGTCAGGTAGAACCCCTCCGCCGGCGGATGCGACACGACGCGGACACCGGGCAGCCCTCGCGCCTCCGCCTCCGCCCGCAGGTGGCCGATCAGCAGCCGTCCGGTGCCGGTGCCCTGGGCGTCGTCCGCGACGAAGAGCAGGTCCAGCTCGGGCGGGTCCAGGACGAGCGCGTAGAAGCCGAGCACACGTTCCGTCGCCTCCTGCACCGCCACGAAGACCTCGTGGGCCTCGATGTAGTCCGGCCCCACCCGGTACCCGGCGACCATCGGCGCGTAGGGGCCCTCGTAGGCGCGCGAGGACCGGACCAGCCGGGTGAGGCGTCTGGCGTCGCGCGCGGTCGCCCGCCTGACGCGGACCGGGCCGCCGGATGCCCGGCGGCCCGTCGGCGTAACACTTGATCTCATGGGGCGAGTATTACGCATCCCCGTCGGTGGGCGGCCCCGGGCCCTTCAGCGGGCGGCGCGCCCGGTGCGCCACTCCGCCACCAGGGCGTCCACGTCGAAGGGGCGCAGATTCAGCAGCGGGCCCGGCGGCGGCCTGCGCACGGCCGCGCGGATCTTCTCGTTCACCTCGTCCAGCACCCGGCGGACCTCCGCCTCGGTCCGGATCTCCGGCAGCCCGGCGACGACGTCCTCGGCCTCCTTGCGCAGCGCCAGCGCCGGCGGCAGCACCGACACCCCTTCGCGCTGCATCTTCGACTTGATCCACCACGCCTCGTCGTACGGGGCGCTCAGCGCGTCGATCGGCTTGCCGAACCCGGGCAGTTTCGAGATGTCGCCCTTCCGTTCGGACTCCCGGATCTGCTGGTCCACCCATGATTCGAAGCTGACACCCGCGGGCTTGCGCTCGGTCACCGTGATCCCCTCTCGGTGTACGCCTGTGGCGGCTCTCCCCACCCTACCGAGGGGCCCCGCGACGGAAATCGGACGCGGCGCGTCTCGAAGGCGTTCGCCGGGGTAGACGAGCGTCACGCCCGGCCGGAAGGCACGCCGGGCAGCGAACCCGAAGGGGTGGTGGGAGTGGAACACAGTGACCCGCGGACCGACTGCCGCCGGGGGTGGTGACGATGACGACCCTCGTGATCATCCTCGCGGTCGTCGTGGTGGTGGCCGCCGGAGCGTTCCTCGTCCTCGGCCGGAGGAACGGCGGCCATGGACTGCGGCGGCGTTTCGGACCGGAGTACGAGCGTGTCGTGGCCCGGCACGACGGCGACACCAAGGCCGCCGAACACGAACTGAACGAACGGCTGAAGCGGCACGGCTCGCTGGACGAGCGCGCGCTGACGCCCGAGGAGCGCGAGCGCTACCTCGCCCGCTGGGCGCGGGTCCAGGACCGGTTCGTGGACTCGCCGCAGCAGGCGGTGGCCGAGGCCGACGCGCTCCTCGCGGAGCTGGCCCGGGACATGGGCTTCCCCGACGGCAAGGACTTCGAGGAGCAGAGCGACGCGCTCTCCGTCCACCACGCCGAGCAGGTCCAGGGCTATCGGCGCGTGCACGCCGCCAAGCGCGGCGAGGGCGACACGGAGCAGCTGCGGACGGCGCTGGTCGAGGCCCGGGGCCTCTTCGACGTCCTCGTATCCAACGGCACGGACCGCCCGGTCCGCCGGGACAAGCACCACGCGGAAGGAAGTGGTACGGCATGACCAAGGACACCGGCTCCACCCCCCGGCCCCCCGCCGCGCCCACGGGCCGTCCGGCCCCCGACGACCGGTCCGCCCCGGGCGGCTCCCCGTACTTCTCCGACGACGCCTCGGCCCGTCCGCCCCGGACGGCGCCCCCCGCTCCCCCGGCGGCCGCCCCGGTCCCGCTCGCCGAGAAGGACCTCGGACGCAAGGACGGGAACAGGGACACGGGCGTCACGGAACGGCCGCACACGCCGGACCGCGACGGCCGGGCGCACACCGCTCACGGCGCCGACCGCCTGCTCCCGGCGGGGGAACAGGACCAGTTGGCCCACCGGCTGCACCAGGCGGTGACCGATTTCGTGGAGAGCCCGCACCGGGCGGTGCGGGAGGCCGAGTCCACGTTCGACGCCGTGGTCGCGGGACTCACCAGCGCGCTCAAGGAGCGCCGCGGCTCCCTGCACGTCGGCGAGGGGGACGGGGGCGACCCCGGGGCGCGGACCGAGGAGCTGCGGATCACGCTCCAGCACTACCGCGACCTCACGGAACGGCTCCTGAAGGTCTGACACAAGTACTGGGACGACCGCTGCCCCGGCACCGAGCGTGCCGGGGCAGCGTGCTGTCCGGAGAGGGAGCCGCGCGCTACTGGCCGGTGTAGACGACCAGTTCGCTGCGCAGCCGGCGCAGCGTGGGGCCGGGCACGCGCAGGCAGTCGCGTACGTAGCCGTCCAGGCCGCCCCAGCGCTCGTCCATGGCGGCCAGGGCCGTTTCGAGATAGCGGGGGCGGACCTCGATGATGGCCGAGGCGATGTCCGGGTCGCCGCCGGCGTCGAGGAAGCCCTGCACGTAGGGCCGTCCGACGACCCGCAGCACCGGGTTCACCGCGAGGAACTCCTGCCGCACGACATCGCGCGAGGCGCCGAGGATCAGGAGCAGCAGGGCGGCCCCCCAGCCGGCCCGGTCCTTGCCGGTGGCGCAGTGGAAGAGGACCGGCCGCGCGGCGGGATCGGCGGCCGTGTCGATGAAGGCGCGGTAGGCGGCCGCGGCCCCCGGCGAGAGCACCAGCTGCCGGTACGATCGCGCGACCGCTTCCTCCGCCTTGCCGTTGCCCAGCAGCCGTTCGGCCTCGACGGGGTCGGCGAGCAGCGCGCGGAACCGGGCGGGAGTCACGCCCGGGTTGTCGCCCAGCACGTCGGCGACGAAGAGCCGGGCGCCGGGCGGCAGTGAGTCCGGGGCCGAGCCCCGCTCGTCCGCCGTGCGCAGGTCGACGACCGTGCGGATGCCGAGCGCGGCCACGGCCGCCGCGTCCACGGGGTCCAGTCCGCCGAGCCGGCCGGAGCGCAGGACCACTCCCGGCCGGACGTGCCGGCCCGGGCCCAGCGTGATGCCGCCGAGATCGCGCAGATTGAGGGCGGAAACGGTCGGGACGGCCCTGACGGTTTGCACGATGGATTTCCTCTTTTCCCGGCGCGCATCCGAAATGATTTCGGCCTGGCCGGATCAAAAGTCGCATGATGTCGTCACATCGACAAAGTAAAACGCCGGGGATCATCGAACGGCCGCGAGGGCAGCCGGGAGCCGCGCGGAACGGCTCCCGGCACGCACCGTTCGCGGTGGTCGCCGGCCGGGCGTCGCCGTCGTGCGCGCAGGCGGAAGGGGTTACGGGCTGACGCCCCGTACCCCCTTTCTCACCCGGCGAGCAGCCGCGCCTTCTGGGCCTCGAACTCGGCCTCGGTCAGGATGCCCTGCTGCTTCAGCGCGGCCAGCCGTTCCAGCTGCCCGATCATGTCCTCGCCCGGCGGAGCGGCCGGCTGTGGGGCGGGCTGCACCGGCTGCTGCGCGGCGTACTGCTCCGCCTCCTGCTCGGCGAACTTGTTCTGCTGGTGCTGCTGGACGCGCCCGGTGACGGCGGACGCGGTGCCGGCGATGACGGCGGTGCGCGCGGCGGCCCCGATGAGGCCGGGTCCGCGGCGGTTCATTCCGGGTCCTCGGAAGATCGGCATGGCGTGTTCCCCTTCCGGTACGGGCTCAGCTCTCGTGGCCGGCGGCGGAGGCGGCGGCCTCGGCGACCTCGGCGGGAATCCGTTCGTGGGCGATGACCTGCCCGCCCGACGCGCGGACGGCCTCGGCCAGCGGGACGGCCCACAGGTCCTCCCAGACGATCAGGGCCGCCGAGCTCCCCGGCGGCACGCGTTCGCCGAGCAGCCGGATGTCCTCGCTGCTGAGCATGCCGCTGACCTCGCCCTCGACCGGCTCGAAGGAGACCAGGTCGTCCGGGTCGAGATCGTCCAGTTCGACGGCCTGGATGGTGCCGTCCTCGGACCTCTGCACGAAGGTCAGGTCCAGGATGCGCACCGCCTTCGAGGCGACCGCGTCGGCCAGCGCGGGCGCGATGGCGCCCGTGAACCGACTACCGGGAAACGCGACGACGAGGTATTCCACTGGTCCCACGGTCACGGCTGCGTCCTCTCCGCATGAATGGATTGGCAGCAGCATAACTTCGGGCATTAGCCCCCGCACTGCGACAAAGTCCCGCAAAATCAAGGCGCACGGCTACGCGACAGTACGTAAAGGATCAAGTGCACTGGGGGAGTGCAAGGTCACAGGCCGACGCACTGCTCCTCCCCCGGGAGCTGTCCTAGCATCTGGGCCATGACGGTCCAGCCTGCTGACGGGCTTCCGCTGGCCGCCGGATTCCCCGAGCCCGCCCACGAGCAGTGGCAGAGCCTTGTCGAAGGTGTGCTGCGCAAATCGGGCAAGGACGCGTCGGGACCGGCCGCCGAGGAAGCACTGTCCACCACGGTGGAGGACGGGCTCATCACCCGGCCCCTCTACACCTCGCGCGACGACGCGCCCGACGCCGGTCTCCCGGGCTTCGCCCCGTTCACCCGGGGCGGCAAGCCCGAAGGGTGTACGGCGGGCGGCTGGGGCGTACGCCAGCGGCACGCGTTCACCGATCCCGCCCGGCTCAACGAGGCCCTGCTCGCGGACCTGGAGAACGGCGTCACCTCGCTGTGGCTGGCCGTCGGGGGCACCGCGGGGGTGCCGGTGTCCGGTCTGGGCCGGGCACTCGAGGGCGTCCTGCTCGACCTGGCGCCGATCGTCCTGGACGCCGGGGCGGAACTGGACGACGCCGCCGCCGAGTTGCTGCGGCTGCACGCCGAGCGCGGTGTCGCGGCCGAGCAGGTGCGGGGCAGCCTCGGCGCCGATCCGCTGGGGCGGGCCGCGCGCGAGGGCACCGAGCCCGACCTGTCGGAGGCCGTCCGCTGGGCGCGGCGGTGCTCCGAGGAGTATCCCGGGCTGCGCGCGGTCGTCGTGGACGCGCTGCCGTATCACGAGGCGGGCGGTTCGGCGGCCGAGGAGCTGGGCGCCTCGCTGGCCACGGGCGTCGCCTACCTGCGGGCGTTGACGGAGGCCGGCCTCGGCGTCGAAGCGGCCCTGGGCCAGCTGGAGTTCCGCTACGCGGCGACGGCCGACCAGTTCCTGACGATCGCCAAGCTGCGGGCGGCGCGCCGGCTGTGGGCGCGGGTCGCCGAGGTCTGCGGGGCACCGGGCGCCGGGGCGCAGCGGCAGCACGCGGTGACGTCGCCGGTCATGATGACGCGGCGCGATCCGTGGGTGAACATGCTGCGGACCACGCTGGCAAGCCTGGGCGCGGGTGTCGGAGGGGCGGACGCGGTGACCGTGCTGCCGTTCGATCACGCGCTGGGCCTGCCCGACGCGTTCGCCCGGCGCATCGCGCGCAACACCTCCACGATTCTCCTGGAGGAGTCGCACCTCGCCCGGGTGATCGACCCGGCGGGCGGTTCCTGGTACGTGGAGCGGCTGACCGACGAACTCGCCGAGGCGGCCTGGTCGTTCTTCCAGGAGATCGAGCGTGCGGGCGGCCAGGCGGCAGCGCTGGCCTCGGGTCTCGTCGCGGAGCGGATCGCGGCGACCTGGGCGGCGCGCAGCAAGGACCTGGCGCGGCGCAAGGAGCCGGTGACCGGGGTGAGCGAGTTCCCGCTGCTGGCCGAGCGCCCGGTGGAGCGCGAGCCGTTCCCGGCGGCCCCGGCGCGGGGCGGCCTTCCGGTCGTCCGGCGCGACGAGGCGTTCGAGGCGCTGCGCGCCCGCTCGGACGCTCATCTGGCGGCGACCGGGAGCAGGCCGCGCGTGTTCATCGCCGCGCTGGGCCCGGCGGCGGCGCACACCGCGCGGGTCTCCTTCGCCGCCAACCTGTTCCAGGCGGGCGGCATCGAGCCGGTGCACGAGCCGGTGCGGGTGGACGCCTCCTCGGCGGCCGGGGCGTTCGCCGCCTCGGGCGCCGACGTGGCGTGCCTGTGCTCCAGCGACGCGCTCTACGTCGAACAGGCGGCGGAGGTCGCCGCGGCGCTGGTCTCGGCGGGCGCGCGGCGCGTGTATCTGGCGGGGCGCCCCGGCGCGTACGACGGTGTGGACGAGTACGTCTTCGCCGGCTGCGACGCGGTGGCGGTGCTCTCTTCCCTTCTCGACCGGATGGGTGTGGCGTAATGCGTATCCCCGACTTCTCCGACATCGGGCTCGGGCCGGGCAGCGCCCCCGAGGTCACCGAGGACCAGTGGCGCGCCGCGGTCAAGGAGTCCTCCGGCAGCTCGGTGGGCGACCTGGTGTGGGAGACCCCCGAGGGCATCGGCGTCAAGCCGCTGTACACCGGGCGCGACCTGGAGGGCCTGGACTTCCTCGGTACGTACCCGGGGATCGCGCCGTACCTGCGGGGCCCGTATCCGACGATGTACGTGAACCAGCCCTGGACGATTAGGCAGTATGCCGGTTTCTCCACCGCGGAGGAGTCCAACGCGTTCTACCGGCGGAATCTGGCGGCCGGTCAGAAGGGCCTGTCGGTCGCCTTCGACCTGCCGACCCACCGGGGCTACGACAGCGATCACCCGAGGGTGACGGGCGATGTCGGCATGGCCGGGGTGGCGATCGACTCGATCTACGACATGCGCCAGCTCTTCGACGGCATCCCGCTGGACCGGATGTCGGTGTCGATGACGATGAACGGCGCCGTACT